>JAHEBL010000037.1 GCA_024642265.1 Haliea sp. | reverse complement strand
GCCATCATCGAACAGGCCCTGCTGCAGCACCCGGCAATTTCAGCGGCAGCGGTGGTCGGGGTTCCCGACCCAAGGCTGGGACAGGTACCCGGGGCGGCAATCCAGTTGAAACCCGGTGACCACGCCCCGTCCGTGGCCGACATCGAAGCGCATCTGCGTAAACTCCTTCCCGCAACACACATACCTGCGGCCTGGCGCCTGCTCGCGGACCTGCCGAGAACCCCGTCGCTGAAAGTTGATATGCCCGCCGTCCGGCAGCTGTTTGCCGAGAGCACTACTGACTAGGGTAGCGGCGTCACGTCCAGGAAACTGCCCACCTGCCGGGCGCACGCTGCCGGCTGCTCGATATGCAGCATATGCCCGGCATCGGCCAGGTCAACGCGCAGCAGGTCCGGCACACTGGCCTCGACAAGGTCGGCAATCAGGCGAAAATCCGGCAGGTCATGGGCGCCCGTCAACAACAGTGTGCGGCACTGCAGGCGGTAAAGCCGCTCAACATCCGCCAGCGCGGGACGCTGGTTGTCCTGCAGCCAATGCGAGCCCGAATAGCGCATGATTGCCGCGTACAGGGCGGGGCCTGCGTCACTTGCGCGGGCGCTGGCAAACAGCGGATGTTGCCACCACAGGCGGCGGGCTTCATCGAGCTGTCCTGCCCGGGCACATGCAGTCAGCCGCCGCCACATGAGCTGCCACTGCTCCGACCACTCCCACGCCACCAGGGAGGGGCTGATCAACACGAGCCTGCGCACTCGCCGTGGGTGGTCCAGCGCAAAGTTAAGGGCGATACCGCCACCCATCGAGACGCCGACCAGGTCCACCTGCTCGAGTTGACGCGCGTCCAGCACGGCGAGCAGGTCGTCGGCGTGAGAATAGGGCTCTCCCCCTCCCCCCGTGCTCCGCCCGAAGCCGCGCAGGTCATAGCGCAAGGCGCACAGGTTTTCCCCGAACTCCGACCACATGGCATCCCATGTGTGCAGGTCACCGGCAAAACCGTGCAGGAATACGGCGCTGGGCACGGCTGCGCGCTGCTGCGCATTAAAACTGACGCCTGCAGCCCTTATGGTGACGTTTTTATCCAATGGAACAGGTCATCAGTTTATAGTCAACATAGTTGTATATTATTGGCAAAGGCGGTATAAATGCTGACGTCAATTTTACCGGGCCCGGGAGCGCAAAGACCATGAAAAAGTGGCACATTATCCTGCTCGTACTGGTCGCCATCGCTGCCGGCATCTACTGGTTCGCCGCCGTTCCGGCGACACCCGCGCCACAGGGCACGCAGAGTATCGCGCGCTTCACGCCCGGACCGCACCCGGTGCGCAGCGACACCTTCACCGCGGTTGACGGCTCGCGTCCGACAGCAGCCTACAATGATTTTCCCGGGAGCCCGCGACGCGAGTTCCAGGCCGAGATCTGGTACCCCGCCGACCTGCAGCAACCCGGCCCCCTGCTGGTCTACAGCCACGGGTTCATGTCATTCCGGCAGGAGGGACTCTACCTGATACGCTTTCTCGCCAGCCACGGCTACACCGTGGTGGCCGCCGATTACCCGCTGACGGGATTTCATGCACCCGACGGGCCCCTGATGACCGATGTGGCCAATCAACCGGGCGATATACGTTTCCTGATCGACACCTTGCTTGCCCGCAACAGTGACGCCGAGGACCCCCTGTACAACACCATCGACCCGCTCAGGATCGCCGTGGCGGGCGTATCGCTGGGCGGGCTCACCTCCACCCTCGCAGCCTTTCATCGCAAGTTGCTGGACCCGCGGATAGCTG
Source organism: Haliea sp. (assembly GCA_024642265.1). GTDB lineage: Bacteria > Pseudomonadota > Gammaproteobacteria > Pseudomonadales > Halieaceae > JARRPM01. The sequence goes on along the minus strand of JAHEBL010000037.1, from coordinate 29,920 downwards.
CCGCGGTCTCCATCGCAGGGCCCGCCAGCATGTTCAAACCGGCGTTTTTTGCCAGCAGGAAAATCCCCTACCTGCTGATTTACGGCGATACCGACGCACTGGTCTCCTACCAGGACAACGCGCTGCCGGCGCTGGCGATGGCCGCGGACAGCATCCTGGTGACCCTCAAGGGCGCCTCCCACGCGGGGTTTGCCCAGCCGGCGTCCACGATCATGCGCTTTATAGCCAATCCCGACGTCGTGGGTTGTGAGGTCGTACTGGAGGAGGTGGGCGATGGCATCGACGTCGGTAGCGACGAGCTTGTCGCCGAGCTCGGCGGTGAACAGGACGGGGTCGACATGAGTGGGGACATGGATTTCTGCACCTCGCCACCCGCTCCAGAGGCCATGCCGGCAGCGCGCCAGCACATGTTCACCACACTGGCGATATACGCCTTTCTGGAGAGCGTATTTGCCGATAGTGCCGCAACCCGCGACCAGGCGCGCAACTACCTGTTGCAGACGCTTCCCGCGGAAAACCCGGATGAGTTGGCGGTAACGCAATAGGCGTCCGGGAGCACGAGTCCGCGCAACACCACAGCCACAGCCACAGCCAAAGGGAGTCAAGGCACCATGATTGGACAGGATGTGCTGGACCTGGGCGGCCAGGTCGCCTTCGTTACCGGTGCCGGCCAGGGTGCCGGCCGTGCAATCGCGCTGGCGCTGGCGCGCCACAACGCGGGCGGAGTCGCCGTCAATGATTTCGTGGCGGAGCGCGCCGGCGCAGTGGTTGAGGAAATCGAAGCGCTGGGCGTACCCGCCCTGGCCGTCCCGGCCGACGTGGGCGACCACCAGGCCGTGGTTTCCGCCCTGGGAGCCGCCAGCACCGCCCTGGGGCCTGTCACACTACTGGTAAACAACGCCGGCAACGCCGGCCCGAGCACCACCATGGGGCTCTCCCCGCAGTTCTGGGAGACCGACCCCGCGGACTGGGAACGCTTCTTCCGCACCAACCTGCAGGGCGTGATGAATTGTTGCCACGCGGCGCTGCCGGAGATGATCAAACAGGGCAAGGGCCGCGTGGTCACGATCATCTCCGATGCCGGCCGGATTGGCGAAGCCAGGCTGGCCGCCTATTCGGCGGCCAAGGCGGGCGCCGCCGGCTTCATGCGCGCACTGGCGCGGGAAGCGGGACGCCACGGCATTACCGCCAACGCCATTTCGCTGTCGACGCTGGAACCGCCGCTCGATGAGGAGGCGATGGCAGAATTCCTCGCCAGCGATCGCACCAGGGCACAACTCTCGCGCTATGTCATACGCCGCTTCGGCAGGCCCGATGACGTGGCCAACATGGCGCTGTTCCTGTGCTCGGACGCCGCCGCCTGGATCACCGGGCAGACCTACCCGGTGAACGGCGGTTATTCTTTCACCCAATAACGATGCAACAGCAGCGGCTGAACGCACTCGATCCGGAGGGAAAACAGTTTGCCAGCACCCAGTGACATGACAGGCAAGGCGGCACTGGTCAGCGGCGCCGCCGCCGGGCTCGGCCGTGCCACCGCGCTCGTACTGGCCCGCGCCGGCGCCGACCTGTGCCTGGTCGATATCGATGCCGTGGGCCTGGAGGCAACGGCGGACCAGGTTCGTGCAGAGGGTGCCCGGGCACTGGTCCAGGCAGTCGATCTCGCTATACCCGACAACTGCCGCAGCGCGGTCCTGGCGGCGGTGGAAACCTTCGGCCGGCTCGACGCCCTGTGCAATATCGCCGCGGTTTTCATCCCCTGCCACTCGGCCGACATGAGCAACGAGGCCTGGGACCGGACTATCGCGGTCAACCTCAGCGCGCCCTTCCACCTGATCCAGGCGGCCATCCCGCAGCTGCTCGAGTCCCATGGCGCGGTGGTTAACGTGACCTCCTGCGCCGCCCATGTCGGCCAGGCTTACACGGCGGCCTACTGCGCCACCAAGGCGGGCCTCACCCATCTCACCCGGTCCCTGGCCATGGAATACATGCACCGCGAAATCCGCTTCAACGCGGTGGCACCGGGCGGCATGATGACCGCCCTCGCCGCCGGCTTCCGCCAGCTGCAGGATGCGGACGCCACCCTGGTGACGCGCTATTCACCCCTGCGCGGGCTGGTGGAAATCACGGATGTGGCTGATATGGTAGCGTTTCTCGCCTCGGATGCGGCCAGCGGTTATCACGGCGCCTGCATCAATATCGACAACGGCATCACGGCCGGCTGAAGCTGCCGGTCACGCCTGGCCCGGCGGCATCTACACGAGGATAAACACAATGAGCATCGATCAGGACACACTGGCCACCCTTGTCGCCAAAGAGGAAATACGCCAACTCGCCCTGCTGTACTGCCGCGGTGTCGACCGCAAGGACGGAGCGCTGCTGCGGACCCTGTACACCCATGACGCCACCGATACCCACGGTGATACCTTCGACGGCTCCGCCGAGGATTATGTCCGGTTTCTGGAAGGCGCTTTCCCGTACATGCGTTACAGCGGACACCATGTCTGCAATCACCTGATAAGCGTCGACGGCGATCGGGGAGAAGGTGAGGTCTACGCCATCGCCTACCACATCATTCCCGATGGCAGTGGCGGCTGGCTGGAAGACTTCGGCTGTGTGCGCTACCTGGACCGGTATCGCAGGGACGATGGCCGGTGGCGCTTCGCACAGCGGGTAGTGACTTACGACCTGCGCAGCCAGCGCCCGTTCGCGGATCCGCCCGAGCCACCGCAGGAAGATCCGAGCTACACTGTGCTTGCCAGCCGCCTGTTCGCTCGCGGCGAGCGCGCCTGAGCCGGCGGCGAAAGCACCGCTATCGCGGTTATACTCTCCCGCTTACGACAGACAGCCACAAACAACCGCCACCGGAGGACATATGGCCGCTCTGGGAATTATCGGACTGGGTCTCATCGGCGCCACCCTGGCGCGCCGCATGGTCATGAGCGGCGATACGCCGGTCGTGTTCGACCTCAACCCTGAAGCGGTGCAGTCCGCTGTGAGTGACGGCGCGATCGCTGCAGGCTCATCGCGGGAGCTGGCCGGCCAGTGCGAGCTGGTACTGCTGTGCGTACAGAACGACGAGCAGTGCGTGGCGGCAGTCACCGGCCCGGCCGGCGTGCTGGAGGGAGCGCAAACCGGAAGCTGCATCGCGGTGCTGTCAACGGTCTCCCCCGCCACCATCGTCGCCCTCGCCGCGCGCGCGGCCGAGTGCGGCGTGCACCTGGTCGACACACCGGTGGCAGGGCGCGGCATGTTCAGCGTCGAAGATGGCTCCATGTCTGTACTGGTGGGCGACGACGGCGAACTCGCCGACCGGCTCGAGCCAACCTTGCGGCGTTTTTGCTCGCATATCGTGCGCGCCGGCCCACTGGGTAGCGGCGCCGCCCTGAAGCTCGCCCACAACGTTGTCGTGTACGCGGGGTTTGCCGCCATGATAGAGGCGGTCGAACTGGTGCGGGCTGCCGGCGTGCGCGACGGGTTGCTGGAGCAGGTCGCCAGGACCAGTGGCGCCCTGTCGGAACTGAGCGCATTCCACATTCCCTACTACAAGCACTTTCGCGACGACCCCCACGCCAGCGAGGAGGACCGGATGCTCCATATTGCCGCGGCCCTGCTGGAAAAAGACCTGGGTGATGCGGTTGCGCTGGGACGGGAGCTGGGGGTTGAGTTGCCGGTGGCGCAGATGCTCTCCCACGCCGGCTCCAAGGTTTTCCCTGCCAGTGACTGACTGCCAGAGGCAAGGGCGACTACCGCGGCAGTCATTTGGCAGGTGAAAGCCCGGCATTATGATCTTGCGATATCCGGCGATGCATCGGTAAAAGGGTTATTACCATGAAAAAAACAGTGATCACAAATGCCACCATATTTGATGGCACGGGCAGCAAGCCCTTTATCGGCAACCTGCTGGTCGAGGGCAACCGGATCAAGCGCGTGACTGCCGGCGAATCCGCCGCAACAGAGACAGCGGATCTCAGCATAGACGGGACTGGCAAATTCCTGATGCCCGGCATGACCGAGGGCCACGCGCACCTCTCGTTTGATGCCTTCACCTGCACCGAGGACCTGATTTCACCGCCGCCGGAAGAGCACGCCTTCCTGACCGCCCGGGTGGCGAAAACCCTGCTCGATCACGGTTTCACCAGTGCTTACGGCGCCTCCGAGGCAAAACTGCGGCTCGGGGTTGCGGTGCGCAATGAAGTTGACGCGGGACGCCTGCCCGGCCCGCGCATCCGGGCGGGCTCCCTGGAGATCACCGTCACCGGCGGCCTGGGTGATGAAAGCCGGCTGCACAATCCGCGCAACTGCTCGATACTCTCCAACGGCACCTCACCCTCCCAGGTTATCGACGGCCCTGAAGAAATGCGCAAGGCGGTACGCCTGGCCTGCCGCGAGGGCTGCGACAACATCAAGCTCGACGTGTCCGGGGATCCGTTCTATCCCCATATACCCGCCCACTGCACCACCATGTCGCTGGAGGAGATCCAGATGGCCGTGCAGACGGCGCACAGCTTCGGCAAGAAGGTCAACGTGCACGCGCGCTCGATCAAATCGATCGAAAATTCGCTGATCGCCGGGGTCGATGTGATCTTCCACGCGGAGTACAGCGACGAGAAAACCCTGGATATGCTCGAGGAGGCAAAGGACCGGGTCTTTGTGGCGCCCAGTGTCGGCCTCTTTCACACCATGGTGCACGAGGCGCAGCAGTGGCTGCCCGCGCCGGTGGTTGCCGGCATGGGCATTCCGCAACTGATCGAGGAGTCGGTCAAGACCCATACCGAGCTGCGCAAGCGCGGGATCCGCCACCTGATCGGCGGGGACTACGGCTTTGCCTGGAACATGCAGGGCACCAACGCCCGGGATGTAAAGTACTTCGTGGATTACTACGGCTACTCACCCGCCGAGGCACTGGTGTGCGCCACCCGCAACGGCGGCCTGGCCATGCGCAGCGAGGGCGACCTGGGCACCCTGCAGGAGGGCATGCTCGCCGACATGCTGCTGGTGGACGGCGACCCCCTGGCGGACGTCAGCATCATCACGGAGCGTAATCGCCTGGCAATGGTGATGAAGGACGGCGAGATCCACCACCTGTCAGAAGCGCTCGCGGACGCGCGCTAACTCGCCCGGCGGTTTTTACCCCAGCCACTGCCGGTATCGTAGGTACCGAACAGCCAGTCATAGAACAGCGAGATCGTTGCGAAGTTACCGCCGGTAAACCGGGCGTGATGCACGTGATGCATGTCCGACATGTACTTCAGGTACTTGAAAGGAAAACGGTCCACCTCCATCCGGTCATGGTTGTGCTGGTTGATCGCGGAAAAGGCCACAAAGGTAACGATCGCGGTCACCACGTGGAACTGGCCCAGCACAAGCGCCAGCAGCCCGAAGGTCGCGGCATACAGCGCGATGCCCAGGCAGGTTTCAATCGGGTGCAGGTAGGCGGAATCCATGCGGCAGGGGTTTTTCATTTGATGGTGCACCGCGTGGACCCACTTGAGCGGCGCGCCCAGCGGTCCATCGTGAAATAAAAAGCGGTGCACCAGGTAATAGAAAAAGTCATACACCATCAGTATCAGGAAGATATCCAGCAGAACCTGCCACCAGGGTTGCGACGTTGCGGTGACACTGAAGGGCACCACCAGGGTGAACACGCATAACTGGGTCAGCAATCCCCAGAATTTGCTGCGTTTCTGGATGGGAGGATAAAAGCCCAGGGACTCCCGTTCCCGCGCCACCGCCACGTTAAGTTCCCGGGTCTGCTCCAGCGCCGGGTTCATCAACAGCAGGTATCGCCCGAGAATAAAAACCGACAAGGCCCCCAGCGCAACATAAAGCGACAACATCCAGTCGCCCTGCGCCAGGATTGAAGTAAGCACAGATGTAGACATTACGATTCACCTCTAGTCATAGTCGCCAGGTGCCGTGCGAGCGTACGCACGCCCGCCACCCCCAGCTCTGCCAATAAGTATTCGGAGATTTTCTGTATTTTTGCCGGCAGCACATTGGCCGCGTCGTAGTGCCCGGCGACCTGCAGGTAGAGCTCTGCCAGGGTGTCGTCAAGCAGGCGGTATTCCCGCTCGCCCAACGAGTTTTTGATCGTGGCCTCGAGCGCGCGGACACTGGCGACGGATTCACTCAGCAGGTGTTGTCCCTGGAGTGTGAGGCGCAGGACAACCTGGCGCCGATCACCCGGATCGGGTGTCCTGGTGATATACCCTGCCAGTTCGAGATCCGCCGCAGTGGCCGCTATGGCCTGCTTGCTGACCCCGATAACGGAGGCGATGTACTGGATTCTGCGTTCCTCGCGCTGCAGCAGGCCCAGTACCTGGCCGAAGCTGGGCTTGAGCCCGGCAAATCCCTTCTCGCTCAGGGACCGCGCAAGCATTTGCTTCATCTGGCTGACCAGCGCGGGCAACAGCAGGTTCAGGCCCGCCGACAGGTCTGCAGCCACGGAGGCCCGGGCGCTATAAGTGGCGGCTTCAAAGCCAAGCTGACGACTGACTTGCGCAAGGAGTTCGACAAGCTTTCCCAGGCGCTCCTCACCGACTTCGCCGGCGAACTCCCGGTAGATGTCCAGCGCCACAGCGGCACGGTCCTGCAGCCACTGGCGCCCCCCGTCCGTCAGCGACAATACGCTGGAGCGACTGTCCACCGGATTCCGGCGCCGCGCGATCAGGCCCTGCCCCGCCAGTGCCCCGATGGTTTTGCTGCAGGCCTGCCTGCTGATGCCCAGTTGCGCCGCCAGCTCCCCGGGCGAGTAATCCTGTGCCGCCAGCAGCGCGAGGCAACTTTGATCCGACAGGTTCAGCTGTCCACAATGCTCACTCTGGCGCACCTTTTCCAGGGCGTTCTTCTCGACATAATGCGCGACCACCATCAGGTGGGCGACCGGTCCCTGGTAAAGGACCCCGCTTAACTCGCCGATACTGCCGCCCATGAATGCACTCATGGCGGATATAGTAAACGCCTATTGTCGTTATTGTCTACTTAATATTATTACATTCACAAGCGCAATCGGTAGACATATTAAATATTTATATATCAATAGCTTATGTAGTGTTTTGAAAGTTAATTGTTGCCCAGGTCGATAGCCCTCGACACGGCTACTCCTGCCCTTGCCCGGCCTGCACGGCCCTCATCCGCAGGTAATGCCGCAACTCCTCGAGCGCCGGGTCGGCGAGCTGCGGTGAGGGCGGCATGCCCTGAAGCTTGAGTGCACCACCCTTGACCACTGCCCTGAAATCATCGCCGCGCAGGATAACCGGCGAATAGCGCAGGTCGGGAGCCGCCCCCCCACCGATGGCGTTCATGCCATGGCAGACCAGGCAGGCGTTGTTCGCATAGACCATAGCACCGGCCATTACGCGCTCCGGATCGGGTTTGAAGTCCGGGTCTGCCGGCGGCGTCAGGACCGGCATGTCGAAAGCCGGCAGCGTGGCCTTGCCGCCGATGGCAAATGTCAGCACCCGCCGCGGCAGCGCGTAATCGGTCCGGTAGGCGGCATTGCCCGTGGCCAGGATGCCACCCCCCTGGGAGCCGCTGCCCGTCAGGACCGTGATGTACTGCGTGTCGCCCACGCTGTAGGAAATCGGCGGGGCCACCACCGGTGCTACCGTCTTGAAGGACCAGACCTGTGCCCCAGTGTTCGCGTTATAGGCCACCAGGTAGCCGTCGATGCGCCCCTGGAACACGAGGTCGCCAGCAGTGGCCAGCACTCCGCCGGGCCAGGCGCCGGGCAGTTCGATGGTCCAGGCGGGCTGCTGGCCGACCGGGTCCCACGCTTTGAGGAAGCTGCGCCGGCTGCCCGGCAACTCGGGATCCGGCACCACGGTAGCCCCCATACCAGCGCCTATGCCCTGGGCGCCGGGCCTGGGCGGGCCGATCAGCGCGCCGATTTCCATGATGGGGACATAGACCAGTCCGGTGCGTGGGCTGAACGCCTGGGGCAGCCAGCTGTGCGCACCCTGCAATCCCGGCCAGAGCTCGAACAGGCCCGGCTTGTCCTGGTAGCGGATAGCGGGGTTCTCAACCGGTCGGCCGGTGGCGGCATCGATTTTTTCCGCCCAGCTCACCCGGGCGATTTTCTCCGCTGAAATAAACTCGCCGGTGGCCGCGTCCAGTACATAGAAAAACCCGTTCTTGGGCGCCTGCAGGAGCACCCGGCGCGGCTTGCCGTCGATCTGCAGGGTCGCGATGGTCATGTCCTGCACCGCGGTACAATCCCATTGCTCGGCCGGGCAGACCTGGTAGTGCCAGACGTACTCGCCGGTATCGGCCCGCACCGCCACGACGGAGGCGAGGAACAGGTTGTCCCCGCCACCGGGGCTACGCATCAGGTGGTTGTAGGGGAAACCGTTACCGACCCCGATATAGATCAGGTCGAGATCCTCATCGTAGCTGAAGGCGTTCCAGGCCGTGCCGCCACCGCCCCGGCCGAACCAGTCGCCCTTCCAGGTGGGGCGCATGACCTGTTCCGCTTTACTCTCCGCAGGCACTGCCGGGTCACCCGGCACGGTATAAAACCGCCACAGCTGCTCGCCGGTTTTTGCATCGTAGGCCGTCACATAAGCGCGCAGCGGACTGATATCGGCCCCGCCGTGACCGATGATCACCTTGCCGTCGAACACCCGGGGGGCGCCGTTACTGTTGCGCAGTTCCGCCAGCTCGAACTGGCGTCGTTCCCATAGCGGCTTGCCGGTGCTGTCATCCAGCGCAATCACCCGGCCATCGGTCGTGGCGAGAAAAACCCGCCCGTCCCACCAGGCGATACCCTTGTTGCCCCAACTCACATGCAGGGGGGATTGCGCGATGGCCCGCACCCCGGGGTCGAAGTCCCACAGTAATTTGCCGCTCGCGGCGTCGAGAGCGCGAATGTGGCTGTGACCGGTGGTGGTGAAGAGTTTGCCGCCGGCGGCGACCGGCGCGGAAACCGAAAACCCCGGCTCGAGATCGAAGGACCAGGCCAGGCTGAGCTTGTCCACATTGTCGAGAGTGACGTCCTCCAGCGGGCTGTAGTGCTGCTCGCTGCCGTCCCGGCCATAATTGGGCCAATCTGTCGCCTGTGCTGCTAGACTGTTACTGCCAGGATAAGCGGACAGCGCCAGCGCTGCCGTCAACAGGGCAGCGCGTAACTTGGCTGATGTTAGATTCATTCGATTTATTGTCGTTCTGGCAAGCGTGGTGTCGCCCATTATAGCCACCAGGACGCGGATCAAGGTACCGGAACCGACATGACAGAGTTGCCGCAGGCCGACAGGTTTTATGACTCCCCGGGCAATGATCCCTACTGGAACGAGAGCGCCTGGTTTTCTTTGTCGATACCCGAACGCCGCATACATGGGGTTATCCAATACTACTTCCGGCCCAACATGGGCATGCTGAACGGTGGCCCCATCCTGTGGGATCCCTCCGGCACGAATACCTGGGACTGTCTGTACTACAACTGGAGCCACCTGCAGGCCCTGCCTCCCGGCGCGCAGAAATTTTGCATGACAGCCAACAACTCGCTGTCCGTGGAGGTCCTGGAGCCCCTCAGGCGGTACGCCATTGCCTACGACAACGAGGGTTTTGGGCTGGATCTCGAGTGGCGGGCGCTTGGTCCCGTACACGAGCTGAAAAGCGGGGATCCCGGCCAGCGCGCCACCCAGAAATTTCATATCGAGCAGCCTGGCCGCATGGTCGGCACCCTGCGCCGCGACGGCGAAAAGTTTGCGGTGGACTGCTACTCCATGCGCGATGCTTCCTACGGCCCGCGCTCTTACGCCTCGACGGCAAGCGGCGGCTATTTCTGGGGTATCGCGGCGAACAGTGCCTTCCACGCAATCGCCAAGGGAGAAGGAACGGAACAAAGCGTGATCGGCGGTTTTATCTGGAAGGACGGCGAGCTGGCGAGCCTCAGCAGCGGCACCCGCCGGGTGCTGGAGTTCGGACGTTACGGACCGAAACGCATACGGCTGGAAGCGACAGACCAGCTCGGCAGGGAAATTGCCGCTGACGGGCAGCTGGACGAGGGCTTCATTTTCACCGGCTACACCGACCACACCGTGGTCTGGTCATTACTGCAGTGGGATTGGGCTGGTGTGACATACTGGGGGGACAACCAGGAGTTCTGTCCTTCCGCGCGATTTCGCCGCATAGCCCGGGGTGAAATCAATCTTGCGTGAGCAAGTTGTGGTACTTTGCGCCAAATCAAAACATTCAGGAGAACGACTTGCCCGGCCAGATTATCATCGTCAACGGCACCTCCGGGTCGGGCAAATCCACCACCTGCGAGTTATTCGCCAGGCAGTCCGATGATTTCTGGCTGCTGTACGGGATGGATCACTTCATGGCGGCGACCTACCCGCGCAAGTTCGGTCATCACGGTGAGCGCAGCGTGGAAGGCGTCCATGCGTGCGCGCTGGATGAGAGTGATCCAAGCGGCCCGCTGCGCTGGCACTTTGGCGACAACGCTACCCGGGCATTCAACGCCTTTCACGAGTGGATTGCCAGCGCCTCGCGAGCCGGCTGCAATATCATTGTTGACCACCTGATGCTGGTTGATCCACCCATCCTGCAGGACTGCGTCTGGCGCCTGCAGGACCTGCCTGTGTTGCTGGTCGATTTGAAACCGCCCTACGAGGTACTGCTGGAGCGGATCGCGAACAGGGATATCGGCAACCGCTTCACGACATCGAACTATTCCGCGCAACAGGTACAGGAGTCGCGGCTGAGACTGGACCGGCTGCGCCCGTGGTTTTACCAGGCAACCTACGCCGCCGATTGCTGTGACATCGAAATAGACACCGTGACACACCAGCCGGACCAGGTGTGTGAGCTGATCACCCAGCGGCTGGGCGAAGGCCCGGGCGCGGCGTTCGAGCGACTGCGCGAGCGCTATCCGAGGCCGTAGAGCACCGGCTATCCTGGCTGCGCGGCGAACCACTCCAGCGCATCCACCAGCGTTTCCCTTATGGGTCGGGGTTGCCAGTGGAGTTCCCGGCGCGCCTTCGAGCTGTCCAGCGCCTTGAAGCAGTCGGACATGAACACGGCGTCGGTAGAGGCGAGATAATCGCGTTTGCCGAGCAATTTATAAATATGCTCGGCTATCCAGGCAGCGCCATAGGCAAACGAGTAGGGAATAACCGCCGGCGGTTTTACCCCGGCGATGCTGGCCGCCATGCCGAAAAACTCGCGGTTGCTGATGTATTCATTGGCGATGATGTAGCGCTCTCCCACACGGCCATACTGCTCCGCCAGCAGGGCTGCCTGCGCGGCATCGCGCACATCGACGGTGGGCTGGCTGACGTCCACGGTCGCCCGGGCCTGACCGGCGGCCAGCTTTCCGAGCAATCCGTTGTGCGGCGTCGGCTGGTAGTCCCGGGGACCGTAGGTATTGGCTATGCACAGTGCAACACCGGGCAGGCCCCGGTCCGAGCAATACGACATCAGGGCCTGTTCCGCCCGCAAGCGCGCCAGGATATATGGCGACGCGCGCTCCCTCCAGTTGAACTCGATATCCTCGGTCACAGGCCCATCAGGGTTAAAACCCAGGGTGCCCATGGTACTGGTGAAAATAAAGCGCTCGATACCACACGCCAGCGCGACCTCCATGCCGTTGATCAGCCCGTCTACATTGTTGCGATACAGCGGCGCCGGGTCGCTCAGCCAGAAGCGGGGATCGAGCACACTGTAAAAAACGCTCGAGCAGCCTGTCATCGCAGGTCGCAGGGTGTCCGGATCGAGCACATCACCGTGGAAAATCTCGACATCGAGATCATCCAGGGCTCGGGTACTGCTGGTTTTACGCAGTAAAACCCGCACCCTGCGCCCCGCCTGCACCAGCTGCCGGGTGATATGACTGCCGACGAAACCGCTGGCGCCGGTCACCAGGACCGGTCTCTCGTCGGCACTATCGCTTTGTGGTGTCACGGCAAAATCCCCTGTTCGTCTTCATCGGGCGATACCTGCCAGGGCAGGTGCAAGTGGTGGCGACGCTAAATCGCGGACAGGTAACTCGCGCCGGTCAGCGCCTCAGACAGCGTCCACAGGCGTTTCCCGACAGCGCAGTCCCTGGCCGTTTTGTTGAGGCGGGCGCGGTCGGGCTCCCCGCCGATTTCCAGCCAGCCGCCGGGGCCGTAATACTCGCCACCCTGGGCGGACTCGTCGCAGGCGGCAAACAGAATCGACCGCGCCGCCTCCGCAGCCGAGGGGATAAGCGCTTCCATTTTGCTGTTGAACCACTTGCCAAGCGGATTCTGTGGGTTCATCAGATTATTGTCCTTACCAATTTCGGTGGCGGCAAAGCCCGGATGGGCGGCCAGCGCCGATATATTGCTGTCGGTCTCGAAGAGTCGCCGATTCAACTCCATGGTGAAGCTGAGCAATGCCAGCTTGCTCCTGGCATAGGCGCGCATGGGCCCGTACGGTGTTGTCTCCCAGTTGATGTCATCCAGGTCGAGTTTTGCAAAACGGTGCGACAGGCTGCCCACATTGACGATCCGGACCGGCCCGTCGCCGGAACAAAACGGCAACAGGGTGCCGGTCAGGGCGAACGCCCCCAGGTAATTGGTCGCCAGTTGCAGCTCATGGCCAACGCTGTTGCGCGCCAGCGGAATGCCCACGATCCCGGCGTTATTCACCAACAGATCGAGGCGTTCGAAACGATTATTGAATTCACGCCCGAAGGCGGCAATGGACGCCGGCTCGGAAACATCCAGCTGCATGAGCACGGTCCGGGCAGCCGGCACCTCCGCCTGCAGTTGGCCCTGGGCCCGCCCGCCGCGCTCCACGCTCCTGCAGGCCATTACCACCGTTGCCCCCGCGCGCGCCAGCTGGATTGCAGTCTGGTAGCCCAGGCCCGCATTGGCCCCCGTGATCACGGCGACTTTCCCCGCCAGGGAGTGAAGCGGTTCCATCAACAAAGACCCCTGGTGAACATCGGCGCCGCGCTACCCGAGGTAGTCCCGAAGGTAGTTCAACTCATCGGTGGCGCCTCCGGACGTCTGTTGCAGGATATACTTTTCTACTTTGCCCCCCAGCAGCGGTATGGCGGCCTTCGCCTTGTGGGACACGCTGTAACGGCAGCCGCCGGGGGTTTCGCGCAGCTCGAAATCGGCAGAAATAGTGACCGGCTGGCCCCTTACCGTCATGGTCCATCTGCCGCGCCAACCACCCGCGCACGGCGTCCAGCGCTCCTGCATCTCGGTCACCTGCACCGCGCCAAAAACCTTTGCGAGCATGCTGGGCAGGTCGCGCTTGATCTCGCGCACGAGGTTGACAACGGTCTCGCCCTCCCCTTCCTCGACATCGCACTCGGCACTCAGCTCGCCCAGCGCCAGGCAGCGGTCCACGAGAAAATCAGGGTCTGTCAGGGTCTCGTAGACGGTCTGCACGTCCTGGTCCAGATCAAATTTCACGGTCATCGGCAAGCCCAAAAAAGTGTTCGTCAGCCATTCTAAGGTATTTGTCGTTTTGTGGTCGAATTACCTTTAATCGGGCATGATGATTCGGTAAATGCACGTTAACCGGACCCCACGGGTACTGGCAGGAGACCTACATTGCAGGCCACGGATATTCTTTTGAACGACCAGGTCGCTGTCATCACCGGGGGTGGGGGCGGCATCGGTCGGGCCATCGCGCTGGATCTTGCTTCGGTGGGTGCAGATATCGTCATCGCGGACATCGTGCCGGAACGCTGCGAGGAAACAGCCGCGCGCGTTCGCGAACTGGGCCGACAAGCGCTGCCACTGCCTACCGATGTCACCGACACCGGCCAGGTCTACCAGATGGTGGCGCGGGCGCACGATCACTTCGGCCGCATCGATATTCTGGTCAACAACGCCGGTGGGGTCAGTCCGAGGGCGTTTATCGAGCAGTCGGAACGGTCCTGGCGCCGCCATATCGATCTCAACCTGGTCAGCATGCTGGCCGCCTCCTCCGCAGTGGCTCCGCTCATGATCGAGGGCGGGCGCGGCGGCTCGATCATCAATATCGGCAGTATCGAGGCCTCCCGTGCGGCGCCCTACTACGCGGTCTACGCCGCCTGCAAGGCCGGCATGCTGAACTTTACCCGCTCCCTGGCGCTGGAACTGGCGGAGCACAAGATTCGCGTCAACGCCATCGCTCCCGACTACACCGTAACGCCGGGATTGCGCGGCAATACCACGGGGCCGGTGGAACCGGACAAGTGGATCAAACCCGGTGCCGCCCAGGAAGATGCCACCGCGCGGCGCATTCCCCTGGGTCGCCCGGGCCGCGACTCGGAGTGCGGCAGCGTCGCCGTGTTTCTCGCCTCGCGCATGAGTGACTACATCACCGGGGCGGTCATCCCGGTCGACGGCGGCAGCTGGGCGTCCAGCGGCTGGATCCGCGACCGGTCCGGCAAGTGGACCCTGACCGGCAACCTCGAAGCGTAAGCGCTTCGGCCCGGGTCAACGCCATCAAAGCGATGGAAATAAAACGATAAACGCAGGCGTGACTGTGTTTTCCGGCGCGGCGCCGGCCGGTCACGAATTCCCCGGCCGCGTGATATTCACCGGGATACCGGAGAATCGCGGCATGAAATTGATCGGCTCCAGGTGACGCTGCAGTGAGCTCAGCCTGCCGCTGAAACTCCCGGCCTGTTCAAAGGGCGCGGTCGAAGGCGCCAGTACACCAAACATATGAGTCATGGAGATAACTCCCTGGCGCAGGCGATCCTCGGCCCTGACCACGCCCTGCACCCGCCCGGCCTCCGCCACGATGTCTATCGCGTCGCCCTCCTGCAGGCTTTCCCGGGCCATATCCTGCGGGTTCATGTAAGCCCAGTTGACAGGGTATTTCTCCCGGGTGCGCGGCGCATCGCGGTAGGCACTGTTCATTGCCTCCAGGATGCGTCGACAGGTTAGCTGATAGCGGAACCCGGTGTCGGGTGCCTCCCCCAGCACGGTTTCCAACTCGCCGGCCACATCCGCGGGGCACAGTTGCAGGCGCGCACCGTTATCTTCTTTCGCGGCCAGGACCCGCTGCTCCGGGATAGCGGGGCGCACGCCCGATGGGTTCGCCGCCAGTTGCTCGAAGGGCACCCGGCTGTTCTTACACAGGAAGCGAATCATGTCCTCGGGGTCGGGCGGGCTGACCATATCCAGCTGCAGGCCATCCTCGATGCGATCGAACTCCAGCCCGTAGGACCAGTATTTCAGCGTGAGCGGGCGACCCATGCGCGCTGCGAGTCCCCAGAAAAATTCCCAGTCGTGGATGACACCCGGGGGTTTGGCAACCACTGGCGCGGCATATTGCGCAAAAGCAATCGGGTACAGCGCGTCGCCCGGGATGCTGAGGTCGTGGCGCTCGAAATGCTGGCTGGTCGCAACGACATAGTGTGCGAACTCGGCGGTCTCGTTCTTTCTCGGATCCAGCACAACCAGCAGTTCCAGGTCTTTGAAGGCAGCGACGGCCCGCTCCGGATCGCCCAGCCCCATGACCGGATTGCCGCCAAATACGATGAGTGCGCGAATTCTGTCGGGGCCGGGTTCCAGTATCTCCGAGGGCAGCAGGGCGGTGGGGAATTCGCCGAACAGCTTGCCGATATCGGCGGTGCGGCACTTGACCCCTTTCTCCCAACTCCTGCCGGCCGGAACGACGGTCGCCACCGGCGTCCGGGGATTGAGGGTGCCGGGGTTGCGCACCAGGTCGCCCGCGCGCCGGTAGCCTCCCGCCAGTGCGTTCACGACCTCGATCATATGGTCGTTGAGATTGGAGTGAGCGGACATGGAGGGCCCGCTGCCGCTGCCGACAAAGGGGCGCCCGGCTTCGCCAATCCACTTCGCGGCCAGTTCGATCTGCTCTACCGGCACATCGGCCCGCGCCGCCGCCAGCGCCGGGGTATACGGTGCCACCGCCGCGCGCAATGCATCCAGTTGCGTGACAAAGCGGTCACAAAACGCCTTGTTATAGGTGCCATCGCGCAGCAGGATATGGGCGATCGCGGCAAACAGTGCGGCATCGTTGCCGGGCAGCGGCTGGATGAACAGGTCGGCAAAGCGTGCGGTTTCGCTGCGGCGCGGATCGATCACGATCATGCGCAGGCCGCGCTTCTTCGCGGCCGCGAACGCCCTGCCGGGGGCACCGCTTTCTCCCGCGGCGAAGGGATAGGTCTGGTGACTGACCACCGGGTTGTTGCCGACAATCACCGCCAGGTCGACATCGACCAGAGCCGGCTTGCCGCTGGCCATCACCCCCATGCGCCCGGAGGTTACCCACTTGGCCGACTGGTCAATGGTCATGGTGGAGAACAGGTTGGGCGTACCGATGCTGGACAGAAAGGACTTTTCCAGCTGCGCGCCCAGCACGCTGCGATATGCCCCCGTGCCGTGGTACAGGGCGAGCGAACGGGGTCCGTGACGCTCGATCAGCGCCGACAGTTTTGCGGCGATCTCGTCCAACGCCTGCCCCGCGTCAATCGCGACGAACCCGCCCCGGCCGTCACGCTTCAGGCTGTGCTGCAGGCGGTGCTCAGCCCCGTTATGAAACTCGATACTGGACTGCCCCTTGACGCACATGTAGGAGCCGTAGGGCGATGCCGTGCCGTCGGCAACCACGCCAAGCAGCCGGTTCCCATCGACCGTCACTTCCATCGGGCACAGGGCACCGCAGTTGCGGCAGAATGTCTTCGCCTTATGGACCATTCATCCCGGCCTGCTCGACCAGCGGCCACAGCATCTCGTCCGCGTGCACGTTGCAGAAGTACTCGTTGACCTGCTTTATCCGACCACCGGCCAGCATGAACACCATGCAGTACTGGTTGTGATAGGGTTTGCCGGCCGAGGTGGTGGCATTGCCCTCGAATTCGACAACAACCGTGTTGCCCTGCGCAGTCACGCTTTTGACCTCGACCCGCAGTCCCGTCGGCAACAGCTGGTTGAAGGAATCGATGGTGGCAAGCATGGTTTCCCGCTGCCGAATCCCGGCAAACTTGCCGTAGCCTTTGGCGACGGTGAAAGCGTCGGCGGCAAGACAGCTTGCCGCCACGGCGGCATCGCTGGAACTCATCGCCTCGATAAATTTCAACACCACCGCCTTGTTGTGTTCCATTTTGCAAAGTTCGCCCTCTGCACGGCTCAGTTTTTCGGTCGGGGACCCCAGCAGGGCCCACCACAGATTGCGCAACCAGCCTGCCAGGGCAGCGAGAACCGGCGTCCGCGCTGGCGGTTCCGGCGCGGCGGGCGCCAGCCGCTCGATCTCATCCTTGAGTTTACCGGCAAAGGTTCTGGCCATTTGCGGTAGCAGCGGTTTACTCATTGCCTCCCACATCTGTGCCATCTGGCCACTGCCTTCCACCCGCAGCTGCAAACCGATTTCGGTTTCGATATCACTCCTGGGGGTGGCAATGTAGCTGCCGCTGCCGACGACGGGTTCGGATTCCAGATTGAACGAAAAATTCACGCACCCGGGCCCACGCCACTCATCAACTCGCACCAGTACCTTGACGGTCTTTACCATGCCGCCGGCGCCCACTTTAATGAGCCACAGGGAATTGTGGTCGTCGATGATTTCACATTCGCGGCAACCCGGGAAAAGGCTCGCCCAGTTGTTGATATCCTGCACATAATGCCAGACATTATCGATGCCGGCTTCGATGACCAGGGCGTGCTGCGCTTCGATCATTTCAAATCCTCAGGGCTTCAGCCTGTCCAGCTGCTCGCGCAGCAGCTCACTCGGCTTCCCCGCCACATGGCGCCCGGCGAGATAGCCGTGGGTCATACCCCGCGCATTGGTAATGCCGCTCTGCATCAGCGCTCCGTTGTCCAGGCGCACCGCGGAATTACCGGCTACATACAGGCCCTCGATGGGCCTGCCATCCCAGCCGACGGCCCGGCAGTGCTCGTCGGCAACGATGCCGGTGGACGTGATACCGCCACCGGCCATGCGATGGAGCTCAATCGCGTAATACGGTCCCTTGCGCAGGGGGCCCAGGTTGGGATTGGGCTGCTGCGCGGGATCGCCGCACATCAGGGCGCCCCAGGGATAGGTGCCGCGCTGGAAATCAGGATCAGTACCCGCTTCACAGTAACTGTTAAAGCCGGCGACCGTCGAGGCGAGCCCGGCGGCATCAATACCGGTTTTCCCCGCCAATGCCTCGAGGGTATCCGCTTGAACCCCAACACCCTCGGGCATCGCCTGGCCCGGCATCACGGACCCGAACGGGTACTTTTCCCGGGCCTGGCTATCGAGGATGACCCAGCAGGGAAAGTTCTTGTAGGACTGGGTCATGGCGTCTATTTCCTCCAGGCCAAAATAGACGGAGCGGTAAAAGGCTTCATTGGCGAAACGCTTGCCACGACGGTTGACGACTATCGTATGGGGCAAGCCCATGAAAGGCAGCGCGCCGCGCCACAGTGGAACGCCCTCCTCCTGCTCCTCGCCCGGCACATGGAAGCCCAGCATGGACACATCGGGAACGCGGGCAATCTGGGCTCCCGCCTCCCCCGCCAGTCGCAGGTGCGCGCCCGTGATTGCGGGCATCACCATCGACACGGGATCCAGCTGCAGCCCAAGGGTTCGGTTGTAATGCTCGTTGCGTTCAAAACTGCTTACTGCGATGACCACACCGCGGTTGGCCCGGATGAACAGGTCACTGCCATCGCGGGTCGCGCGCACGCCCACGATCCGGGCGCCATCCGCAATGAGTTCTTCCACGTTGACGCCGGTGTGCAGGGGTATGCCGCGATCGATCGCACCTTTCACAAAGTAGGCGGCCAGGCCGGGGCCGGCACAGCGCTCATCGTTCGCGAGGCGCTCGCCCATGACCGTGTAATCCCAGCTGGACATATTGGCCATGCCGCCCATGGAAAAAATATCCTCGTGGGTCAGGCTGTACGGTACGTGGGGCGATACCCGGGTCTTGTGCTGCCATTCACCCAGGGTCGCGGCGGGAAATGGCAGCACCTCCAGGCACCTCCCCTCTGCAGTGCTGCCCTCGACGTGCGGGTAATAATAATCGGGAAGCTGGCGCACGACGCACATCCTGAGGCCAATGCTCTCCTCGAAGTACTTGAGTGCCACCGGCGCGTGAATCGCCTGGTTGATGATGGCCCGCTTGTTGCCGAACCCCATGTCGAGATTGCTGATATAGCGAACGCCGTCTTCGATTGAATCGTCGATACCCTCAGCGGCCGCCAGGTGATTGCCCGGAATCCAGACCTCGCCCATGGAAAAGGCCGTTACGCCACCTACCTGCTCCGAACGCTCCAGCACCAGCGCGCTGGCACCGTGATCCTGGGCCGTTATAGCGGCTGACAGGCCGCCCCCGCCGGAGCCTATGGCGATCACGTCGGCCTCGAGGTCCCAGTGTGCTGGCAGATTTCTGATCATACGACTATTCCTGTTTTATCCGTTTTGCCGCCAGCTCGCACAATTCAGCGGTCTTGATCTTGGCCGACCCGGTCACTTCGAGCTCATGCTCTTCAAAAAAAAGTACCTTGCGCGGTACTTTATAGCTGGCCAGCTGCCGTGCGGCATACTCTCGCACAGTGCCCTCCGCCAGATCGGCGTCCGCCAGGGGTACAATGCAGGTGACCACCATTTCGCCCAGCAACTCATCGGGAACACCGACTGTTTTCGTCACTTTGACGCCGGGGCACTTTGCGATCACGGCGTCTATTTCCAGGGGTGACACATTGGCGCCGCCGGTCTTGATGATGTCGTTGAGACGACCCTCCCAGAAGAGTCTCCCCTGCCTGTCGAGATAACCGCCATCCTGGGTGCGCAGGAATCCGTCTTGATCGAGGGTTTCATCCAGGGGCACGCCGACATAGCCCAGCATCATCGTGGGACCCTTGACGGCGATCTCACCTTTCTCCCCGAGGGGCAGGATTCTTCCAGTCAGTGGGTCGACAATTTTGATGGTGCTGCCGGCTGTGGGTTGGCCGTGACTACCGGCGCTGAGCGCTGCGGGGGTATTTGCCGGAAAGACTGACACCAGGGTGAACGTTTCGGTATTGCCGTAAGCATGAGCCGGCTCTTTATAATCTGTACTGATGCTCGGATGGGCGGCAATGGGAGAATCCGCGTCGATAAACTTCAGCGAGGACAGGTCGACGTCCAGCCAGTTGGGCGCATCGGTGAGTTGGGCCCACTGGTGTGGCCAGGCGAACAGAAACGTGGCCCGCTCGGCTTCCATCAGGCGCAGGGCCTCCTCCGGCTGAAATATTTTCTGCAGGATCAGTGATCCGCCCGCGGACAGGGTGCCGCCGATTCCGATGGCAAAGTTGCCGGACCAGAAAAAACCGTTGGCGGACCAACTGCGGGCGTCCGCACCCAGCCCGTACCATTTTCGCCAGCGCCACAGCTGCAGGCAGACCCCGCGATGGGCACTGAGAATCCCCTTGGGTTTGCCTGTCGAGCCGGAGGAGAAGAACAGCACCCCGGGATCCGCGGGGGCGACACTTGCCGCACTGGCTGCGACGAGTTCATCGGCGATGCCGCGACCTCGTGAGACAAACTGCTCCCACTCTTCAATCGCACCCTGGGTGGCACCACCCACCATCGCCAGGTGACGCAGGAACGGGAAACGGGCAGAGACCAGCTCGCCCGGCGAGGCAGTGGCGGTCGCCGGCTCCAGTTCTGCCAGCATCGCGGGAAAATCCTTGCGGGCAACCCGTCTTTCCAGCAGCAGAACGGAGCAGCCCGATTTCTGCAGCAGCACTTCCAGCTCCGCCGGTGTTGAAAACGTGTTCATTGTCGTGGCCACGCCACCTGCCAGGGCCGTACCAAACACGGCGGAGAGAAACTCCAGGCGATTGCTCATCAGGATCCCGACCCGGGTACCTTTCCCTACGCCGCATGCCAGCAGCGCTTTCGCCACTTCTTCAGAGCGGGACCGAAGGTCGCGGTAGGTCCAGCGCTCGACGAACTCACCCTCGCGCATCACCGCGGCCTCGTTAGGTCCGTAGCGAGCGACTATCTCCTGTAAATAACCGCCCAGTGTGAGCGCGCCGATGCCCTCCTCGGCCGCAAGGGGTATGCCCTTCACAACGGACAGGATGTCGTCTACTTCCACCTTCGGATCCATCGAAATTTCTCCGTCAACTGCGCTCGACAGTGGAGTGGGAAAATGCCTCTTCCCCCATGAGGGTGGTCCTGTGCATAACCCGACCGCTGTCCATGGGGTACGGCTCAGCGCGATGCAAGACGCCGGTGTTGTCCCAGATCAGCATATCGCCCGGACTCCATTCATGACGGTAGACGAAATCGGGCTGGGTCGTCCACTCGAGCAGTTCGTCGAGCAGTTCCCGACCCTGTTCCAGCCCCATCCCCTCGACATGCGACGCATGACAGCCTATGACCAGCGATTTGCGACCGGATCGGTGTGTCCACACCAGGTCGTGGGTTCGGTCGGGAATGCTGTTCCAGTGGCGAACATTCTGCTCAGTCTCAGCTACCCCGGCCCGGCGCATGGAGACGCCCACACTGTGCACGACCCGCAGATTCGCAATCCGCTCTTTCGTCTGTCGGGGCAGCTTGTCATAAGCGATATAGGAGTTGGCAAATTCCGTCTGACCGCCCGTTTTTGACAGGACGCGGCCGCTCAGAAGGCAGCCGAATACCGGAACATCGTCATGCGTTCCGTCCATGTGCCAGAGAAAGGAGCCCTTGAGGTAATCCGCGCGTTCGTTTGCCGCTTTATCCAGGGTAATTTTATAGATACCCCTCTCGCCTTCTTCACGCAGCGAACCCATCATTCCAGCCAGCGCAACCTGCTGCTCATCTGTGAAGTGCAAGCCCTTGAAAACCAGTACTCCCCTACTGATCAACAATTCTCGCAACTCTCCCGCTGCTGCGCGGTTGAGAAGACCTCCGGGATCGGCAGCGATCTCTGATCCAATATACGGTTTCAGATTGCTTGCTATGAATGACATTGGCAACCGCCTCCTGGTCCAGGACTTCGCATGACGGATCTCGACGTAATGTTTTGTTGGTCACGCCGCCAGTTTCCGGCGCTCACTCCACCCTGCCTCGGGCAAAATCGCAATTAATGATACCGGTTAGTTCTTTTATTGGTCAAGGGGATTCAGCAATCGCCAGGCCGGGCCGTGGACAGCAATACCATCTTTACCATTCTTCGCGGGAGGAGCTCAGGACACGAACAGCAGAGTCAACCCATTGTTGCCGCTGTTTCGCCGAAACCCTGCGGTTTGTCAGCAGAATATTGGTATACCATCCCCGGATCATGAGGATAAAGGCCTCCGCAACAGCCTCGGGATCTCGACAGGGGATATTATCGTGAGCGGCGCAATCGCGCACAAACTCGGAGATCCGCTTGATCCCCAACCGGGTTCTTTCGGCGGCGGCTGCGCCTAATTCGGGGAAGCGATGTGATTCACTGTACATGAGCCGATTGACCCCGAGAAAGTCACCCTCCAGGCTGAGTTCCAGCATGTGGTTCGCATAGGACTTCAAGCCCTCCTCGAGATCCGGTTTGCCTCGTCCGGAATTCAGCAGTGTGGCGGGTGCAAGGCGCTCCACCTGCTTTTGCATAATGCTGTGGAACAGGTCCTCTTTGGACGCAAACCGGGAATAAACCGTGGTCTTGGAGACCCCGGCCTTGCTGACGATTCTGGTAACAGACGTCCCGCCGTACCCGTGCGCCATGAATTCCTGCAAGGCAACGTCCAGCAGTTTGTTCTCTATCTCGGCAACATCTTCCAGCCGCGGTCTTCCCCGGGGTCGTCTGGATGGGTTTTTCCCGCGCTTAGCGACTGACATTCGCGTTCATACACATTGTGAAATTTCCCCTGATTTCTTACTGTACCCGGCCAAACCCCGGGACTTCAGCGCCTCGGGATTCTAGCATCTTCAGACCCGAATTATTGTGCATTCCCTGCTGAAAGCAGATACTGGGCGGTCCGAAAATGCGATCGGTGGGGAGCGAATACCTGCAATGGTTGAGAAACAACGCGTAGCCGTGATTACCGGTGCCAGCTCCGGTATCGGCCTGGAAACGGCCCGGGCACTGGCCGGTGAAAACTGGCGGATTATCGCGGTCGGGCGCAATCCCGAGCGCTGCGCCGCGGCCGCAGCCGAACTGCGCGCCACGACTGGCGGAAACACAATCACCATGCTGCAGGCCGACCTGTCGCTCATGGCCGCTTCGGCGCGCCTGGCTGACGAGATTGCCACGCTGACCGACAGAATCGATATTCTGGTCAATAACGCCGGCGGCATGGTGAAGACACTGGAGATGACCCCGGAAGGACTGGAGGCGGGGTTTGCCGGGAATCACCTGGGCCCCTTCCTGCTGACCCATCGCCTGCTGCCCCTGCTGCGCCGCGCCGCCGGGAACGAGCCACGGGGCGCGGTGCGTATTATCAACACCTCCTCAGACGGCAGCGAGATGATCCCGGGGCTCAATTTTGCCGACCTGCAGAACCTCGGGAATTTCAGTCCCGGAGCGACCTATTGCAGTGGCAAACTCGCCAATGTCATGTTCGCCAAAGCGCTCGCACAACAGCTGGACGGCGATGGCATCTTCGCTTTTTCCGTCCACCCGGGCACCGTGGCATCGAACTTTATCAGCCATGTTCCCGACGCCGCCCGCCAGCATATGGAAACGCTCGATACGATCAGCCCCGCCCAGGGGGCCGATACGCTCATCTGGCTCGCCACCGCCGATGCCGCCGGACTCGTCAATGGCGGCTACTACTGCCGACGTGAACTGCGCCAGCCCAATGCGCAGGCTGAAGACCCGGCCGCCGTGCAACGACTCTGGGTAGAGAGCGAAAAACTGATCGTCAGCGCAGGCCAGGCGCTCTAAGCATGGATTTGAACCTGCGAGGAAAAGTCGTTCTGGTCACCGGGGCAACCGCCAATATCGGCCGGGCGATAAGTCTCGGGTTTGCCGATGAGGGCGCCCGCCTTGTGGCGGTCGGTCGCGATGCACAAGCCGGCGACAGCCTGGTGCGCGAGTCCCTCGAGCGAGGCGCGCAGGCGGCGGTTTTTGTTGCGGCTGACCTGCTGGACCCCGAATCACCCGCCCGGGTGCTGGCCGCGGCCCGGGAGCTCGGGGACGTCGCCGTGCTGGTCAATAACCTGGGGGGCAATGTGGGGGCCGGTATGTTCGTCGACTCGGCGCCCGAAAGCTGGCAGGACGATCTCGATCTCAATCTCATGACGGTATTGCGCATGACACACACGGTACTGCCCGGCATGATCGAGCGTCGGGCGGGGCGGATCGTCAATATAGGTTCCACCGCGGGACTGGTCGGCGATTACATGCTCTCGGTCTACTCCGCCGCGAAGGCCGCCGTCCACGGTTTTACCAAGGTCCTGGCCAAGGAAGTCGGGCAGCATGGGATCACGGTCAACTGCGTCGCCCCCTACGGCACTGTCGCCAGCGACCCGGCATTTTTCAGCAGCGGCAGCCGGTTTCGCCCCGACAGTGATTTTTTCAAAAAGCTGGGAGAGGCCGCGCCACAGGACCGGGAAAAAATGCAGAGAAAGGGGGGCGCCCTGCCCCGCTCGATCGCCGAACCGGGAGAAATCGTCGGCGCGGTACTGTACCTGGCCTCGGACCACGCCAGTTTCGTCACGGGACAGATTCTGCAGGTCGACGGCGGCACCCTGCTTTAAACCCTGAACAGTACAGGCCAGAAAAAACAATGCACAAACTGGGGCTCCACCATCTCAGCGCCATAGAGACCGACCCGGTCTCCTTCGTCGCCATTGCCGCGCAAACCGGCTGCCAGCGCATTTCGGTCTTTACCCGCCAGCCCGGCGACCACTCGGCCTTTCCCCTGGTCACTCGCGCCAACAAGCCAGGCTTCGTCGCAGCCCTGCGCGAGGGCGGCATTGAGGTCGCGGGGATCGAGTCCTTCCTGCTCACGCCGGTAACCGGCGTGCAGGCATTCGAACCCGCCCTGGAGCTCGGAGCGGAACTCGGCGCCCGCTATGCCGGGGCTCAACTGTTCGATAACGACGAATCACGGGTGGTGGAAAACTTGTCCGCACTGTGCGACATGGCGGCCCGACTTGAACTGCAGGTCGCCGTCGAATTCATGCCACTTTCGCCCGCATGGAAAACCCTGGCAGAGGTGACGGCGCTCGTCGCCCGGGTCGCTCACCCCGCTCTGGCGATAGGCATTGATACCCTGCACCTGTTTCGCTCGGGCGGCAGTCCTGACGATGTCGCGGCGCTGGCGCCGGGGCTGGC
Source organism: Haliea sp. (assembly GCA_024642265.1). Taxonomy (GTDB): domain Bacteria; phylum Pseudomonadota; class Gammaproteobacteria; order Pseudomonadales; family Halieaceae; genus JARRPM01. The sequence continues at coordinate 4,755 of JAHEBL010000037.1, read as the reverse complement.
AGGCTATGCCCAGCTTTGCGATAGCGCGGACCTGAGCGTCACGTCGGATTACGCCGCCGAGGCTGTGGGCAACCGACTGGCGCCCGGTGACGGGGTATTCCCGCTGGCTGCTTTCCTGCGCGCCCTGCCCCGTGGCACGGCGCTGGAACTGGAGGTGCCGCAGCCGGCGCGGCAACCGGCCCTGGAACGGGTGCGACACGCCGTGGCGGGAGCGCGGAAACTGATCGAGGCTGCCTAGCGTGGGTCCGCGCTGGCCCGGGTGATGGTCATGTGGCGGGCACCCACTGCGTGGCGGGACTCATCGTCACCCTGTATCTCTACTGCCAGGGCCACGTGGGCCAGGCTCAGCATGAGTTGCATGAGGCGGGTTTCCGCCTCATCCAGTTCGGCAAGCGGTTTGCTGTCCAGCAACGCCAGTGCCGGTGCGGCCAGATCGTTCGCTGCATAAAAGAATGCTTCCCGCTCTTCGCTGGTACTGTCCAGGCGACGCGCCGCGCGATCCGCAGAGTGCGTCACGGCCCAGTCCGGGACAAACCGCTCAAGCTCGCTGAAACCCTCTGGCAGGGTCGTCTTGCCCATCATACCCGCTCTCCGCCAGCGAGTTTTTGCGCCTGGTAGGCGTTGACCATGGTATCCACCGAGTGGAACAAATGCCGGCAGAGCACTTCCTGCTCCTGCATATGAATGTGGGACAGCGCGCCGCTGCTGAGGCCCCGCTGCCCCGCCTCGATGACCTCCCGGTCCTCGGCATGCACATCCCGGGCCGTGGCCATCTGGTACTCACGGGCGAAGCGCTGGCTCGCGTTCCGGTCCTCGCCGATCCAGTACATGCGGATCACGCCTCTTGAGCGGTCGGGAGCAATCGGGATGACGCAATGGGAGAATGGCGTCATCGGTGATCCCAGCATGAAGAAATTTGGGAAAATCGCGAAATAGTCTTTGGCCAGCGCCATCTCACAGCCGTCCATCAGTGCGGCCTCCAGCGCCTTGCCAAAGGCGAAACCCTGGAAGGGTTTGGGCGCCGCTTCGGGATTCGACCAGATCGTCTGGGTGCGATGCGGGCCGTGAAAACCGAACTTGACCGGGTAGCCAAAGGGATTATCCGAACCAACGGCTGCAGCACCGGAACGCGGATGGATAAACCGCAGGTGGTAATTCTCCTGGAAATTATCGTAAGTCAGTTTCCAGTTGGCCTTTATCTCGTAGGTATATTCCGAGAAGCGGGTGGCACGGGCCACCGGCAGTTTCTCGAGCTGTGGCGCGATCGGCCCGAGAAAGTCCCGCAGGCTCTGGTCGGTATCCGGATCGAGGTTGATGAAAATCAGCCCCGCGCAGACCTCCACGGCTACCCGGGGCAGGCTGCAGCTGGATTTATCGACATAGAACCGCTCGAAATCGGGGGCGGAACGCAGCTCGCCGTCATCACTGAACGTCCACATGTGATACGGGCAGCTGAACAGGCTGCGCCTGCCCGCCTCCTCCGATACCAACTCGGTTCCCCGGTGGGTGCAGACGTTGTGAAATGCCCTGAGCTGCCCGTCCCGGCCGCGGGTGATCAGGATAGAGGCCCGGGCGATATCGACGCGTCGGACAATAAAGCTTCCGGGCTCGGGTAATTCTGACAGGTGAGCGATCTGCAGCCACGTCCTGCGAAAAACCGCCTCGCGCTCCAGCTCGAAATAGTCTGCACGGTAATAGGGACCTGCGGGAATTGGTCCCGTTCCGAGATTGGCAATCGCCTCGTCCTGCAGGGAGACCTGCTGTGGTGCCTGGTTTGCCATCACGATGTCTCCCCGGGGTATGCTCGCTGGTGATTTCGAAAAATACAACACCTGTGTTGTAAAAGCAAGATTGATCACTCGTCCAGCAGCGATTCCTGCCGCAGCAAACGCTGCCACTCCCGGCGGAAACGCTCTACGATAGTTGCAACATCCTGGTCCGGACGAATGCTGTTGTGAAACACCCGCGGCCCGATGATCGCGCCCAGCAACAGGTTGATACAAAACACCTCCGCGTCGACGGGTTCCGCTGACGAACTGCCCTGGGCCAGGCTTTTTATGCCGGCTACCAGTTCATCCCATAACGGATAGCTCTGGTGGATATCCGAACCCGAGACCAGGTCCTCGATCCAGAGTTTGATCAGTTCCGGGTTCTCGAGCACAAACCGGGTGAGGTAATCGATGCGTTCCTGCTGCGGCGCTGCCAGGCTGAACGCCTTGGTGAGCTGCTCGGAGGACCAGCGCCTGACCTCCACGAGCAGTGCCTCGCGTGACTCGAAATGGTAATAGATGGTGGTCCGGTTCACTCCCATCGCCCGCGCCAGCCCGGCTATGGAGAGCGAATCGATGCCCTTCTCGGAAACCAGGCGCACAGCGGTTTCAATCATTTTTTCATGAGTGCCGCTGTAACCCCGGTTGCGGCGGGGAGCCGCTTCACTGGCTGAGCTGGATGTCATTGTGCAATATCCTGAAAATTCTGTGTGCATGGATCCCATGGCGGGATGCGCAACTGCCGCCTGACCCGGTGCCAGTGTAGTGCTGCCTAATTATTGGCAGCACTACACCAGGGGCTGCACTACTGTAACCTCGTCACCCGCAGCCGGCCAGTCCGGCAGCGCACGCTGCCGACCATCGATATACGACACTGTTGACTATTATTTTCAAATCAACAATCATCGGGCGGATATTCGTTCGACGGGCACAGGCCCGCGCAGGAGGAGTCACCCATGGCCATCGATGCCGCACACCCGGTTCCACCGCAATTTCCACGGGTTGCCGGTCGGGACAATATTCCCGGTCATGTGCCGGCTGAACTCGTCCGCTCTGTCGGCATTGCCACCGGGCCCGAGTTTCTCGCCGCGCCGCACGAGTATATGGCCGGCCTGCATGCCAAAATGCCGCCGGTGTTCTACGATGTCAGTGACTACGGCAATGCCTGGCACCTGATCAAGCATGAGGATGCCCTGTTCATGCTGCGCCACCCCGAGATCTTCACCAACGAGGGCGCGACGCCGTTTCCGCGAGATCCCGACGACTACTTTTACTTCATCCCCATCGAGATCGATCCTCCCCACCACCGCAAGTACCGCGCCATTCTCGACCCGGTTTTTTCACCCAAGGCCGTACTCGCACTCGAGGGCAAGATCCGCGCGCTCTGCAACGACCTGATCGACGAGTTCATAGACCGGGGTGAATGCGAGTTCACCACCGAGTTCGGCCGACCGCTGCCGGTATCGGTATTTCTCGACCTGATGGGATTGCCACAGGACAAGCGCGACACCTTCGTGAAGTGGGCAGTGGACCTGCTGCATTCCCAGAACCGGGAGACGATGGCGGAGGCCATGCAGCTGATCAGCAGTTATCTCAAGGAGGTCATCGCAGAGAAAACAGACTCTCCCGACGACCGGGTCATCAGTCGCATCGTGCACGCCACGGTGGACGACAGGCCGATGTCGCCGCCGGAGATTTTCGGTTTCGTCATCTTCCTGTTCATCGGCGGGCTGGACACGGTGTTTGCCACACTTAACAACATCTGGCAGTGGCTGGGCCAGAATCCCGCGCGCTGCCGGGAGATTATCGCTGAACCCGATAACATCAACTCCCAGGTGGAAGAACTGTTGCGCGTATACTCGGTAACCTTCTCCGGCCGTATGCTGGCCCAGGACCACGTGATGCGCGGCGTGGCAATGAAAAAGGGAGAGCGCATCACCGCGGTGCTGCCGGCCTGCAACTACGACCCCGACGTTTTTCCCGACCCCACCACGGTGGATTTCCACCGGGCCCGCAAGCCCATCCTGGCCTTCGCCGGTGGCGTCCACAGTTGCATGGGCGCCCACCTCGCGCGCCTGGAGGTCAAGGTGGCGCTGCAGGAGTGGTTGCGCCGGATACCGGAATTCGCACTGAAACCCGACACCAGGATCGAGTACCGACCCGGCGGTGTGGTGGGACCGGAGCAAGTGCCGCTGACCTGGTAAACACCCCGCGAACCTCAAGGGGTCATCAAGGGGTCAGAGTCCTTGAAATCCTGGCCGCTTGGTTTCCACTGTAAAATGAATCAAGGACTCTGACCCCTTGGTTTCGGTCGCACCGCGGACTGCATAGTCTTTTTCCATACCGGGCTCCCATCCGGCTCCGGAATCGATTGTTTGACGGCGTCATCCGTCGCTAGGCGTTACGGCGCATAACGTCGCCGGATGCTCTCGAAGCGCTGTTTCATCTGCTCCACCCGCTGTTCTGCGGAAACCATCGCCGTATCCGCCGGCAGCGCGTCGGGCAGCTCTGCCATATCGACCAGGCGGGTAGAGAACCGGGTGGCGTGGTTGCTCAGCAGGTTGCGATAGGTGAGGTTGCCCCGCTGCAGGCCCTGGGTGTCCAGCCAGTTCTGGCAACCCGGGTCCCGGTGACACATCACCAGCCGGATCCTGCCGTCGCGGTCCACTGCCGTGCGCGCCGGCGTATAACTCACCGGACGGTAGAGGTAGTCGAGACTGTTAAAAAAAACGCCCATGCTCGACAGCATCCAGAAATTGTCGTGCGCGTCGAATTCGATGATGAGTGCCTCGTTCTCCCTGAGCTCCCAGCACAGATGAGCCACCGCCCGGCCGCGGCGCTGGTCGTCCTGGTCCGGGCCGTCGTTCGGGTCCGGGGGAAAGTGATTGAGGTGATGGGGATCGACAAAGGGGCTGTAGTGGTAGGGATGATCCGGCCAGTCATCCATCAGGCCGACCACGAACTGCCCGGCCCAGTCCATGGCATC
>JAHEBL010000137.1 GCA_024642265.1 Haliea sp. | reverse complement strand
ATCTGGTCGTTGAAGCGGGCGGGGGATACGCCACTCACTGCATCCCGCAGCTCCCCCAGTTCGAAGCGGCCGCGATTGCGAAGATCCTGCAGATTGAACTGCTCCGGCCGGTCATTGAAGTTGGCCACCACCAGCACGGACTGCAGCGGGATCGCCGGGTTGGTGCGGATAAAGACGAACAGGTGCTGGTTGCCCACGTCTATCAGGTCCCGATTGTTGAAGTCCGCCATTGCCGCCAGGGACTTGCGCACCGCAATCATCTGTTTCAGCCCATCGAATATGCGCTGTTCAACGCTGCCCCTCTGTTGGCGTCGCTCGGCGCGTTGCCAGTCGTAGCGGGGGCGGTGCAGCCAGCGATTATCCGCAGCCTTGTCTGCATCGTCGGCATAATCGTTGTTGTTGAGGGTGCCCAGTTCATCACCGTAGTAGAGCAGTGGTATGCCGCCGAAAGCGAGGATCAGGCTGTGCAGTAACAGTATCTGGTCGATGCTGCTCTGCACCTCTGCTACATCGTTGCGTTCAAGTGCAGTTTCCAGCCCGACCAGTGAAGCCAGCGAGCCGGAGATTCTGGCGTCCCCGGTTTTGTCGTTGCGCCCGAACGGCCGACCCCGGGCCGGCGAGTCATCGTAGGCGCCCGTGTAGTAATCGATGATAAATCGCCGGTGGGCGGATGGTTCGTAACCGACAGCGCGGATGTCCGCATCGTCGAAACCCAGGCCAATATCGTCGTGGCAGCGCACGTAATTCAGCCAGGTGGCACGGTCCAGTTTGTCCGGCAGGCTGCTGATCCCCTGGTAGAGCAGTTTTGCGTTCTTGGTGGCGGCTGCGTCCCACAGCAGTGCCATATAGGTGGCGTTGTAGGCGATTTCGCACTCCTTGGCAATCACCGCGTCCTCGCCGAAGTACTTGATGATCTCCACCGGTGCCACGATCGCCTCGGCGATGAACAGGACTCCCGGCGCGGTGACCTGGCAGCAGTCCTTGAACAGTTGCAGTATCAGGTGCGCCTCGCGCTCATTCTGGGACGTGGTGCCGATTTTCTTCCACAGGAAAGCCACCGCGTCCAGGCGCAGTATATCGGCTCCCTTGTTGGCCCAGAACAGGATGATATCCAGCATTTCGATGAATACCGCCGGGTTGCTGTAATTCAGGTCCCACTGGTAGCTGTTGAAAACCGTCATCACCCAGCTGTTCATCTGTTCGTCAAAGGTAAAATTGCCCGGTGCGGTCTCCGGAAAGATCTCCGGCATGGTCTCTTCGAACAGATCAGGTATGTCGCGATTCTCGAAGATGTAGTAGTAGTCGCGGTAGGCCTGCTCGCCATTGCGCGCGCGCTGCGCCCACTCGTGCTGGTCGGAGGTGTGATTAACCACGACATCGAGCGTCAGCAACATGTCGCGGCGGCGCAACTCCGCTCCCACGGATTCCAGTTCCTCCAGGCTGCCGGCCCGCGCATTGATGTTGCGAAAATCGCTTACTGCATAGCCGCCGTCGCTCGCCCCGGCAGGGCACTCGAGTATGGGCATTATATGCACCATATTCACGCCCAGTTCCTGCAGGTAGGGAAGCCTGTCCTCAAGCCCCGCCAGATTACCGGCAAAACCGTCCAGGTAAAGCGCCATTCCGACCCACTCCTGCCGCAGGAACCAGTGGTGATCCTGCTCGCGTGCAATGTCCAGCAACTTCAGGGCAGGTTTGCGGGCGATATATTGCGTTGCCATGACGCTGACGAGCTTCAGCAGTTGCTGCTGGAAGTCGTCCCGGTGGCCATACATCTGGCTGAACAGTCCGTGGATAGCATAGAAGTTGGCGCCCAGGCGGGTGTAGAAATGACGCAGGTCACGCTTGCGGATCTCGGGTTTCAGCTGGTCGAGTATATTGTTGAGCAGGTAATGTGCTTGCTGTTCGTACATTGGTTTGCCGTGACCTCCTCAGTCGGTCAGATGCCATTGGCGGCTGAATTCCCGGTAAAAATCCGGGTCCGTAACGGTGGCACCCCGCTGCCCGACCAGGGCGCCGGCAAACTGCTGGGCCCGCTCCAGCACGACAGGCATGGCCCAGTCATTGAGCAGCCCCATCAGCATGACCGCAGCAAATGCGTCGCCGGCGCCAACCGTATCCACCACCTCCTTGTCCGCCGCCGGCGCCACCTGCAGGCGCTCTCCCGTGGCCAGTAACAGCTCGGCTCCGCGGGCACCATGGGTGACCAGCAGACCGCGTAAATCGTAGCGCCGCAGAAAGTCTGCTGGCGGGTCAGCAGATGTTGCGCTGTCGGCCAGCAGCGCCAGTTCGTCGCTGTTGAGTTTTACCCAGTGCGCCCCTCGCAGCAGCTGGTCTATTGCCGCTGGTTGCCACCAGGGTGTGCGCAGGTTTACGTCAACGAAAATCGCCTCTGGCTCACTTGCGCGCAACTGCCGCAGTGCTCCGGCGGAGCTGGCCGTCCGTGTTGCCAGGCTGCCATGGTAGAGCAATTGGCAGGCAGAGGCAGCTATGGGCTCGATATTGTCATAGGCGCAGTCGGCAACGATGTCGTAAGCGGGTTCACCCCCGGCAAATGAGACCGCAACCCGGCCGGTGGGGCGCTGCGGGTCAGTTTGCAGATCACCGGTGGCCAGGCCCCAGTCTTCCATGGCGGCGCGAACCTCATTTCCCTCGGGGTCACGGCCGATCCTGCTAACCAGGCGGGGCGCCTGGCCGAAGGCCTGCAGGTGCCACGCCACGTTAAACGGAGCGCCGCCCAGTACCCGGCTGCCGTCAGGGAAATGGTCAAACAGCACTTCCCCGAAAATATAGATGGTTTTCTTTGCAGTCATATCATTGCCTCCCATCTGCCGGTGGCAGCAGTGCGGGGTGGTAGTGGGCTATGCCCTCGAGTATGCCGGCGCTGTAGTTGCCGTTCATTCCTTGAAACCTCCCGCGGGCAATATAGAGCCGGTCACTGTTGCCACCCGCGGCCGCCTGACGCAGCGCCTCGTCCCTGACATCGGGCTCGCTATTGGCCACCAGCACAGCCGGTACGGGGCTGGCCAGTACTTCGATATCGTTACCGCTGTCCCCGCTGAAAACCGTGTTGCTGTCGCTGAAACCCAGCCGGCTCTGCAGCCAGGCCACCGCGTGGTATTTGCTCGCTGCGCGCGGCAATATATCGAGCAGGCCGACTGCAGCCGGTTCATCAACGCTCCATACCAGCCTGGCCTTCACACGACGCGACTGCAGGTGTGCGTAGATTGCCCGGGAAGTTGCCGCGCGATCATCGTCCAGAGCGTGGTAGTAACTCAGCTTGTGACTGTTCTGCTTGTGGGCCTCCTGCGGGCGCAGTGCGCTGATGTCTCCCAGCAGCGCTTGCAGTTCGAGGTTGCTCATGCCGTTCCAGTCGCTGCCGATCTCTTCTTCCCATGTCCTGTCGGGCTGCCAGTTACCGTCGGTCTCTATCCGGTAAATGGTGGTACCGACATCGCCGATCACAAAGTCCGGCTGCGGCAATCCGTATTCATCCATTGCCTGTTCCACCAACTCCCGATGCCGTCCCGTCACGTAGGCCAGCACTACCCGGCTGTCAGAGACCAGCGCGTTGAACAAGCCCCGGGCATCCGGCGATTCCGGCTGGGGTCCGTTGGGGATCAGGGTGCGGTCCAGGTCGGTGCACAGCAGCAGGCGCTCAGGCATCGGGTACCTCGCACCTGTCGAAAAAGTCATAGTGCTCTGTCGCCTCCAGAATACCTGCGGCGTAGGATTGGCGGGCAAAATATATCCTGTCCCTACCCGGCAGCAGGGACAATTCCTCGTGGTGCCGGTTTGCCACCACTACCGCCAGGGTATTGCCCCGCATCATGTCCTCATCGGCACCCGAGCCGCCGGCCACCAGTATGTGTTCCAGTGGAATTTCCATGCGCTGTGCCACATACCGCAGTGCCTGGCCCTTGGATGCGCGAGCGGGGACAACATCGAGAAACTGACCGAATGAAACGATTATATTGGCGGCTATTTCCTGTTGCCGCAGCGTGGCGTTGAGTTCATCCGGAGAGGGCGCACGCTGTTGATTGTAGTAATAGGAGACCTTGAAAGCGGTTTGATGTCTCTGCTCCTGTGGCAGCAGACCGGGCAGGCTTGACAGGGCCTGGCGTACCCGGCGCAAAGACCAGTCGTAATCGATGTGGTCGGTCCACAGGTCGTCGTCCGTCAGATCCTGTCCGTACTGGATTCGGGTGCCAAGGCTGGTGATCAGAATGTCGGGGGTGGGAATGCCGTGTTTTTTCATGGTCGCCAGTGCCGAGTCCACCCGCCTGCCCGTGGCCACGGCAAAGGAGACGCTTTTGCGGTTTTCGCGCATCACCTGGAGGAATTGTTGCAGCGCCCGGCTATCACCGATAAGGCTCTGGTCGAGATCCGTGACGATAGCCCGGTCGCGGTAGCGTATTTTGCGTGACAGCGGTGGCGCGCTGGCAAGTGGTGTGTATTTTCCGGACAGCTTGCCGATATGGGTGACGTAGGCGTCCGCGTGGGTTTGCCACGAGTAAAGGGCGCGTACCTGTGTGATGCCATTTCTGGACGCCTGCTGCCATTTGTCCCTGTCGCAAAGGTACTTGAGCAGGGCGCTCGCTATCTGCTCCCTGTCGAGGGGGTCGACCAACTCGCCGCACTGGCAATTGCGGATGATATCCACGGGGCCGCCGTTCTCCGTCGCCACCAGTGGCAGGCCACTGGCGGCCGCCTCGAGCAGGGTAAGGCCGAATGGTTCGGTGAGCGCGGGATTGATGAAAACCCCGTGTCCCGCGGCGACCATGCGATAGATCTGCGGCACTTCCTCCGGGGTGTGGTGCTTGGGCATCGCAACCCGCCCGTAGAGATCGTAGGCATCTATCAGCAGGAGCAGGTCGGTCATCACCGCCTGCGGGCCGTTCTCAAGCTCCCTTATGTCGTTGCGATTGCCTGCGATGATCAGCAGGTTGGCAGCGGCCTGTAGTTCAGGCGATTCACCGAATGCCTCGATCAGGGCGGCGATATTCTTGCGCTCGTCCGCCCTCGACAGGGCCAGGATTAAAGGCTTACCGGGATCTGTCAAAAAGCGCTCGACCCGTGAACTGAAGGGGTGTTTCTCGCCCGTCCTGCCCGGGTGGAACTGTTCGAGATCTGTCCCGGGCGGAATAACGACCATGCGGCTGGGGTCGTAGTAGTTGTAGAGTCCGTACTGTTGCTCGATTTCGTTATGGGTACTGGTGATGACCAGGTCGGCATTGGCGAGTACATCTTCCTCGGCATCGATGCGCCTTTCGATATTATAGGTCTCCTCGATCTGTCCGCGGCTGATACCCCTGGCCAGCAGCCGTTTGCGTTTATCCCTGCCAAGGGAGTGGCCGGTATGGATCAGGGGTACACCCAGCAGGTTCGACAGCCTTACACCGACATAGCCGGCATCGGCATAGTGGCTGTGAATGACGCCGGGCATGTGGGCCTGCTGTTGCAGCCAGTGCGTGAGGTTATCTGTGAAGCTGTCCAGGTAATCCCACAGCTGTTCCTTGGGGATATATTCATCGGGGCCGCAGGGGATACGGATAATGCGAGCGCCGTCGGACAGGGGTTCTTCTTCACGGGCATAGTCCGGTCCCACAGCCTTATCGACTATAAGCCGGGTGACCAGCAGCACCTCGCCAACATCCGGGTGCCTGGCGAGGGCCCTGGCCAGGTCCACGACATACTTGGTCTGGCCTCCCGTATCGGCATCGCGACCCAGCTCGAGGTCATCCGCGCGAATGAGACCATGCACACTGAGCAGGCAGATATTGATACCGGACAGGTCACTTTTGGCTGGCTGGATAGCGGCGCCTCCTTGAATTTATCCTGGCGTCCAATTCTACCACTTATCGTCCGCATGGTCAGATGACGGACGCGCACCGGCTCAGGTGTTGCTGCGTCGATAAGTATATTTCAGGCAGTTCCCATGAGATCGCGTGCAAACGCAGTCAGCGTTTCATTCCTGACTGCGGCGAGCTCTGGGGCTGACCGTGGTGTTCAGCCACTAGTCGCGCTTTCTTGTCACCGTCAACCAGTCCAGCACAATGCCTGCACCAGGCGTGAAGCGGGCCACCCGGTAGACCACCTTGAGCAGGTCGGGGCGATGGCGCACTCGCAACTCTACCGAGCGCGGGATAAACCAGGCGGCGATTGCCACCCGCAGGAGGGCGGAGGTAGCGAAAATCAGTATCACCGAATGTTGCGGCTGCCAGCTCCGGGGCAGCAGTTCCACAAGGTGAGGCATGGCGCTGGCCAGGTAACCGCCCAGCAGCGCGCCACAAAAAACGCCTATGGCGCTTAACGAGGACTGTACCGCGGCATAGCTGGCAAAATCCGCCCGGGCGGGACGCAGGTCGTAGAGGTAATTCGAGGTGCTCAGGGTAAAGCCGCCCCAGGCCAGGCCCGACATAACCTGTACCCCCAGCAGGTAGTAGAAGTTGTCGGAAAACAGCCACAGGGCGGGCAGCAGCGGCAGAATGCAGCAGCTGGTAACCATCACGAAGCGGTTGCCCCAGCGGTCACACAGGTAGCCCCAGGTGGAGAGGGTGAAGAACTGGGTCAGGATGGAGACACCGACATTGGTAGTGAACTGCCAGTAGGTGTAGCCCAGATTGTTCAGCATGTAGACGCTGAAAAAAGGCCCGGATATGGCGACCGCGCCCTGCATCACCGCGAAGAACAGACTGTATTCGCGGAATGCCCGGTCGTGAAAGGATTCGCGCACCCGCAGCAGGGTGTGCACGAAGGTGGTTCCACCGGGGACGTTATGCTGGTCCGGGTCATGCATCAGGTGCAACTGCCAGGCAGACATGCCGCGCCCCACTGCCGCCAGCAGCAGCAGCAGGAAAAAGCCGAGCCAGGCGAGCTCGAAACGCTCAAACCAGCCCAGCAGGGCGCCGCCGCAGGCGAATACGGTAAAGCTGGTGATCATGGTCAGGCGCGTGCGACCGGCGAAGAAAGCGCCGCGCCGTCGTGCCGGCACGATGCTGCCCATCCAGCTGCGCCACTGGGGCTGCACAAAGTTGGCGCAGGCGTGATAAACCACCGCCAGTCCGATCAGCCAGGCGACACCTTGTTCTGGTCTCAGCAGCGCCACCAACGCCATGCCAAGCACGGCGGCGGACTGCAGTACGACCCCCACCACAATGGCATGGCGGCGACGAAAGTGGGAGCAAAGCCACACGGACAACAACTGAAATGCCGCGCCGGCCAGCTGGGGCAGTGCCGCCAGCAGGCCCATTTGCGGCAGGGTGGCCCGCAGGAAAATAGCGAAAGCGCCGAGATAGTTGTCACAGATACCGGTCATCGCAGAGCTGGCGACGGCCTCCTTGCGGGAGACCGAAAGCGTGGCTCTCAACCAGCTGTTGCGGCGATTTGTTTCAGTCTTTTTCACACTTGGACGGCGGCGACTCTGGGAATGTTCAGATTATGCCTTATAGTGGCGGCCGAGGAACCGGGAATAAGCCACAAGCCGTCATAAGCCGGTACTACCCGCGAGTTCTTCCTTGATTCGACCGCGATGAGGTGTGAAGTGAAGAAGTTGTATCTGGGCCCGGCCTGCCTGCTAATGGCTATTGCCGCCCTCCTGTTTGCCAACCCTGGCCAGGCGGGTTTTGGCACCACGGTGCCGGTGTCGGCGGAGACGGCCACCAATATTGCCCGCAGCCTGTTTCCCGTGTCCCTGAAGGTAGGTACAGGGAACCTGTTTCTCACCAATCCCGTTATCATTTTTCTCGATGACAGGCGGATAGGCCTGCAGGCGCACCTGCAGGCCTATGAGCACCGCCCCGAGCAGGGCATCGCCATCAGCGAGGAGGGCCAGGTCCTGGTGTCGGGTGAGGTGGGCTATGACCTGAAAACACGGCAGGTTTTGCTGTACGCGCCCAAAATAGACAAACTGGCCTTCGATAATGAAAGTGACGTGACCAGGCGCCTGCGGGCCGAAGTGCAGGGCGGCTGGGAATCGCAGGTGACCAACCCGATACGGGCGGAGGTGCCGCCCCACCCGTTTATCCTGCCCTTCAAGGAGGGCATCCAGGATGTCACCTACGAGAAGCGCAGTATTTTTATCCAGGT
>JAHEBL010000036.1 GCA_024642265.1 Haliea sp. | reverse complement strand
TGACTGATTATCGCCAGCCTGGCGATGCCAGTATTCAAACCATTTATTCATCTGTATTTCCCAGCCGGTGCTGTGCGGAAATGCCTCGGGAATCCTGTGGGTCGATTCAAGCATTACGATACAGCTGGCGCCGGATACCACAGCCTGGTCGATCAGTATCTGCATGGCGGCGATAGCAGCATCCATCGATGTTTTGCCAAACGCTACATCAGCCATCTCGTTGGTGGCAAAGGAGAACACCACCACGTCCGGACTGCCAAACGCATCCTCGGGTCCGTCGCTATGGATCTGCCGGTTTATCGGATTGTTGTAGGCAGTGGTTCCACCCTTTACATGCTTCGTATAGAGGCGGCTGTTTTCCACGTCGTTACCTATCACATTGACAAATGTCGGCAGGGCGCCTTCCAGCAGACTGTCACCCACGAGGCTGATGCGGTGCGGCTGATCTGCAGCCATACCGGTAAGCAACAATAGTGTTATCGGTATGAATGCCAGCCGGATCCTCTTTCTGTTCATATGAGTTTTACCTTTACGCCGCCCGAACCCGCTGCGAATCGCGCCTGGATCGCCCCTGTTATATCCGGGCTTTGCCTGTGGCTCCCCAAAAAGGTACCGGCGTATCTACGGTGCGTACCAGATCGGTGAGCTCCAGGCCCGTTCCCGTACAGTCGATGCCGCGTGCGGGCTCGGTTCTATCCCCAGGCGCAGGGCGTCGTAAGTGCTCCATCGACAGCTTGGGTTTTGCAGTACCCGAACGTAATAGAACGCCGGCTTGTTCGGGTCAAATTGCGGATCGCGCCAGAGCGTTTTGAGCTCCGCGGCGCCCCGGTCACCTGATATTGCGCAAGTCTCCAGATCCACCGTGGCGCCATTGTCCGGGCAGCGGCCACTGTGCGAATCGGGCGACAGGCCATCCGCACAGGCGATATCTGTTACCTGTTCGTGGGTATTGCCCGCGGCGTCCAGCCAGCCCTTGATCATTTGCACCCTTTGCAAGGGTGCACTCATCGGGTCCGCCAGGGCCCACACCAGGAACGCGGGCGCGTCGGCTGTGGCGTCCGGCGCCAGCGTACTACCCATGGCGACACCTTTCGCATAGGCATCGGTGACGGGGTCAGTGTTTGCGAGAATCTCCTCCCCGAGGCCCCAGCCGCCAAAAAAGCGCAGCTGGATGCGCGTGCCGCTGGTGCCATAGGTTTCCCTGGCCTGCATCGCGCTGAACAGCGCATCCCGTGTGTTTGCGGTCGCCCACACTCCCGCCAGTCCGCCGGGGCTGTAGGCTGCGACGGGTGAGCGGTGAATCGACATGCCGGGTTCCAGGTGTTGCTGGCGCCTGATTGCCGGCCCGCTGATGGCGGCAGACGCGCCGCGATAATCCCACTCCTCGGTGTCACCGGGATTGGAGTTATGGGAGTCGGTGGCCGCGACAAAGCCGATTCGAAACGGGTTCACACCCAGTTCCCGTTCGATCTGCATGCCGGCTTTCAGGCCTTCCCGTGCAAAGCCGGTGGCAAAGGCGCAGGCAGTTTGCTGGTCAGGGAGGCAGGGCGGGAATACCTGCTCGAAGCCGCACTCCTCGTCGGTCGCAGTGGCCCCGACAGCGCATTCACTGGCACCCTTTATCTGGTAGATCTCGGTTAGCGGTTCATAGCGGGCGCGGGTGGCCCAATCCGCTGCCGTGTAGACATCGCCGTAGCGGGTTACACGGCCGTAGGGCAGGCCCCAGGCCCGATTGGTATTGTGGGGAATGGTGAGGAAATCACAATCACCCTTGCAGCTTTGCTCCAGCGCCTGCCACAGGTCCAGCTCCGTGGGGGCGTCCAGTGCTGAGACCGCAAGCTCCGGCAGGCCGGTGCCGCGGAAAAACACGTTGCGGTGGTATTTGCCGTAGTCCGGCAGGGTGGGGGAGTATTCGTAGGCCTGCAGGGCGGTGAATACGCCGGGTTTATTGTATTGGTCCGCCAGCGCCTTGTAATCAGACCAGTCAGCGGCGGCATCTGCCAGGCACTGTTCCAGGCCCACTGCCTGGCAGTAGGGGCTGGCGGCGCGTTCGAGCCTGGCATCGCCGCCGTCGCCGACTTTGCGCAGTAATTTGAAAGTAGCGAGGTTGGGCGTGCGTGCAACCCAGCAACTGAGCTGTACTTTTAGCGGCAGACCACTTTCGCCGCAGTGACGGCGCGAGCCGAAACCCTCGGCATGGTCGGTAATGGCGACAAAATCCAGTGGCTGTGACAGTTGCATCAGCTCCAGGCCCTGGCTGGTGATTTTCTCGCCACGGGCGAAACGATAGGCGTCGTCTATGGTCAGGCGGTTGCCGAACAGCACGCTGTCGAATGACTGCTCGGTGTGCAGGTGCAGTTCGCCGAAATAGAGGTTGCGACGCGGGTTTGGCTGCGGTGCGTTGTCGGACAGCCGCGTCAGCTGCCGGGGCGGCACACTTATCGCGCTGTCGTCCTGTCTCGCCAGGTCGCGCTCCAGTGCCGAGCGCGTGAAGGGTTCCCGCTGCTGTTGGAACCACAGGTAGGCGAACAGGACACCACCGACAATTGCGACAGTCAGCAGGACAAGGGCTGCCTTGAGCGGTTTGAATGTCATAGAGCGTTATTCCCGCCCGCAATGGCGCGGGCAGCAATCAGTATGCCTGCCCTAGGCCTCCACCGTCACCTCAATCTCGATGAGCACTTCATCCGCGGCTACCTGTTGGCCGGCTTCCGCCATCACTTCCTGCACGGTGCCCGCTGCCTCTGCGACGATTTCATAGTGCATCTTCATCGCCTCCAGCACCGCCAGGGTCTGCCCCGCCTCTACCACGTCGCCGGGTGCTACCCGCACCTCCAGTAACAGGCCATGCATCGGTGCGCTTATCCTGCCGCCGCCGCCACCCTGCTCGAGGGCACCGTCGAGGCGAATCATATCGCGGTATTGCGCGGCGCGGCCCTCGATGGACAGGTACAGCTTGCCGCGCTCGGGGCAGTGGAAGCGCGCAGTGTGCTGGGCACCGTCGATGCCGACATGCGCGGTGCTGCTGCGCAGGGACAGCAGCTCGACGTGGCAGGATTCACTGGCGTCAAACACCTGGTAGCTGCCGCTGCCCAGGGCCATGACCGCCAGGTCGTGTAAAACCTCGCCGTGCTGGTAACGCTTGCGAGAAATCAGGGCGCCGGCGCTGGACCAGTCCCGCAGCTGCGGCGCGACCAGGACGCTGTCCGCGTACAGGGCCTGGTGCTCGAGGGCCAGTTCGATCACCGCCGCCACTGCGCTGTCGCTGAAGCCGGGCGTGACGCTGGCAATCTCGCCCGCCGTGAACTCCTCGGCGATAAACGCGGTAGTGGCAAGGCCCTCTGCGAAACACGCCTTTTGCAGGCAGGCCACCAGGAAATCCCGGTTGTGGCAGGGGCCGAACAGCACGGTCTCCTGCAGTGCCTCAATCAGGCGCAGGCGGGCTATATCGCGACTGGGACCGCTGGCGATGATCTTGGCGACCATGGGGTCGTAAAAAGGCGAGATCTGCTGGCCGGTGGCAATCCCGCTGTCCACCCGGATGCCCACGCCCTCTGGTGGTGACCACAGGTCCACGGGGCCGGAGGTGGGCAGGAAATCCTGGGCGGGGTCTTCCGTATACAGGCGCACCTCGATAGCGTGACCGTTGAGGGTGATATCGTCCTGGGTGAGTCCCAGGGGTTCGCCCTGTGCCACCTGCAACTGCAGTGCTACCAGGTCGAGGCCGGTGATCAGCTCCGTTACCGGGTGCTCCACCTGCAGGCGGGTGTTCATTTCAAGGAAGTAGAACTCGCCGCTTTCATCCAGCAGGAATTCCACCGTGCCGGCACCCCGGTACTGGATGCTCGCCGCCGCGGCCACCGCCGCTGCACCCATGCTGGCGCGCAGCGCCTCTGTCATTATCGGGCAGGGCGCTTCCTCGATCACTTTCTGGTGGCGTCGCTGTACCGAGCAGTCCCGCTCACCCAGGTGAATGGTATTGCCGTGGCTGTCGGCGAACACCTGCACCTCCACATGGCGCGGCCGGATGATGGCTTTTTCCAGGATCAGTTCACCGGAGCCGAAGGCGGATTCCGCCTCTGCCCTCGCCAGCTTGATGGCATTGGCCAGGTCCTTCAGGTCGTGTACCAGGCGCATGCCGCGCCCGCCGCCACCGGCGGCCGCCTTCACCATCAGCGGCGGCCCGATCCTGGCGCCCTCCTCGAGCAGTACCGCGTCACTCTGGTCCTTGCCCTCGTAACCTGGCACACAGGGTACTCCCGCTTCGATCATGCGGCGCTTGGCCTCGGCCTTGTTGCCCATCAGGTGAATGGCATCCGGGGCCGGGCCGATGAAAACCAGGCCAGCTGCCTCACAGGCCCTGGCAAAATCGGCATTTTCGCTGAGAAAGCCGTAGCCGGGGTGCACTGCGCCGGCGCCACTTGCCGCGGCCGCCCGCAGGATGTTTTCCTGCACGAGGTAGGACTGGTTGACGGGGCTGGGGCCTATACAGATCGCCTCATCGGCCATCTGCACGTGCGGGGCCCTGGCGTCCGCCTCGGAGTAAACCGCCACCGTGTGATAGCCCTGTGCCCTGGCTGTGCGAATAACGCGACACGCTATCTCGCCGCGGTTGGCCACCAATATGCTGGTAAATCGTGTCATCGGACTCTCCGGGTATCAGTCATTTGCCCAACTGGGTTTGCGTTTTTCGACAAAGGCGGCAACGCCCTCGCGGCCCTCCTCGCTGAGCATGCAATCGGCGAACCCGCGGGAGGCGAAATCCAGCGCCTGCGGGCGCGGTCTGCGGGTGGTTTCGAAGACGATGCCCTTGGTGACGGCATTGGCTCCCGGCGCGCACAGCGCGATCTGTTCGAGCACCTGCGCCAGTTTTGCCTCCAGGTCGGCGGCGTCCTCCGCCAGGATGTGGCCTATCCCGTAGTGCACCGCTTCCTCTCCCGTGAAGCGGGCGCCTGTCAGCATCAGCCGGCGGGCCTGGGTCAGGCCCACGCGCTCAGTCACGAACGGAGCGATCTGGGCCGGCGGGATCCCGAGGCTGGTTTCACTGAGGCGGAAGCGTGCGTCCCGAGTGACGATGGTGACATCCCCCACGCAGGCCAGGCCCAGGCCGCCGCCAATGGCGGCGCCCTCCACCAGGATGATGACCGCCTGGGGTTGCTCGTTGAGTTTGATCATCAGGTCGCCGAAGCTGCGATTGCCGCGGGCGACGTCGTCCCGGTCGGGCGCGCCGCCCTGCAGGTCGGACTTGAAACCCTTGATATCACCGCCTGCGCAGAAGAACCCGCCCTTGCCCCGCAGGATGATGGTGCGCAGGCGGCGGTCGTCGCGGGTGGCGTCCAGCACGGCACCCAGTTCATCCACCATCTCGGCTGACAGGGCGTTCCTGGCCTCCGGTCTGTTCAGCCAGATGGTCAGCACGCTGCCCCGGGGTTCCAGGATCAGGGCTTTGGTGTCGGGTAATGTGGTCATTGTCTGTCTCCGGGTTGTCCTGCGTATGTCGCCGCCACCGTACACCTACATCCGCGCGATGCCGAAACTGTTGGGGCGCACGGCGCGGTGGCGGGTTTCCCATACGGTCTCCAGCAGGAAGCCCAGGGTTTTGCGGCTGTCCCGGGGGTCGATCATGCCGTCGTCCATCATATGGCCCGAGGTGTAAAAGGCGCCGGACTGGCTGTCGAATATATTCGCCAGGTAGGCTTCCTGCTGTGCCAGGGCTTTTTCATCGGGCTCCTTGCCGCTGGCCGCCGCCTTGCCGCGGGCCACCATGGACATGGTTTTGGCTGCCTGCTCGCCGCCCATCACGCCGGTGCGGGCGTTGGGAAAGGTGTACAGGAAATCCGGCTCGAAGCCCCGGCCGCACATACCGTAGTTGCCCGCACCGAAACTGGCGCCGGTCATCAGGGTGATGCGCGGTACCTCCAGGTTGCGCACCGCCTGGATCATCTTGGAGCCGTGCTTGATCATCCCCGCCTGCTCTGAGCGGGTACCGACGATATAGCCGGTGGTATTTTGCATGAACAGCACGGGAATATTGGACTGGTCACACAGTTGCAGGAACTGGGTCGCCTTGGTGGCCCCGGCCGGGTCGATGGGGCCGTTGTTGCCGATGATGCCGCAGGGCAGGCCGAAAATATCGGCCTGGAGGCAGACCGTCGCCGCGCCGTAGCGCGGCTTGAAATCCATGAAGTCAGAGCCGTCCACCACCCGCGCCACCAGCTCGCGCATGTCATAGGGATTGCGGTAGTCACAGGGAATGACGCCTGCCAGTTCATCCGGGTCGTAAATCGGTTCACTGAAGGCGCGTCGCTTCGGTGTCTCGCAGTCCTTGTTCCACTGCAGGCGGTGCAACAGTTCGCGGCACATCTGCACGGCCTGGCCATCGTTTTCGGCAAGGTATTCCGCCAGGCCGGAAGTCGAGGCGTGCATTTCCGCGCCGCCCAGTTCCTCCTCGGTGGCGATCTCGCCGGTGGCGGCCTTGAGCAGCGGCGGGCCGGCCAGGAAGGCGCGGCCGTTGCCCTTGACCGCGATCACGTAGTCGCTGAGGCCCGGCATGTAGGCGCCACCGGCGGTGGATGAGCCGTGCAGTATGGCTATCACCGGTATCCCCGCCCTGCTTAGTTTGGCCAGGTTGCCGAACAGTGCCCCGCCGTTTGAGAAGCCCTCCACGGTGTAGTTGAGCAGGTCGCCGCCGGCGCTTTCCACCAGGTGTACGAAGGGCAGCTTCTGCTCCAGCGCGATGACCTCCGCCCGGGTGATGCGATAGCCGCCGGCGGTGGTCAGGGAGCCCGCCTGTATGCCGCTGTCATCCACTACCACAACACAGCGCACCCCGCTGATAAAACCGATGCCGGCGATGATCGTGCTGCCGGGTATGGATTTCTCCGGATCCGGATTGTCCAGCAGGTAGCCGGCGATATTGCCTATGGCCAGGAAGGGCATGCCGGGATCCAGCAGCCGTGCCAGGCGCTCCCGCGGGGTGAGCTGGCCGCGCGCCTCGAAGCGGGGTCTGCGCTGCTCCGAGATCATGGCGCCGCGGGCGTTGAGGCGCTGCAGGTGCTCGATGTGCGCCAGCATCTCCTCGCGGTTTTTGCGGAACGCCTCGGCGTTCGGGTTGATTCTTGAATTGAAAACCGTCATGACAGTTTCTCCGCGATGGCTGTCGGAACCGGGATGGGGCAGGACAGCAGCAACTGGGCATAGCCCTTGGCCTGGGGGTCATTGCGTATGCTGGCCACGCCACCGCCGCCCAGTACCTCGTGCAGCAGGAAGTTGATGGCGTTGGAGCCGGGCAGCAGAAAGCGCTCCACCTTGCCCGGGCCGGTATCTTCCAGGAAGTGGGCGAAGCGCTCGCCGACCATCTCCTCGGTGAGGGTCTGATAGATGTAGGGCAGGTAAGCGGGATCGCGGGCGATAATGCCGATGTTCGCCTTGTTGCCCTTGTCGCCGCTGCGGCCCCAGGCCAGTGCCACCAGCGGCACCGTGGTGTCGGGTTCGGCAGTCGCTTTGGCAGGCGCGGGCGGGCGGGTGATGCTCGCAGGGTCCGGCGGCTGGCCGTACGCCTCGTCGCAGGCGGTTTCGTCGCCATTAAGCAGGATGCGCACATTTACACTGTCCCTGGGCACAGTAAAGGAAAACAGCCGCACCACCGGGGAGGGTTTGGGGCGTCCGCCGGCAAAGCCGGACAGGCCCGGTGGCGTTGCCAGGCCCAGTCCCACCGCTTCCTTCAGGAGTACGCCGATACCCGCGGCGTCCGGGTGCTTGGCGGCGATTTTCATGGCCACCTCGCGACTGCCGCTGGTTTCGGCGAAGCTGCCGTACTGGCTTTCCGCGCCGATCAGCTCAATGCTGGTCTCGCTGAAGTCCGCCAGGCCTGCTGCCCTGAACACATTGCGGGAGGCCTCGAATACAGCCTCACCCAGGGCGCGGGCCTTGCGGTCGGCATCGATACCATAGAAGGTCATGTAGGTACCGCCGCGGAACTGGTCGGCGTAGGTGGCGCTCACCTTGTAGGTGTCGGGTGCCGGGCGACCGGTGGCACCCGCCACCCTTACCCGGTTGTCACCCACCTGGGAGAGGGTGGCGGTGGAGAAATCGCAGATCACGTCCGGCAGCATGTAAGCCTGCGGGTCACCTATCTCGTACAGCATCTGCTCGCTCACGGTGCCCACGTTGACCAGGCCGCCGGTGTTTGCCGGTTTGGTGCACACAAAGCTGCCGTCGGGGGAAATCTCGGCGATGGGATAGCCCATGTTGGCCATGCCCGGAACCTGCTCCCAGTCAGTGAAGTTGCCGCCGGTGGCCTGGGGGCCACACTCGAGGATATGTCCTGCGAGGGAGCCCATGGCGAGCTGGTCGAGGTCGTCCCGGCCCCAGCCAAAGGCGTGGATACAGGCGCCCAGGGTGACCGCGCTGTCGACACAGCGCCCGGTCACGACGATATCCGCACCCAGGCCAAGTGCCCTTGCGATGGGGAAGGCGCCCAGGTAGGCGTTGATGCTCTGCAGGCGGGACGCGGGGGGGAACGCCTCGCCGGAAAACATCTCGGCAGTGCCGGCGGCCTCGAACTGTTCGGCTGCGGCCATCAGGTCGTCACCGACAACGCAGGCCACGGTAAGATCCAGACCCTGCTCGGCGATCAGGCCGCGCAGCGCCTCGGCGCAGGCAAGCGGATTGACGCCGCCGGCGTTGGAGATCACCTTGATACCCCGGGCAGCGATCGTTGCCAGGTTGGGTTTCATCGCGGCCGTGACGAAATCCAGGGCGTAGCCCCTGGTTTCATCCTGGGCCCGCGCCCGCGCCATGATCGACATGGTGATCTCGGCGAGGTAGTCGTAGACGATGTAATCAAGTCCGTCCGAATTCAGTAACTGGGGCGTGGCCCGGGCCGCGTCTCCCCAGAATCCGCTGGCGCCGCCGATTCGCACTACCTTGTCCGTCATAGCTGGTTTCCTGCCCGTCCCGTATCAAGACAGGCAATCTTACTGAGTCGCCCCCGGTTCTACACGGGAAATGGCGCCATTGAGCACAGAGTTTGCGCCAACCGGCCGCGACCGGCCCGGCGCGGGCTTGTGCCGGGCAAACCCCGGCCGCCTGATGAATCTGCGGAGGTGTTTTGCGGGTGACAGACCGGGCCGGACAGGCCATGCTACTGCCTGACTGGAAATAAACAGGAGCGGCCTGGTTTGGTGGCGCAGGAAATTCCCGGCGGGGGTACGGTCTACGCGAGGGCGCTGAAGGGTTTGATGGACCTGGCGGCGGCCCTGGGTGCCAAGCCGGAACTGGTTGCCCGTAACGCCGGACTGGACCTGGCGCTGCTGTCGGTTTCCGACGCGCTGCTTCCGGTTGCCACCTACTACCAGTTGCAGGAGCAATTCCGGCTGCACACCGGCAACCCGGATTTCGGTCTGCTGAGCGGCCGGGTGACCTATATGGAGAATACGCACCTGCTGCTGTACCTGGCATCCGCGAGCCAGACCCTGCGCGACTGGATGAACCTGCTGCCCAGTGTGGCCAGCCTGCTGGGGGATGTGGGTTCGATCAAGGTTGCCAGGCACCATGATTATTTTGCGCTGGAGTGGCACCCGCTGCGTCCGCCGGACCCGCAGCGTTGTGTCATTACCGACAGTCTGCTGTCTGCCACGGCCCTGCAAATGGACGGCTATTGCCTGCTGCCGGTCAGGCCGCACAGGGTCGATCTCAGCTATCCGCGGCCGGACAACCTGGAGCGGCTGCGCGCCACCTTCGGTGCGCCACTGTACTTCGACCAGCCGGTGAGTGCGCTGCACTACGACTGGAGCATGCTGGATCACCCGCAACTGCATGTCAGCACCCGCTTTTATGATACGGTCGCTGAAGAGTTTTCTGCATTTTTCAGCGAGGATGCCTCGGCCACCGATCCATTTTCCCTCAGCCTGCACACCGCTATCCGTAGACTTTTGCCCGCGGGCAGTTGCTCGATCGACAGCATCGCCAGCGATATAAATATATCCCGGCGCACCCTGCAGCGGCGCCTGAAAGACCGGGACACCAACTTCCAGCAGCTGCTGCAGCGGGTAAAATCCAATCTCGCCAGAAAATACCTGGAAGACAAGAGCCTCAGTATTATCGAAATTGCGCTGCTGCTGGGCTATGGCGACCCCTCATCGTTTTCCGCCGCCTTCAAGTCCTGGAGCGGACTGACGCCCACCGAGTTCCGGCGCCAGTAGTGCCGGTCCATCATCATGCGGTTCGTGGCGGCGCAGCTCGGTTATACTGGACGCCGGGCGGTTGATTCAGGCCGCGAGCGGACGGTAGGGCAGCGACACCGATGACAGTCACCGGAATACGACAGAGCTGGTCAGCCAAAGAGGGCAGCGCATTTCCGCTGGGGGCGACATGGCTTCCCGGAGAGGCTGCCTACAACTTCGCTCTCTACTCGAAACATGCAACACGGGTCACGCTGCTGCTGTTTCGCCAGGACGATGCCGGCAAACCCGCTGTTACGGTCGAGCTGGACCACCGGGTAAATAAATCGGGGCGCATCTGGCATTGTCGCCTGCCCCTGGGCGGTATGGACGGTTGCTGTCACTACGCCTATCTGGTCGATGGCCCGAGCGGCGCCAGCGCGCACGGCTTGCATGCCTTCGACGCCGACAAGATCCTGCTCGATCCCTATGCCAGGCAGGTATATTTCCCCGAGACTTTTGATCGCGAGGCTGCCAAACAGCCCGGCTCCAATATGGGCAAGGCCCCCCTGGGCGTGCTGTTTGAGGAGCATGCACAGTTTGACTGGGGCGATGACCGGGCGCCCTTTCACGAACACGACCTGGTGATCTATGAGATGCACGTCGGCGGATTTACCCGCAATCCCAACAGCGGTGTGGCGGCGGAGCGCCGCGGCACTTTCCTCGGGGTGATCGACAAGATTCCCTACCTGCAGGAACTGGGCATCACCGCACTGGAGCTGCTGCCGGTGCATCAGTTCGATCCCCAGGAGGGTAATTACTGGGGTTACATGACCCTGAATTTCTTTGCCCCGCATGCCCAGTACGCCAGCCATCCGGACAGAGCCTTCGATGAATTCCGGATGATGGTCAAAGCGCTGCACGCGGTCGGTATCGAGGTATTGCTGGACGTGGTCTTCAACCACACCGCCGAGGGCGATGAGACCGGGCCCTGCTACAGCTACAAGGGTCTCGATAACAGTACCTATTACATCACCAGCGGTGATCCCGCCCAGCCTTACAGCAACTTCTCCGGCACCGGCAACACCCTGCACTGCAATAACCGCTACGTCAGCCGCATGGTCCTCGACAGCCTGCGCTCCTGGGTGCAGCTGGGGCACGTCAACGGGTTCAGGTTTGATCTGGCCTCGGTGTTCAACCGGCACGTCGATGGTTCGGTCAGTCTCGATGATTCCCCGCTGGTTTCCGCAATCCGCGCCGATCCGTTGCTGGGCGGCGTCCGCCTGATCGCCGAACCCTGGGACGCGGCCGGCCTTTACCAGCTTGGCTCCGCCTTTCCCGGCAAGCGCTGGTTCCAGTGGAACGGCAAGTTTCGAGATGATATGCGCCGCTTCGTCAAAGGAGATCCCGGCATGGTTGGCGCGGTTATGTGCCGGCTGTATGGCAGTGATGATGCCTTTCCCGATGACCTTTTCAATGCCTGCCACCCCTACCAGAGTGTGAATTACGTGAATTCGCACGACGGTTACACTCTCTACGACCAGGTGGCCTACAACGAGCGCCACAACTGGGCCAATGGCGAGGAAAATCGCGACGGTCACCGTGACAATTTCAGCTGGAACTGCGGCTTTGAGGGCGATGATGGCGTACCCGCGGACGTTATGCGCCTGCGCAAGCAGCAGGCAAGGAATTTTTGTTGCCTGGTGATGCTGGCCAACGGCACGCCGATGTTTTGCGCCGGTGACGAATTCCTCAACACCCAGTTCGGCAATAACAACCCCTACTGCCAGGACAACGAAATATCCTGGCTGGACTGGCAGCGGCTGGAAGAACACCGGGATTTTCACCGCTTTTTCCGCAAGATGATCGCGTTTCGCAAGCGCCACCCGAGCCTCGCGCGCAGCCGTTTCTGGCGGGAGGACGTGCGTTGGCACGGTGCCGGGGCCGAGATCGACATGAGCTTCGAGTCCCGTCACCTGGCGTTTTATCTCGACGGGGCATCGCAGGATGACGCCGACCTGTATGTGATGATCAATGCCGGGTGCGGGGAGCAGGAATTCACCCTGCAGCAGTTGGACCTGTCCGGCTGGCAACGCATAATCGATACCGGCCGCGACAGCCCCGGGGATATTCTCGAGCCGTCAGAGGCGCCAGCGCTGGTGTCAAAAGACTTCGTTCTGAAAGCTCGCTCCCTGGTGGTGCTGGTCCGGCCGCGGTCAGGCCGCTAGTGCCTGCGTGCCTGCCGAGGCCGCCGTACGATAGATCCGAGAAAACCGGCCGGCCGTATAAGCTTTACAGTTCTTCACCCTCGGAAAGCAACAAAAAGGTGGTTGATGGGTTAACATTCAGCTCTCTTTAGGGTCGTCAGTTAATGCCGCTTTCCTGGCAAGCACGAGCGACAGCCCCGTCAATAGACTCCGGATTG
Organism: Haliea sp.; assembly: GCA_024642265.1. GTDB lineage: Bacteria > Pseudomonadota > Gammaproteobacteria > Pseudomonadales > Halieaceae > JARRPM01. Next base: position 19,173 of record JAHEBL010000036.1, on the reverse strand, counting down.
GTAGCAATGCAAAACAAATGGATGCGTCGACTGCTGCCGCTGCTGATTGTGGCGGCGGCAGTGGCAATTGCGCTGCTTATGATAAAAAGCAGGTCGGAGTTGCCGCGTCGGGAGGCCGTGGCGTCAATTCCGCTGGTCGAGATCATGACAGTTGAGCCCGGTCCGGTAGAGACCACCGTGCACTCCCGTGGCATTGTCGCGCCGCGTACCGATATCGAGCTGGTCTCCGAGGTGTCGGGACGGGTCGTCTGGGTGGCGCCGGAATTCCTCGAGGGCGGCGCAGTCAAACAGGGCACGCCCCTGTTGCGGATCGATCCCATCGACTACGAGGTGGCACTGTCGACGGCGCGTGCCGCGGTCGCCAGCGCGGAATTGTCGCTGGCGGAAGTGCAGGTGGTGGTAAAGCGGGCCGCGATCGCCGAGGCCGAAGCGCAGGTGCAGGCGGCCAAAGACCGATTGCGCCAGGCGGAGGCGGACCTTGCCAACACGGAAATCGTGGCCCCTTTTGACGCCATTATCGACATCAAGCGGGTCGACCTGGGGCAGTACGTCCAGGCGGGCTCCCAGCTGATGCGGCTGCTGGGCACCGACAGTGTCGAGGTGAGGTTGCCCCTGCTGGCCTCGGATGTCCCCTTCGTCAGCCACGGCGAGGCGCCCGATGGCAGCTGGCCTGTGGCCACCCTCCACTCCAGGTTTGGTGACATCGAGTACAGCTGGGAGGCGCGCCTGCAGCGAATGGAGCAGCGGGTTGATGCACAGACCCGGGTGTTCTTCATGGTGGCGGAAGTGGACGCTCCCTACGATGAGTCGAGACATTCCTGGCCCCTGTCGGTCGGTCTTTTTGTGGAAGCTGAAATACGAGGGCTGGTGATGCCCCGGGCAACCCGCCTGCCACGCTCTGCATTGCACGATGGCGATACCGTGTTCGTCCTCAGGGAGGGGAGCATGCGCCAGCGCACCGTCACTGTGCTGCGCCGGGAACAGGATAGCGTGATCATTGGCGAGGGATTGGTCAGCGGCGACCAGGTGATCCTGTCGCGGCTGGATCTGATGGTGGATGGTATGCCAGTCGCGGTGGAGTCCTAGCGTGGTTCCGGTGCAGGAGCGCGGCGTCATCGCCTGGATGGCCGGCAACCCGGTTGCCGCCAACCTGCTGATGCTGGTTATCATGGTCGGCGGTGTGGCTTCACTGGGCGGCATTACCAAGGAAGTGTTTCCCACCTATCCCTCCGAGACCCTGACCATCACCGTACCCTACCCGGGCAGTTCGCCGGAGGAGGTGGAAGAGGGCATCGTGCTGCGGATCGAGGACGCGATCCAGGACATCGTCGGAGTGGACGAGATCCGCTCGGTTGCACGTGAGGGGGTTGGCGTGGTCACCGTGCAGCTTGAACCGGGCACGCCCATGGCCAAGGCGCTCGGCCAGGTGAAGTCCCGGGTTGACGGTATAACCGCATTTCCGCTGAATGCGGAGGAACCTGTCATCGACGAGGTGCTGTCGCGCACCCGGGCAATGCGGCTGACGCTATATGGGTCACTGGAGGAGCGCCAGCTCAAGGACTACGCGCAGGAATTGCGCGATGAAGTGCTGACGATCCCTGGCATTACCCAGGTATCGATCAGCGGTGAGCGGGATTACGAGGTTTCCATCGAGGTGTCGGACACCTCCTTGCGCCGCTACGACCTGGGGTTCGCCGATGTGGTCAGGGCGGTGCAGGCGCGTTCGCGCGACCTGCCGGGGGGCAAGCTGCGCACCGATGACGGCTCTATAACCCTGCGCTCGGTGGGGCAGGCCTATACCGGCCAGGAGTTTGCCGACCTCACCCTGATCACCCGGGACGATGGCACCAGAATAGCCCTGGGGGACGTGGCGACGGTGAGAGATACCTTCGCCGACCAACCCGTGCTGAGCCGCCTCAATGGCAAGGCCAGCCTTACCCTTGAAGTCGACCGGGTCGGTGACCAGGATGTGCTGGCGATCACCCGCCAGTTGCGCGAGTTCGTCGAGCGCAAACAGGCTGACTTACCCCATGGTGTCGAGCTGACTGCCTGGTCAGATCGCAGCGTCATACTCAAGGGCCGTATCGAACTCATGCTGTCCAGTGCCGTCCAGGGCGCTTTGCTGGTATTGATTACCCTGGCCCTTTTTCTGGACCTGCGGCTGGCATTCTGGGTCATGCTCGGCGTGCCATTCTCGATCCTCGGTGCGCTGCTGGCGATCAACCTGCTGGGGCTGCCGGTATCGATCAATGTCATCTCGGTGTTCGGTTTTATCCTGGTGCTGGGGATGCTGGTCGATGACGGGATTGTCACCGCCGAGAGCGCCTACAACCGGCTCGAACAGGAAGGGCAGGGGGTGGACAGTGTCGTCAGGGGCGTGAGGCAGGTCGCCGTGGCGACTATATTCGGCGCGATGACCACGATGATAGCGTTTGTCCCGGCCCTGTTCCTGGAGGACGGGCTGGCCCGCTTCTTTTCCCATATCGCGGTTGTCGTGATTTTCTGCCTGGCGTTTTCCCTGCTGGAGACCAAGCTGATCCTGCCGGCTCACTTGCGGCATATCCGCATCGGCCAGCAGCAGTACAAGCCCGGCTCATTGCTGGGGCGACTGGCCACCCTGCAGCAGGCTTGCGCCAGTGGCTTGCAGCGCTTTGCCGACACCCATTACCGTCGCCTGCTGGAGCTGGCGGTGGACATGCGCTACATCACGCTCTCTATTTTCCTGGGGGGGCTGCTCGTCTGCCTGGCGCTGGTACCGGCGGGTATCGTGCGCTTTGTGTTCTTCCCCAGTGTGCCCTCTGACCAGATCTTTGTCAGTCTGAAAATGCCCCAGGGCACGCCCTGGCAGTTGACTCATGCCCATACGCTGCGGATCGAGGAGGCAGCAAGGGCCATGGATGAACGCTACCGGCAAGAAACGGGTTCCGCCCAGAGTGTGATCCAGGAACTGATGTCCATCTCAACCGAGGATACCGAGTCACAGGTCACAGTGGAGTTGCTGCCCAGCACGGAGCGCGACATTACCTCCGTTGAACTGGCGAAGTGGATGCGCGAAAGCCTCGGTGAACTCAGCGGTGTGCAGTCGCTCATTTTCAACGCGAATGCCGGGCCCTCGGGATCCCCGGTTGATATCGAACTGGCGGGGCGGAACCTGGAGAAGCTGCGCGCGGCCGCGGCCGAGTTGAAGGTGGCGTTGAAGGGATACGAAGGTGTATTCGATATCCGCGACAGTTTCGATGCCGGGGCATCGGAGCTCGATATCAGGCTCACTCCGGAGGGTGATGCCCTGGGCCTGGGACAGGTGGAGCTGGCCACCCAGGTCCGCCAGGCCTTTTTCGGTGCGGAGATCCAGCGCGTGCAGCGCGGTCGCAACGAGGTCCGGGTCTATGTGCGTTTTCCCGCCGAGGAGCGGGCTACGCTGGAGTCACTGCGCTCGATGTGGATAGACGTGCCCGGGCGCGGCAAGGTGCCCTTCGAGGTGGTGGGTGAGGCGCGGGAGCGCACCGGGGTGAGTGCGATCACGCGTTTCGACCGCCAGCGGGTGGTAAACGTGGAGGCGGATGTCGATAAGTCCCTGGTGGAGCCGGGCGTGGTCAACCGGGAGATCCTGGAAAAACTGCTGCCGCAGATCCTGTCCCGGTATCCCGGGGTTTCGTCCCGCCTGAGCGGCGAGGCGGAGGAAGAGGCCGAGACCACAGACTCACTGGGTCTTGGCGCCGTTGCCATATTGATCATGATCTACGCCGCCCTGGCGATACCCCTGCGCAGCTACGGCCAGCCACTGCTCATTATGTCGGTGATTCCCTTCGGCATCACCGGCGCCATTCTGGGGCACTTCATCCTGGGCAACAGTGTCAGCATCCTGTCGGCGATCGGCATGATCGGGCTGTCTGGTATCGTCGTCAACGACAGCCTGGTGCTGGTGGACCATATCAATGAGCGCTTGCGCAATGGGGCAGAACACTGGCGACAGGCGGTCATCGAGGGCGGTGTGCGGCGGTTCCGGCCGGTGTTGCTCACCTCGATTACCACCTTCATGGGGCTGCTGCCGATTCAGCTGGAAGCGTCCATCCAGGCCCAGTTCGTCAAACCCATGGCGATATCCATAGCCTTTGGCGTGCTGTTTGCCACCGCTGTAACCCTGTTCCTGGTGCCGGTGCTCTACTACATTGGCCGCGATATCAGGCAACTGTTCGGCGTAACCACAGGCCCCGAGCCGGAGAAAGCGATGGCCCAGGGTTAGAGCCGTAGATATGGCTGGCCAGCGGGCCCGGCCGGCAGGAGTGTAATTCGCCCGCTGCCCCGATACTTGCGAACGAATTACACTCCTCCCGCCCGCACCCTCGTTGCGCGCTAGTAGCCAGCACAATGTCCCTCGCAAACGCAGGGAGCAAGGATTTGGCCGGGATTGCCTTTTCGTTCGCAAGTATCGGGGCAGCGGGCGAAAAGGCAATCCCGGGCGGAGCCGATAGCATGAACGAACCCAGGGAGCAGGTGAAACAGGCAACTCCGGGCGGAGAGCGTGAACGAAATCAGTTAGCGGCTATTACCTGGCGCCCGCCAGGATCAGCCGCGGGCGACGAGGGCGGCGGCTTTGCGACGCAGGTTCAGTACTACCACGGTCAGTGCCGGCAACATGGTCAGGGTGACCAGTGCGGCGCCGATAATGCCGAACATCACGATGGCGCCCACACCGCGGTACAGTTCGGTGCCCGCGCCGGGAATGAGCACCAGCGGCGAGAGGCCGCACAGGGTGGTGATGGTGGACATGGCAATGGGGCGCAGGCGCGCTTCCACCGCCTCGGTGACGGCGGCCAGGGGCTCCATGTGTTGTTGCTCAACATTCTGCACCGCCCGGTGGACGATCAGGATGGGATTGTTGACCACCGTTCCCATCAAAATCAGAAAGCCCAGCATGGAGATCATGTCGAAAGACTGCACGATAGCGGTCAGGCCGACCAGCGGCAGCAGGGCGCCGACCGCGTTCAGTAACCACAGCCCCACGATGCCGCCGGCAATACCGAGCGGGATCGAGGTCATGATCAGCAGTGGGTACCCCCAGTGGTTGAAGATGGCGACCATCAGCAGGTAGATGATCAGCAGGGCAACCAGGTAGTTACCCAGCAGGGCCTCGCGCGTGGCGTCGAGCTGGTCGGCCGCGCCGGAGATCGCGACATTGACATCCGCCGGGATTTCTCCGCGCTGGCGCAGGTAATCCACTACCTCGGTGCGTACCTGTGCCACCCCGGTCTCCAGCGGGATAGAGCGTGGGGGGATGATATTGAGGGTTACGGTGCGGCGACCATTCACCCGGCGTACCACACTGCTGCTGACGGTTTCACGTATGTCCGCCACCGCCCCCAGTGGCAACACCTCGCCGGCGCCGGTATAGAGCGGCAGTCGGGACAGGGTGTCCAGCGTCGCATCCTGCCCGACGTCGCTGTACAGGTAGATGTCGATCTTGTCGTCGTCGAGGAAAAACTCATCCACGTAGCTGCCGTCGGTCAGGGCCGCCACGGTAAACCCCAGTGAGTCGGCCGTCATGTCAAGCTCGGCGGCGCGCTCCCAGCGCGGCCGCACTTCCACCATGGGCTGGGCCAGGGTCAGTGAGCCGGGCTGGCTCTGGATGCGCGGGTCCTCGAATACTTCCCCTGCCCGGCGGTAGGCCGTGAGCGCCACATCGTAAATGGTGGCGAGGTTAGGGCCGGAAATATCCAGGTTGATGCTGCGGGTGCCGCCGTCGTTGCTGCTGATGATAGAACCCCTGGCGGCGAAAGCCCGCATCCCCGGGTACTCCCGGTACTTGCGGGTGATCGCGTCTATCAGTGGCTCGATATCGGCGGTTCTTACCGGCTCGGCGATAATCCGGACCTGGTTACTGGCGATGCGCAGCGTCATGTACGCGATGGGGGGAACTTCGCTTTCACCCCGGTCAAACGATGCGGGATCGGCGTTCACATGGGGCAGGAGCCAGTCTTCCACCTCGTAGCCCACCTTCTCCATGGATGCCAGGTTATATCCCGGGGGAGCATTCATCACGGCAAAGACCTTCGGTTCCTCCCCTTCGGGCAGATATTCCGCCGCCGGCGTCAACAGCCAGATTATCGCCAGGCTGAGAATCGAGGTAATGGCGATGCAGGCCACGCGCCGAGCGGGGGTGGCGATGGTGCTGTGCACCAGCTTGAGAGTCGCGTCCCGGCTGCGGTGAAATTCCACCTGACCTGCGCCGCCTTTCCCATTGCCGAAACTCAGCCTTGCGGCTGCCGCCGGGAGTACTGTTACCGCCACCAGCATCGAGGCGAGAATGGCCGCGGAGATTGCGATTGCCACATCGGAGTAGAGCTGCCCCGCCTCCTGCTCGACAAAGGCCACGGGGATAAACACCAGCACCGTGGTCATCGTTGAGGCGAATACTGCCGGCCATACCTGCCTGACACCGTTCAGGGCTGCCTCGAAGCGGCCGGCGCCGCGACGCCGTTCAAGCTCGATGCTCTCCAGCACCACGATACTGTTGTCCAGTGTCATGCCGATGGCGAAGGCGATGCCCGCCAGCGAGATGACATTGACTGTGCGGCCCGCAAGTAACAGGCCGAGGAAGGCGACAATAATGCAGATGGGAATGCCCATAACGCCCACCAGGGTTGCCCGGAAAGAACGCAGGAACAGGTACATCACGCCGGTGGCGAGCAGGGCGCCGAGAATCAGGTTCTGCCAGACGTTTCGTACCGACTCCTCGACGTAGCGCACGTCGTCCGCTATCGGTTTGATCTGCATGCCCGCCGGCTCCAGCAGTTCCTTGTTGATGGCGGCGATCTCCGCGGTCATCAGTCGCTTGATGTCGATGACGTTGGAGCCGGGCTCCCGTCGCAGTGCGATAAAAATATGCGGCGCGCCGTTGTAGCGGGCGATGGTACGCTTTTCGAACTGGCCCAGCTTTACCTCCGCCACATCGGACAGGCGGATCACCTGGTCGCCGCGGCGCGCCAGTATCAGCTGCGCGACCTCGTCGATGCTCTCGAAGCGCCCGATTGTGCGCAGCAGGTATTCGCGCTTGCCCGTTTCGATGGTGCCGCCGGAGCGGTCGAGGTTGCGACTGCGGATGGCGGCTCGCAGGTCCGGCAACGTCAGGCCACGCTGTGCCAGGCGGGCGGGATCCACCAGTATCTGGATCTGGCGCTCCTCCCCGCCCCAGACGGACACCTCGGATACACCTGTCACCGAAGCCAGACGCGGCTTGACGTTGTCCTCCATGAAATCCAGGGTCATGTCCATTTCGAGCTGGCGGGGGTTACCCGGCAGTGTTTCGGCGCTGAAGAACATGAAGTAATTGCCGGAGAAGGAATTGGCGTAGATGGTGGGTTCGTCGACGTTCTCCGGATAGGAGGGCACCTGGCTCAGGGCGTTGTTTACCCGGATCATCATCTCGGTGACATCGGTGCCGAAGGGAAACTCCAGCTCGATTTCCGCCGAGCCACTGCGGGCAGTGGTGGTGATACGCGACAGGGTAGGCAGGTTGCGCAGGTAATCTTCCTGCTCGACCAGTATTTCCTTTTCCACATCCTGGGGGGTGGCGCCGGGCCAGCTGGTGCGTATCCCGATCGTCCTTACATCGAGGTCGGGAATCATCTGTACGGGGATGCGCAGGGCGGCGAAGATTCCCAGGATGCTGATAATCAGCACGATGACCGTCAGCAGGGTGCCGCGCCTGATGATTTGCTCGAACATTGTCCTACCGGCCCGTCTGCGTCTGGCGGGGCGCCACGCGCTGCCCGTTCTGCAGCGCCTCGTTGCCCTCCACCACCACTGTGGCACCGGCCGGCAGACCCTCGCGGATTTCTACCAGTGAGTCGAAGCCCAGTCCGGTCACCACCAGGTTCTCCCGCGCCACGCCGGCGTCCACCGTCCACACCACCACGCGGCCGTCGGGAAAGCGCAGGATAGCGTCCCGGGGGACCACCAGGCCGCTGCGTCCGGTGGCCAGGTGCAGCTGGGCCCGCACCGACATACCCGGCAGCAGGCGCTGGTCCGGGTTTTCGGCCAGGACCCGCAGCAGGAAAGTGCGGGCGCCGGGGTCGGTGATCGGTACCACGGTGTCAACGCTGCCCTGGAATACCCGGCCCGGGTTGGCGCTCAGGCTGAACGTCAGGGGCGTATCGGGACGAATATCCGCAAGGTAGTCCTCGGATACCGGGAAATCCAGGCGCACGTCATCCAGTGCTACCAGTTCCAGTACGGCCTGGCCGGGGTCTATCCACTCGCCCAGCTCGGTCATTTTGGCGCTTACCACGCCGTCGAAGGGGGCGCGCAACTGGTGCCGCTGGAGTATGCCCCGGCGGTAGCCCGCCTCTGCCTGGGCCTGATGCAGGGCCGCCTCGTCACTGGCGACTTCCGCCTCGATATCCCGCACCACGCTCTCGGCAATGCTGCGCTGTGGCACCAGCGTGCGGGCCTCGGCCAGCCGGCGCTGTGCGTCCTTCAGCCCGGTATCCGCCTGCTCCACCTGTGCCAGGGCGCTGTCCAGTTGCAGCTGTGCCAGTTCCGGGTCCAGTTCCAGTAACAACTGTCCCGCCTTGACCCTGCTCCCGCTATCCACTCGCAGCCCCGCCACCAGCCCGCTGGTGGCGGCAGACAGACGGGCGGAGCGCATGGCCGTCACTGTGCCTGTCAGGTCCAGCACCCGTTGAATAGCGCGCTGCTGCACGATCTCCACTGTTACCGGTGCGGCCCCGGCGTCCCCGGTGGCGAGCGCTGTCGGCAGGTGACAGCACAGCAGCAGAAGCAGTAGTCGTCGGCAGTCGGGCAGCGCTATTGCCATGGCGGAGTCTTTACCAGTGAGAATGGGTGCTAGCAAGAATAACGGGTATACGCATTGCCGTGCTACCCGGATGTTACAGGCGGGCCCTGTCGGTTCCCGTCGAGACCGTCCGGCCTGGCTGTGCAGCACTGGCCTGGAATAGTCGTTACACTGGAGCCTCGGATTCACAGGGGCCGGGTTCTTATGTTGAGCACTTATCTCGCCGCGCGCGCCACGTGGTTGACCCGTATGCTGGCGGCCTGGCTCGCCGGCTGCCTGGTGGTGGGCCTTGCCGTTTTTGTCTACCTGCTGGACAGTCGCCCCGACCTCTCGGTGTGGCACCTGGCAGATCTCGACGAGGAGTTCACTCGCGACTCCGGTATCGCGGAGTTCGGACAGTACCTGGCGCTTGAAGATCGATTATTTGCGCAACTCGACAAGCTTGTTTATGACGAGGTCCCGGTTGGGCCGGAGCACGCCATCAACCGTTACAGCCGCGGCAGCCTTGCCGATCCGGGGCGCTGGCCGGTGAACTGGAATCGCAGCTTCGAACTGGGCAGGGAACAGCCGCAGGCGGGTGTTGTACTGTTGCACGGCTTGTCAGATTCGCCCTACAGCATGCGCGCCCTGGGCCAGTCCATGCACCGGAGCGGCGCTATGGTGCTGGGCCTGCGCATTCCCGGTCACGGTGCGGCGCCCTCGGGCCTGGTGGAAACCCGCTGGCAGGACATGGCAGCGGCGGTCAGGCTGGCGGTGCGGCATGTCAGCGAGGTGGTGGGCGCCAGGCCGGTTTACCTGGTCGGGTACTCCAACGGCGGGGCGCTGGCGGTGGAGTATGCGCTTGCAGCATTGGATGACAGCTCCCTGCCGGCGGTGTCCGGGGTGGTCCTGCTGTCACCGGAGATCGGTGTATCGCGTGTAGCGGGTCTGGCCGTCTGGCAGGCGCGGCTGGGACATCTTCTGGGTATGGAGAAGCTGGCCTGGAATGTAATCCTCCCTGAGTATGACCCCTACAAGTATGGTTCTTTCGCCGTGAATGCGGGTGATCTGGCTTACCGCATCACGGCGCATATCCAGAAACAACTGGGCGCACTCCAGGCGACTGGAAAACTCGGGGGACTGCCACCCATTCTCGCCCTCCAGTCCAGTGTCGATGCGACGGTGACCGCATCTGCGCTGGTCACCAACCTGTTTGATCGGCTGCCGGCGGCGGGCCATGAGCTGGTGTTGTTCGACATCAATCGCCGCGCCGAAGTCGGATTGCTGTTGCGGGAGGATCCGCGGACAGTATTTGAACCGCTGCTGAACAGAAGCGACCGCAGCTTCGATATCACGATTGTGACCAACGAAAATGCCGAGAGTAACCGCGTCGTGGCCCATACCACACTGCCCACCGAGGACGCCGCTTCCCGCATAACGGCGCTCAGCGAATGGCCGCCGGGTATTTATTCCCTCTCGCATGTGGCGCTGCCGTTTTCACCCGTCGATCCCGTCTACGGTGGCCCTGCGGCGCCCGCCAGCCCAGGCATCGAGCTGGGCGACCTGGCGCCCAGGGGCGAGCGGGGCGTTCTGCAGGTATCCGGCACAGATCTGCTGCGACTGCGCTGGAACCCGTTCTACGATTATGTTGAGGCCCGTGTGCTTGAATTCACGGGCCTGCTGTAGGGATGACCAGGGAGCCGGCTATTCCCACCAGGGGTAGAATGGAGGCATATCAGTGGAGACCTTGTCGGTAAATACCGGGGCGCGCTTCTCCAGGAAGGAGGCTACGCCCTCCTTGCCGCTGTGCTGGCTCGCGTAGAAGATCGCGAGGGAGTCCACCCTGTGGGCCTCGATGGGGTGGGGCTGGGCGGCATTGCGGTACATCATCTGGCGGGTGAGGGCGATGGCCACCGGGCTGTGCCGGGCGATGCGCCCCGCCAGCTTGTAAGCCTCTTCCAGTAACTGGTCAGCGGGCAGGACCGCTTTGACAAACCCCCCGGCCAGCGCTTCCTCGGCCTTGAGAATATCCCCGGTATAGACCCACTCCAGTGCCTGGGAAAGCCCGACGATGCGGGGCAGGAACCAGCTGGAACAGGCTTCGGGGGTGATGCCGATCTTGTTGAACACGAAACCGATACGGGCGTGCTCCGAAGCCAGCCGGATATCCATGGCGCAGGTCATGGTGGCGCCGATACCCACGGCGGCGCCGTTGATAGCGGCGATGACCGGTTTCTTGCAGTCGTAAATGGCCAGGGTTACCCGACCGCCGGTATCGCGCACGCTGGCGATCATTTGCGGATCATCCAGTCGATTGTGCATGTCATCCATGGTCGGGTGCAGGTTTTCATCCAGGCCAAACACATTGCCCGCCGCGGTCAGGTCCATACCGGCGCAGAAGGCCCTGCCTTCTCCGGTTACCACGATCGCGCGCACCTCATCATCGTCACTGGCCCGGTTGAATGCGTCGATCAGCTCATTGGCCATTTCCACCGTGAATGAGTTGAGGTGATCGGGCCGGTTCAGGGTGATTGTCAGTATGTTGTCGGCCACTTCGTAGCGCAGGGTGTTATAGCTCATAGCGGGTTCCATTGGTGTTGTTAAGCGGGTCTGTCAGGGTAAGTTCGGGACTGCAGGGCCGGTACTATAGCCGGTCTGTTGTGGATATTGAAATTTACGGACGCGTCGCCCCGGCTTGTTCGTCGATACTCATACCGAGCTGCCACATCATGAAGATACGCTGGTCCGCCACGTCGCGAACCTGCAGATCCAGGGGTTTGCCGGCACCGTGGCCCGCATCGCGGTCCACCCACAGCAGTATTGGTGACTGCTGCGGATCAGAAGCCGTGCTGGCCTGCATCAGTGCGGTCATTTTGCGGGCATGCATCGGGTGAACTCGCTTGTCGTTCTCGCCCGCCGTGAACAGTATCGCCGGGTATTTTTTTCCTGGCCGGACATTGTGGTAAGGCGAGTAGGCACGCAGGAAGCCGAATTGTTCCGCATCCTCGGCGGAGCCGTATTCCGGTACCCAGTAGCGTGCCATCAGGAAGTCCTGGTAGCGCAGCATATCCAGCAGGGGTACCGCGGAGATGACCGCGGCGAAGAGCTCGGGCCGCTGTACGGTTACCGCGCCGGTCAACAATCCCCCATTGGAGCCCCCGGCAATGCCCAGCTGCCCGGCGCTGGTATAGCCCTGCCCGATCAGCCATTCGGCCGCTGCAATAAAGTCATCAAAGACGTTCTGTTTTCGCGCCAGCATGCCCGCCTCATGCCAGGCGCTGCCGTATTCGCCACCGCCGCGCAGGTTGGCCACCGCGTAGACACCACCGCCTTCATACCAGGGAAACAGGGTGGCGGAGAACGCCGGCGTCAGCGCCGCATTGAACCCACCGTAGCCGTAGAGAATAGTGGGATTTTTGCCGTCAAGCTTCAGGCCCTTGCGGTGCACGATAAACATGGAGACAGGCGTGCCGTCCCGGGACTCGTACCAGACCTGTTTTACCTCGATGGCACCTGGGTCTACCGGGACATCGGGTCGGGCCCACAAAGTGCGACCCTCACGTTTCAGGTCCAGGTGATAGATGCTCCCTGGCATGTTGTAGCTGGAAAATACCAGGAAGGCCTCATTGCGGTCCTCCTCGGTACTCAGGCCGGCCGAGCCGATACCAGGCAGGTCCAGGTCGCCGAGGGCTTTTCCCTGCAGGTCGAACAGGCTGATCTGGCTGTGGGCCTCGGCCAGGTAATTGACCGCGACCACGTCCCGGGCGAAGGATGTGCCGCGAATAACCCGGTCCGCCCGTTCCGGCACCAGGTCGCGCCAGTTCTCATAGCCGGGATTTGCCAGGTCTATCACCGAGACGCGGCCGTTGGGCGCGGCAAAGGAGTTCTGCAGGTAAAGCCTGTCTTCCCTGAACATGCCGCCTCCCAGGCGGCCCTGCCTGCCGATACTTGCCGGTTGCAGCTTGAGCTCACCGCTGCGTCGCCACTGCTCCAGGTTGGCAATCCACAGATCCAGGCTCGCGGTGCCGGTCCAGTAATAAACCGCCATCCACTTGCCATCCCGGGAGACCGAGGCGCCCGGCCCCCAGGTGGTTTTCAGCCGCTCAAGCTCCTCATCGGACTTGTCCAGGCCCCCATAGAAGAAACCCAGGTCGCGCTGGCGGAACAGCACCCTGTCCTGGCGGTGGTGGGTGCCCAGCCGGTGCAGCTTGACGGTGTAGGAGTAGGGGTCATCCAGGTCTTCCAGGCGCCTGTAGTAGAAGCCACTGTTGTCTGCCAGCCAGCTGATGAAGCCCACCTTGCCCGGTATTTCCTCGGCCAGCCAGTCACGCGTTTCGACATCCATCACGTATAGCACGCTGTTCTCGTCGCCCGACCGGTACATGCCAAAAGCAAGCAGCGCCCCGTCATTGCTCGGGGCTGTCCAGGCAACCGTGGTCAGTCCTGTCGGGTCTATGGCCTGCGGGTCCAGGAGGAGCCGGTCATCGCCGTCGAGACTGTCGCGCACGTAGTGCAGAGCCTGGGGTTGGCCGCCCTCCCGGCGGCTGTAGAAGTAGTTCGGGCCGCCCATTTTCGGTGCTGAAATAGCCGGCACCTCCATCAGCTCGCGCAATCGCCGTTCCAGAGCCTCCCGGCCCGGCAGGTGATCCAGTACCTGGCGGGTATAGGCATTCTGCTGGTCTGTCCAGACCGCGACTTCGTCGGTGACTTCACCCTGCCCATTGCCCTCCAGCCAGCGATAGGGATCGACCAGCGTGGCGCCGTGCAGGGTGTCGGCGACCGGCCGCTGCGCGGTTTGCGGAACCCCGGCCATGGCGTGGTCGGGCAGTAACATGAGCAGGGCGGCAAGCCCGCACAAAGGCTTGAGGGTTCGATAAATCATGACGGGTATACCGGTTTGTCCAGTTCAGCGGCCAGCCGGAAAGCCATCCAGTACTTCATGATATTGCGCACATAGTCGACGTTTTGCCGACCGACTTCCCGGGCGGAAACCAGCTCCACGTTGTTGAACCAGATATTCGGGTCGAGACCCTGCGCCTCGGCCTTGCGGCGCAGGGCCTGGACCCGTGTCGGCCCGGCGTTATAGGCGGCAATGGCCAGCAGGTGCTGATTCAGCGGGGTGATTTCGGGGTCTCCGAAATAATCGTCGGCCAGATGCCGCAGGTATTTCACTCCGGCGTGGATGTTTTTCTCCATGCTTGTCTTTACGTCGACGATGTTGACCGGATCACCTTTTGCCGTGGAGGGTTTGATCTGCATGACCCCCACGGCGCCGCTGCGGTTGCGGGTAGACTGGTCGAGTTTTGACTCCTTGTAGCCCTGGGCCACCAGCAGGAGCGCATCGAAGTTGTACTGTTTGCCGTACTTGCGAAACAGCGGCAGGGTTTTTTCGAAGCGCTGGCGATCGACGCTTGCATTCGGGTTCTGTACCCAGGGGTTGTCCTTGAAGTAGCGTTTGAACACGACATTGCCGAACAGGGTTCCGAGCCCGTGGGTTTTCTGGAATGCAGTGAGAGCGGCAACCAGCTGCGGACTGTTCTTGCGAACAACAGGTCCCAGCAGGCCACCCTCACTGAGAGCGATATCATCGCGCACGGTAAGCCCATCCATGGTTTCCGACCAGAACTGTGCCAGGTAGTCGTCTGCCACCGTGATCTTCTGGACACCGTTTGCGACCAGCTCCAGGATATCTTCAACCTCGAGGTTCTCATCGGCCTCGACAATCTTCACTTCCGGCTTGCCGGCAGATCTCAGGCGTTCGTTGAGGTTCTGGAGGGTCTCGTGGTAGCTGCTGGAGAGGCGGATGAAAACGCGCTGCCCGGACAGGTCCTCGATGGTTTCCAGCGGTGGCCCGTCGGGGCCGGTGACGACCACCTCTGCCACCGGGAATGACGAGTGAGTCACGAATTCCACCTCGGATTTTCTTGCCTCGGTGGCGGTCAGGCCCGCGATGGCGATATCACCCAGACCCTCGACGATGCCGGGGATCAATCGGTCACGGGCTGTCGGCAGGTAGACCACCGTCAACTGGAAGGGCTTGCCGCTGCCGGGCTTTTTTCTCAGCTCCTTGACAAAGGATTCCATGAACTCGTATGCCAGGCCCCGCGGTCTTGCCCCCTCATAGAAAAAGTAGGTTTTGCTATAGGGGACCAGCACCCGGATGTAGCCGCGCTTGCGTATGGCGTCGAGGTCGCCGCTGAAGCGCTGGGTGCGGAAGCTGCGCTCCAGCGCCTCCAGGCCCTGCTCCTCCGTTGCTTCCTCGCCATGTTCCGCAGATTCCCGGGCCCCGCCGTTATCATCGACAGCCCGAGGCGACTCGGCGCTGTCGCAGGCCGTGAGCGCCAGTAGTGACATCACAGCGGCGAATAGAACACAGGCTCGAAGTGGCATGTTATCCCCCAACTGGTTGAAGCCGTTCCGGTAATTCAGAGCAGGCGACCAGTGCATGATAAAGCAACGGCGGCGCATGCCAAGGCCGCGTTGTCCCGTGGGTGCCGCTTTGCCGGAAGCAGCTGCCGGCTAACCGGGGCTCTGGGGGTGAAGTGGTTTGACGTGGATCATGGCTTACATTTGTTTATAGTCTGGCGCCTCGACAGGGTCATTCTAAACAGGGATGATTCGCGTGTTCACTTTTTCTTCAGGAATAGTTCATGGATCTGACCAATACGCCTGACCGCTATGGCAAGCTTTCAGTCGCGATGCACTGGCTGATGTTTTTGCTGCTGGTTGCGGTGTATGCCTGCATAGAACTGAGGGAGCTCTATCCCAAGGGCAGCGACATGCGCAATGACTTTAAAACCTGGCACTTTATGCTTGGCCTGACCGTATTCGCCCTGGTCTGGCTGCGCCTGGCTATGCGTATGTTCCAGCTGACCCCGGCCATCACCCCGCAGCCGGCACCCTGGCAGAACATACTGGCGAAACTGGTACATCTTGCCCTGTACGTCTTTATGATCGGTATGCCGGTGCTTGGCTGGCTGATTCTCAGCGGAGAGGGCAAGACAATTCCATTTTACGGTATGGAATTGCCGGCCCTGATCGCGAAAAACAAGGAGCTGGCGGAGAACATCGAGGATATCCACAAGACGATTGCCGAGGTGGGGTATTACCTCGTTGGCCTGCACACCCTGGCGGCCCTTTACCACCACTATTTAATAAAGGACAACACGCTCCGGCGCATGCTTCCCTGGGGGTGATGCTCCGGCCCCGCAGTTCAGCCTGTCAGGGCTGGTACCAGATCGGCGACGACCAGGCGCGTTCCTGCAAGGTACCGGGCACATTCTCCAGCATGGGCAGTCCGGCCCTTACCGAGTCGAAAGTCGTCCAGCGCGGTGTGGGTATTTCCAGCACCCGCGTGTAGTACAGGGCGCGCTGGTCCGGGTCGAATTCCGGATCCTCCCACACCGCGGCCAGTTCGCCGCTGCCGATGCTGTTGCGATAGGTGGCGGTGGTCAGGTCGACCGTGTTGCCCACCGGCGGCAGCTTGCCGTCAGCCCCGGGCCGGCGCTCGCCCGCCCAGGCCACGTCGAAAACCTTGTCGTGGGTGGTGCCGTCACTGTCCACCCAGCCCTTGATCACCTGGATACGGTCCAGGTTGGCGCCCAGCGCATCCTTGCTGGCGATGATCAGGAACCTCGGTGATTTTTTCCCTGCCTTGCTCAGCTCGCCACCCATTGGCACCCCGCCGGCATAGGCTCTGGCGATGACATCGGCGCGTTCCAGCAGGGCGGGCTGGTAATCCCAGCCGGCAAAGAAGCGCACCGCCATCCTGGGGCCGCTGGTGGCGTATACCTCGCGATCGTGGATCGCGTCCCAGATAGCTTCCCGGGTATTGCTGCTCGCCCATACGGCGGTGATGGAGCCCGGCGTTTGTTCCCGGGCGGCGATCCAGCCCCCCACCTCTGCGGTCTGGCGGCGCTGGGGGGTGGCGTCCTCCGCGCCGTGGCCACCGACAAAATTATCCTCATCAACGTCTGCCGTCAGGCCGTTATGGCTGTCCGTACCACCGACAAAGCCCAGCTTGAACGGGTTCGCGCCGACCGCCTGCTCCACCGCCATGCCCTGCACCACGCCGTAGCGCACGTAGTTCTCCTTGATGGGCACGCGGCCGCTGAATTTGGCAATCGAGGGCGCATTCTCGAAGTCCGAGAACTCGTCGGCCACCCAGAACTGTTTGCTCACCTCGGAGTTGCCCTTGACCTGCATCATTTCGATAGCGCGCTCAAAATGCCCTCGCAATTTGGCATATTCGGCATCGAGCGGATCGCCGCTGTGGTCCTTGGCGGGAAACATACTACCCTTGCTGGCGTTGGAATTGTGGGGCAGCGCGATGGAACGCGCACCCTGCTCCTCCTGTGCCTTTAGCCAGTCCCAAAGGCCCTCCTCGTACATGATATCGGAGGCACCCACTGGTATGGCCGGCACGGTGGCTCCGCGGAAGATAACGTTGCGGTGCAGGTTGCCGCCGCCGGGAGCACTGCTCCACTCAAAGGCGTTGAAGGTGGTGAAAACGCCCGGTTCGTTGTGCTGCTCCGCGGCGTGGGTAATTACTTTCCAGCCGCTACTGACGGATTCGGGGCCAGGGTAGAAAGAGGTGTGCTGCGGCTTGGCGCCGCGGTTGTTCTTGACCACATACTCTATGAACCAGTTACGGCGCTCGTCGAAGTCGGTCAGGCCAATCAGTTGCTGTATCTGCGGTATCTCGTGCCCGGGGGCACCCGGGTTCAGGGCCGCATACATCTCGCCCAGATACTCCGCGTGATCGGTCACCGCGGCGAAATCCAGCGGCCGGCGCATCTTGTGGGGCTGGCCGTTCACCACCACGGTCTCGCCCCTGGCGAAGCGGTACGCGTCGCCGGGGGTCTGCCGGGTGCCACCGAGGAACGCATCCAGGGAGTAGGCGGTGTGCACATGGGTCTCCCCGAAATACAGGTTCTTTTCAGGGTTCCGGGGGATTTCGGTCGCTGCCAGCGGCTGGCCGGCAGCGCTGGCCAGGAGGGCCGCGGCGACAGCCCTTATCAAGATGCCGGGTTTGTTCATGAGTACTGGGCTCCTGTTATTCGGGGTTGTACCAGATAGGCGAGGTGTAGGCTCGCTCCTGGGTTTTCAGCGGGATATCTGCCGGCAGATCGAGCTTGAATTTTACCCGGTCGTAGGCGGTCCAGCGCGGGGTGGGAATCTCGATCACCCGGGCGTAGTAGAACGCCCGCAGTTCAGGATCAAAGTTCGGGTCGGTCCAGACGGCACCCAGTTCGGCGGCGCCGATGCTGTTGGTCCAGCTCGGGATGGACAGGTCGACGGTGTCACCCACGGGAGGGAGCTTGCCATCGGCGCCGGGCTTGCGTTCGCCCGACCAGGCCACGTCATAGACCTTTTCCCGGGGCTCGCCACCCGCGTCCAGCCAGCCCTTGATGACCTGGACCCGGTCCAGGTTGGCTCCCATCGGGTCGCGCTGGGCATAGACCAGGAATTGTGGTGCTCCCTCGCCCGGCGCTTTCAGGTCCGAACCCATCGGCACGCCCTTGCCGTAGCCGATGCGCGCCAGGTCCCGGTGCAGCATGTCCTGCTGCTCGAAACCCCAGCCGCCGAAAAAACGCACCCGCATGCGCGGTCCGGTGGTGGCGTAGGCCTCACGGCGTTCCATCGCGTCAAACAGGGCCTCGCGGGTGTTGTCGCTGGCCCATACCGCCGTCATGCCGGCAGAGGAGTAGCGCCAGCCCTTGTAACCCAGGCCCAGCTTCTCGTTGCCCTTGGCCTCGTGGACTGCTCGGCCCGGGTTGGGCTCGTAAATGGGGAATTTCCCGAAGAAGTTATCATCGTCGACCGTGCTGAGGCCAACGTGGTTGTCGGTGGCGCCGATCATGCCGAATTTGAACGGGTTGACGCCCAGCTTCGACTCCAGCTGCAGGCCGCGCAGCAGTCCGGAGCGGGCGTACTCCGCCGGCAGCATGGCCGGGGTCTTGGCCTCGGTCAGGTCCAGGTTGCCCCAGTCCCAGTTCTCGTAATCGGCGAACTCGTCCTCATTCGACAACAGCGGGTGGGTTTCGCCATCCCCCTTCAGCTGGGTGACCTCATACAGGCGCTCCCACTTCTGCCGGGCTTGCGCATAGGCGGCGTCAAGGGGTGCGCCATCTGGGAAGTCGTCCTGCAGGGCGAACATCATGCCGTTGGACAGGTTGCCGTTGTGGGGGATGGCAGTCACATTGCCGCCGGTCTTGCTTTCATAATCCTGCATCCAGGCCCACAGATCCCGGGGGTTGGGGCTGCCGATGGGAGGGGTGGTGGTGTAGGGAACCACCTGGCCAGCCCGGTCCGGACCGTCGCGGAAAATGACATTGCGATGCAGGTTGTTGCCCTTGACCAGCGAGGTCCACTCGTAGGCGATAAACGTGGTGAACTGG
>JAHEBL010000002.1:1832-101870 GCA_024642265.1 Haliea sp. | reverse complement strand
ACTGGTTCGGCCGGCTTTGCGCGGCGGGCTACGCCACGCCCCACTGGCCCGAGGGCTGGCCCGGCGGCGGGCGTTCCCTGGCGGAGCAGAAAGTCATCTTCGAGGAGGTCGCCCGGGCCGACGCGCCGCGACTGATCCTCTACTTTGTGGCGCTTTACCACGCGGCCTGTACCCTGCTGGAGTGCGGCACGCCGGCGCAGCGGGACCAGTACCTGCCCGGCATACTCGCCGGGGAAATCTGGTGCCAGGGCTTTTCCGAGCCCAATGCCGGCTCAGACCTCGCCTCCCTCAAGACCCGGGCCGAGCGGCGCGGCGATGTGTACGTCATCAATGGCCAGAAAACCTGGTCCACCATGGCCCAGTATGCGGACCGCTGCCTGCTGTTGGCCAGGAGCGATAATAGCGGCCCGCCCCAGGCCGGGCTTACCTACCTGTTGCTGGACATGCGGGCCAGGGGTGTTTCCGTGCGGCCCATTTCCCAGATCACCGGCGACGATGAATTCGCCGAGATCTTTTTTGACGACGTGGAAGTCCCGGTAGCGGCGCGCATCGGCGAGGAAGGGCAGGGCTGGGCCATCGCCCAGACTACCCTGGCGTCGGAGCGGGGCCTGACCCTGGTCGAACTCAGCCAGCGGATGCGCTACTCGCTGCCGCTCATCACCGATGCGATGCGCGCCAGGGGACGTTTGGAAGACCCTGTGTTG
The DNA here is from genome assembly GCA_024642265.1 of Haliea sp. Taxonomy (GTDB): domain Bacteria; phylum Pseudomonadota; class Gammaproteobacteria; order Pseudomonadales; family Halieaceae; genus JARRPM01. The sequence continues at coordinate 101,166 of JAHEBL010000002.1, read as the reverse complement.
CGGCGCGATCTCGGCGCGCTCATCGCGCGCGTGGATGCCGCATGTGCACTCGCCGACCAGTACCTGTTGAAACGTATATCCGGCGACGAGGCCCCCGGGGATGCCTCCATGGTCAAGCTGTTCTACTCCCGCACCCTGCGCGAATTCACCTTGCTGGGCAGGCGAACCAGCGGCTTGCAGGGTCAGTACGATGCCGGTTTCATGCGCGGTGCGCCCCAGGAGACCGGCAACTCGACCGTGGATTTCATGAACTCCTACAACTGGTCGATCGCCGGCGGCAGCGATGAGATCCAGCGTAACATCATCGCCGAGCGCCTCCTGGGTATGCCGCGGGAGCCAAAATCCTGGCGCCTGGAGCCGGGGCGGTCATGAGCGACTACCTGGTCGAACTGCGCGACTCCGCGCGTCAGGTGGTGGCGGGGACCGGTACGCCGGCCTGCGAGGACAAGACCTGGCAGCTGATTGTCGAGTTGGGCTGGTTGCTGGCCGCCGTGCCCGAAGGACTGGGAGGCCTCGGTCTCGGCGTGCGCGGCGCCTGTACGCTTCATACCGAGCTGGGTCGCGGCCTTGCCGAGGCCCCGTTCCTGCCCGCAGTGATGGCCCTGGAAGCGCTGTGCCACGGCGATGTCCCAGACCGATCGAGCTGGATCGAGCGCCTCAGCGGGGGCGAACTGGCCACGGCGCCGCTGGCAGAGCCCGACATTGCCCTGTCACAGGACAGCGCCGGCGCGACCGTGCTTGGCGGGCTGGCCGCGGCGGTCCAGTCTGCGGACCGGGCCCAGTACGCCCTGGTGTGGGCTGCGGGGGACTGTGTGGCGCTGGTGGCCCTGGATCAGGCCGGGGTTGAGGTGACGGAGCGTCCTGCCTGGGACGTCACCCGGCGGCTGTTTGACCTGCGCTTGACCGACGTGGCACTGGACCGCCAGCTTGTGCTGGCCCGCGGCGAGAATGCCCGGTTGCTGGTAAACAGGATCCAGACCCTGCGCGATTTGTCCCTGGCGGCGGATTCACTGGGTGGGGCCGCGGCGTTGTTGGAGATGACCGTGGAACACCTGCAGACGCGCCGGCAATTCGGGCGACCGCTGGCCCTGTTCCAGGCCCTGAAGCATCGCTGCGCGGACCTGAAGACGCAGCTGGCCGCGGCGGAGTCGCTGCTGTCCGACTGTCTCGCGCAAACGGGCGAGCAGACCGGCACTGCGGAAGCCCGCCTCAGGGGTCAAAAGGCAAAATACCTGGCCTGCTCGGTGTTCTCGCTGGTGGCCGAGGAAGCCCTGCAATTGCATGGCGGTATCGGTATGGCCGCCGAGCACCCCTGCCATTTGTTCCTGAAGCGGGCGATGCTGGGCGAGCACCTGGGTGAGCGGGAGTATGGCTATGAGCGGGTGATCGCGGAGTGTTTCCTGGACGGTAGCTAAATGTCTATGGAATCGCGCGCGCTGGAGAGAGCAGGGCAGGCGCATGAACTAGTATAGGTATGCCCGTTTTTACAAGATTGAATAATTCACGGTTAATTTAGGAGTTTGTAATGTTCAAGGGAATCCTGATCAGCAAGGGCGAAGCGGGGCAGTCGGTGGAGGTGGCTCAGCTCGACGAGGCACAGCTTCCCGAAGGCGATGTTACCGTCGATGTGGAATACTCGACACTGAACTACAAGGACGGGCTGGCCATTACCGGCAGTTCCCCGGTGGTGCGTAAATTCCCGATGGTGCCGGGCATCGACCTGGCCGGGGTTGTCACGCACAGCAGCAACCCGCAATGGAAAGCCGGTGACAAGGTGGTACTTAACGGCTGGGGCGTCGGCGAAGCCCACTGGGGCGGGCTGGCGCAGAGAGCCCGCCTGAACGGCGACTGGCTGGTGCCGTTGCCGGCGGCCTTCAGCAGCCGCCAGGCCATGGCGATCGGCACTGCCGGCTACACTGCGAGCCTGTGCGTCGAGGCGCTGCTGGCAAAAGGCGTCAGGCCCGGGCAGGGTGAGGTACTGGTGACCGGCGCCACCGGCGGTGTCGGCAGCGTGGCAGTCGCATTGCTGGCCAGGGCCGGTTTTACCGTGGTCGCCGCCACCGGCAAATCCTCCGAGGGCGACTACCTCAGGCAGTTGGGTGCCAGTGACATCATTGACCGCGCAGAATTGGCCGAGCCGGGCAAACCCATGCAGAGAGAGCGCTGGGCCGGCGTGGTCGACTCCGTTGGCAGTCATACCCTGGCCAATGCCTGCGCCCAGACCCGCTATGGCGGTTCGGTAGCAGCCTGCGGTCTGGCCCAGGGCATGGATTTTCCCGCATCGGTGGCGCCATTCATCCTGCGCGGCGTGTCCCTGCTGGGCATCGACAGCGTCATGGCGCCTATGCCGCCCCGCCTGGCGGCCTGGAATCGCCTTGCGGAAAATCTCGATCCCGCGTCACTGGACGTGATCGCCACCGAGATAGGCCTGGACGGCGCGATTGCCGCCGCTGCCGACCTGCTGCAGGGCAAGGTGCGCGGTCGCATCGTGGTGGACGTGAACAAGTAGCGATCGCTTTTCAGAATTAACCATTCAACGAGGGGATGCCCGATGTCCGCCAATGCCAAGACAAGTGAGATAGAACTCGACCTGAGTGATGTGGACAAGTGGGTCGGCAAACCGGTGATATTCGCAGAATTATGGGACCCCTGTAACGCCACGGATATCCGCCGCTGGGTGCAGGCCATGGATTACCCGAACCCGATTCACTGGAACGAGGAATTCGCCAGGGAATCGAAGTTCGGCGGTATCGTCGCACCGCAGTCCTTCACGGTTGCCATGGACTACGGCCACGGCTGCCACCCGGCCTGTGTCGGCAAGATTCCCGGCTCGCACCTGATCTTCGGCGGCGAGGAGTGGTGGTTTTACGGCACCGCCGTGCGCCCCGGGGACAAGCTGTTCCAGGATCGCCGGTTCGACGGCTACAGCGTGGCTGATACCAAGTTCGCCGGCCCCACGGTGTTCACCCGGGGTGATACGGTGCATCGCAACCAGCGCGGTGCACTGGTGGCCAAGGAGCGTTCCACCGCGATTCGCTACCTCATCGAAGAGGCCCGCAAGCGCGGCATGTACGACAAGAAGCAGCGCGAACCCAAAAAGTGGACCGCCGCGGAACTGGAAGACATCAACCGTGCCCGCCTCGACTGGATTCTGTCCAACCGCGAGGGCAAGTCGCCGCAGTACGAGGAGGTGAAGGTGGGTGACACGTTGCCGCGGCGCGTGATCGGCCCGCACTCGGTAGTCACTTTCGCGCTGGAGTGCCGCGCTCACCGCCAGAATATCTGGGGTACCTGGCGCTGGAATGCCCCGGAGGGTGTCTACGACCCCGCCAAGGAGGATGCGGGCTTCGACGCGAACATGACCTACGACCACGAGGCCGGCCTGATCGATCCCCGCCAGAAAGACGGCCTTTACCACGGTCCGTCAAGCGGTCACATCAACGCCGACAAGGCGGAGAAAATAGGAATGGGCGGGGCCTATGGTTACGGTGCCTCGATGAGCGCCTGGTTTCACGATTACGTCGCCTACTGGGCCGGGCACGACGGCTATATCTGGCACTCCAAGTCCCAGTTCCGCAGCCCGGCCTTCGAGGGCGACGTGACCTACCTCGATGGCGAGGTGATCGAAAAGATCGACCAGTCGCCCTACGGTATGCCGGTGGTGGTGGTGAAGGTCAGGCAGTCGACGCAGGATGGCGAGGTCATTCTCAGCGCTACCGCTGAAGTCGAACTGCCGTTCTGACCGCAATGCAAACGGACCGGGCCAGTATGGCGATACCGGGCAAGCGGGCTTTCCTGGAAGACCCGTCCGTGTCCCTGGTCAGGGGCATGCGCCTGGCTGACGAACCGGGAATGGGTGCATTGACCATCCCCGGTTTTCTGCGCGAGGTGTGCGACCGTTACGCCGAGCGCGAAGCCCTGGTGTTGCATTGCGACGACCGGGTCGAGCGCTGGAGCTATCGAGATCTCTGGGATCGTTCGGTGGAGGTCGCGCGGGCGCTGATTGACACGGGCGTGGATAAGGACAGCCGCGTCGGCATTCTCATGACCAACCGGCCGGAATACCTCTCTGCGCTCTTCGGCACGGCCATGGCAGGCGGGGTGACGGTAGCACTCAGCACGTTTTCCACCGCGGCGGAACTCGAGCACCTGATCGCGGTGTCCGGCATTTCGACACTGTTGTTCGAGGACCGGGTCCTGAAAAAAGATTTCGCTGCCCTGCTGGCGGAGTTGGAACCCGCGATCGCCGACAGCGCCGTCGGGGAACTGTCGTCGAAAAAATTCCCGTTTCTGCGGCACCTGGTCAGGCTCGAAGGCATCACCGCCACAGAGCACGGCGACGGCCACGGGGCGGGCGACGATCTCGCTGCCCTTGAGCCCTGGGCCGCCTTCATCGCCAGGTCCGAAGCGGTGGCCGCCGAGGTGGTAGAGGCCAGGGCGGCCGCCGTCAGTCCCGCGGACACCGGTGGTCTGTTTTTTTCCTCCGGCACCACCAGCCTGCCCAAGGGTATCATGCATGCGCAGCGTGCTTTTGCGGTCCAGTGGTGGCGCTGGCCGCGGGTCATGGCAGTCAGGGAGCCCGGACGCGCCTGGACCGGGAACGGGTTTTTCTGGTCGGGCAATATCTCGATGATCGTTGGCGTTGCCCTGGCGACCGGTGGCGCGGTCATTTTGCAACCGCTGTTCGACGCCGATGCAGCGGTCAAGCTTATCGAGGCCGAGCGGGTCAACTTTTTGAACGGCAGGCCGCACCAGTGGGCGCGGCTGCAGGCCGTGCCGGGCTACCTGGAGGCCGACCTGAGCAGCCTGCGCTACATCACGCGCGGGGAAATCATCATGGAGCACCCGACGGTGAATACCGACTGGATGCTGCCCATGTCGTTTGGCACCACCGAAACCATGACCATCAACACCTCTTACGACGCCGACACGCCGGCTGAGCAGTATGCCGGCAGCGCGGGGGTGCCACTGCCGGGCAATCTGCTGAAAATAGTCGATCCACAGAGCCACGCCCCGGTCCCGGTCGGTGAGCGCGGGGAGATCTGCATCAAGGGTCCCACGCTGATGATTGGCTATATTGGCAAGACCCTGGAAGAGACTTTCGATGACGAGGGCTATTTCTGTACCGGCGATGGCGGCTACGTTGACGGTGAAGGGCGCCTGTACTGGGAGGGTCGTCTCAACGACATTATCAAGACCGGCGGCGCCAATGTATCGCCGCAGGAAGTCGATGACTGCCTGGCCACCTACCCCGGCGTAAAACGCAGCCAGACCGTCGGCGTACCCCATGAGACTCTCAGCGAAATGGTGGTGTCCTGTATCGTGCCCATCGACGGGGCCACGCTCGATCACGGGCAACTGATCGCCTACCTGAAGGAGCGCCTGGCCAGCTATAAAATTCCTCGCGAACTGCTGTTCTTCGCAGAGGAGGATTTTCCCCTGACCGGCAACGAGAAGGCCAAGGTGACCGAGATTCGCCAGCTCGCGCTGAAGCGACTGGGAATTGCGGCCTGAAAACCCGGCAGGTCCGGCTACCGGCGCTCCAGTTCAGTAATGAGTCGCGCCATGTCGTGGCCTTCCCACATGTTCAGGAATGCAGTCAGCAAGTGAAGTTGCGCGCGGGCGAATTCGTTCTGCCTGAAGCGCGGGTCACGATAGTCCCTCACCTCGGCCAGGTCCGGAACCCGGGCGAGAATCAGCGGCGGGGCGTCCAGCAGCCAGGCCAGCCCCATCGTTGCGACGTAAGCCTCCAGGTGCATCTTCAGTTCATCGCAGTTGAGCGCCGGGCCGCCGCTGTGGCGGAACTCCTCGACAAACAGCAGCAGCAACTGGTCCAGGTGCCTGTTCCAGAGCACGGTTTCCGCGCCGCTCAAACAACCCCATAACGCCATCGCCACGTTCATCTGGCTGACGTGGCCCCAGTCCATCAGGCCGCATTGAAGTCGCCCGGACCGATCCCGCCAGAACCAGGCGTTGTCGACGTTGGCGTTCCAGTGGCACAGGGCGATGAACTCCGGCTTGCCGGCCAACAGGGCACTCGCCGCCGGGGCGATCGCCATGAATCGCGGTGCTTCATCCGCCAGCCGGCTGATGAAGCCGGGCGAGCGAATAGCGGCGGGTAACAGGTCTGGATAGTTCCCTGCGAACTCTGCATAGCGGGCGACCCTGTTGCGGATCTGCTGTGGTGTATAGGGATCGCGTCGGCTGACCGACAGTTTTCCGGGATCAAACGGAAAACACTGTTCTACGGTATCCGGCAGCCGACCAGCCTTGTGGGTGCCGGCAAGACGCGCCAGGGCTGTTACCAGGGCACGGTAGTGCTGCAGTGGCTCCGGCATGTCGTAATCGAGGCACTTTTCATAATGGCGCTCGATATTGCCGCTGCCAAAAGCGATACGCTGGGTGATCAGGATGCCGGTGCCGGATTCCCGGTGAAAGTCGGAAAAGTAGCAGGCGGGAACCGCGATAGGGAATTGCGGACTGCGTGACAGTAATGCGAGTTGTGATTCGAGCTCCATCTGGAAGCGGGCGCGGTCGCGAATCGGATCGTCGAAATCCCTGGAAAACTTCACGAAGAGCTCGCTGTGCAGATCCGGGTCCGGGGTCTGGTAGTCGACGGACAGGAGCAGTTTGCGCCCGGTGCTGCCACCGCCGCAATCCTGCAACCGGGTGATCCGGGTGATACGGTTGTGCTCCGGGATTGCTCCAGCGGCGCGAAACGCGCGGGTCAGGAAAGCCGCCCCGCCTGCGCGCAGGGCTTCGCCGTGTGCAGGAAACGCCAGCTTGAGCGTGTCCCCCGACACCCAGTCAATCACGGTAAAGCCGTGCTGTTTGTCGCTGCGAGGCCGCCCTTCGGGGGTGACAAGCTTATTTCCCCCGGGCGGAAGGTGGCACTGTTTCCCCGGCCCAGATGTCGGCCCTGGCGCGAAACGTGTCCGCTATCCGATTCCAGCGGCGCTCATCGTTGGCCCCATATTTGAGGTTGAATTGCGTCGCATTGCGAAACTCCAGTACTTCAACGCCGTCGGGGCCCGCCTCGTAGCCGTACGCCTGGTCTTTCGGGATAAATATGCCGTCTCCCTTTTTCAGCACGTGGGAACCCATATGCAGTTCGCCGGCTATGACATAGTAGAGGCAGTCCGTGTTATGGCTGTGGAAGGGCAGCACATAGCCGCTCTTGAACCAGGCGTGCACCAGGCTCATTCCCTGGTCGCCGGACTCCCTGAACAGGAGACGGGTTTGCTCCCCCATGCCCTCTCTCGCATTCGCCTCGGCGAGCCTGGCAAAGCCCGCCAGCACTGCCTCGTCTATCCCTTCCCGTGGCATCATCTCGGGTTCGATTCCGGTAGCGTCCTCGGCGCGGAAGACACTGATCCGGCGGCGCTTGACGGGGGTGGTACCAGGCATGAGATTGAACTCCCTGTATGGCGGAATGACCGGGAGGAAGAACCCCGGCGATGGATTTGTTTATCACTATACAACAACGATGTTCAATTGCTAGCATGGTCGGGTGCCGTGACCCCGGAGCAGTGGATGCCCCATAAACTTGACCACTATCGCCTGCTTGGCCGTTCCGGCCTGCGGGTGTCCCCGCTTACCCTTGGAACAATGAACTTTGGAGTGCCCGCCGCCTGGGGTTGCGACGAAGACGAGGCCAGGGGCCTGCTTGACGGCTATATCGAGGCCGGCGGCAACGCTGTCGACACAGCCAACTTCTATGCCGGGGGCGAAGCCGAATGCATGCTCGGCCGGCTCCTCAAGGGGCGGCGGGAGCAACTCGTGCTGGCGACGAAATACTCCCTGAGTATGCGCAGGGGCGATGCCAACGCCAGCGGCAACCAGCGCAAGAACATGGTGCAGTCGGTGGAAGCCAGTCTCAGGCGACTGCAGACCGACCATATCGACCTGTTCTACCTCCACGTCTGGGACGACACCACCCCGGTGGAGGAAGTGTTGCGGGCCTTCGATGACCTGGTGCGGGCGGGCAAGGTCCTGTACGTCGGTATTTCCGATACCCCCGCCTGGCAGGTCTCGCGAATGCAGGCCATCGCCGAGCTGCGCGGCTGGAGCCCACTGGTTGCCCTGCAGATCCCCTACAGTCTGGCGGAGCGGACCGTGGAGAGGGAGCTGATCCCGATGGCGCGGGAAATGGGCCTTGGCGTGCTGCCCTGGTCACCCCTGGCTGGTGGGACCCTGTCCGGAAAATACACCCCGGACGATCTGCGGCCCGGCCCGTCGGGTGACAGCCCGGGTTTCGATACGCGCAAGGGGATCAATCTTGCCACCGGGCGGCTCAGCGAGCGCACACTGGCGATCGCCGACGCCATCCGGGCGATTGCGCAGGAGTCGGGTGCAACACCGGCGCAGGTCGCCCTGGCCTGGATTCTGCTGAACCGGTCTGTCGCCTCGACGATTATTGGGGTGCGCACGCTCGATCAGCTGCAGGATAATCTTGCGTCTCTCGATGTGGAGCTGGGCGGGGAACATATCGCACGACTGGACAGCGTCAGCCGGGTCGACCTGGGATTCCCCCACGATTTTCTTAACTCGCCGGCAACGGACATAATGTTCGGCGGGGTCAGCATAGAGCGATCCGGAGGGCTGAGGCGGTGAGGATGGGATTGGCGACAGGCGAGGACAACCCGTGAGCGACTTTGACGAGAGCGTCGATTTTATCGTCGTTGGCAGCGGTGCCGGCTCGATGTGTGCGGCACTGTACCTGCAGTCTCGCGGCCAAACGGTGATGATCCTGGAAAAGACCGGGCTGGTCGGGGGTACCACGGCCAAGTCCGGGGGGGTGATGTGGATCCCCAATAATCCCTTTATGCGGCGCGATGGCGTCGAGGACAGTCATGAACTGGCCGCCACTTACCTGGAGAGCGTCACGGGCGATCAGGCCGATGCGCCTGCGGCCACCCCCGCACGACGCCATACTTTCCTTACCGAAGCGCCGCGAATGGTGGAGTTCCTGCTCTCCCGGGGCATCAGGCTGAACCGTGTCAGTTACTGGCCCGATTATTACGAGGAGCGCCCCGGCGGTCTCGCGGCGGGACGCACCGTGGTGGCGGAGCCGTTCAACGTCAAGGAGCTGGGAGCGTGGCGGGACAAATTGCGCACCGGTTTCCTCACCATGCCGGCGACGCTGGAAGAGGCGCTTGCGCTGCCTGACTTCAGGCGCTCCTGGAAATCCAGGTGGCTCCTGCTGAGGGTCATCGGGCGCAGCATGGCGGCGCTGTTGACGGGCAAGCGCTGGGTATCGGCCGGCGCCGCGTTGCAGGGGCGCATGCTGCAGGCCGTACTCAAGGCGGGCATCGAGGTTCGCACCAGCTCCCCGGTGCGCGAGCTGATCCTGGAGGAGGGCGCAGTAAAGGGGGTGGTGACGGAGCGCGAGGGTCGCCCCTGGCGGGTAGGCTCCCGCCTGGGTGTGCTGGTCAATGCCGGCGGCTTTTCCCTCAACCAGCCCATGCGCGACCGCTACCAGCCCGGGACATCCGCAGCGTGGAGCAACGCCGCGCCGGGCGATACCGGCGAAATGATCGAGGAAATGGAGCGACACGGGGCGGCGCTGGCGCAGATGGAGGAAATGGTCGGCTACCAGAGCACCCTGGCGCCGGGTAAGGAGGGCGACGATATCAAGCCCTCCGCCCAGCGCTTGACCGCCGCGCCCCACGCTATTCTGGTGGATCGCAGCGGTGTGCGGTACATGAATGAGGGCGGCTCCTACATGGCCTATTGCAAGGGCATGCTGGAGCGTGACAAAACGGTTGCCGCAGTGCCGAGCTGGGCTATATTCGACAGCCAGTACCTGCGCAAATACATGTTGGCCGGCACCATGGCGGGCAGTAAAAAGCCGCAGCGCTGGTACGACGAGGGTTACCTCAAGCAGGGCGATACGATCGCCGATCTGGCGCGCCTGATCGGCGTGGAGCCCGCGGTACTCGAAGCGACCATTGCGCGCTTCAACGGCTTTGTGAAGAATAATCGCGATGAGGATTTCCAGCGCGGAGAGCGCGCCTACGACCTCTGGCTGGGAGATCGCTTTCACCGACCCTCCCAGACCCTCGGCGCTATCGAGCAGGGACCGTTTTACGCGGTGCCGGTGGTGCCCGGGGATGTTGGCACCTTTGGCGGTGTTGTCACCGATGAGCATGCGCGGGTGCTGCGGGGCGACGGCTCTGTGATACCCGGGCTTTACGCCACCGGGATATCCACCGCTTCGGTCATGGGCCGTTTCTACCCCGGCGCCGGCTGCAGTATCGGGCCGGCCTTCACCTGGGCGTACGTGGCCGCGCAGTGCGCCGCGAAGGAAGGCGATCGATGAAGACGCGGTGGAAGCGGTTGCGGGTCGTACTCGGTATCCTGTTCATACTGTTTCTGTTTTTCGCAATCCGCGGCGTAATGGAGGCGCGTTCCCTGGGTTTCCTGCGACTGCCCGTATTTGAAACCGAGCGCCCCGATGTGCCGGTCCTGCAGCACCCCGCGATACTGGTTTTTTCCAAGACCAATTCCTTTATTCACAAGGAGGCCATTCCCGCGGCGCGGGAATTGTTGCAGGAGATGGCTGCAGGGCAGGGCTGGAATGTCTACTTCAGCGACAGCGGGGCGGTATTCAATCCCCGGGACCTGGAGCAGTTTGATGTGGTTGTGTGGAACAACGTAACCGGGGATGTGCTCACTGCCGAGCAGCGCGCGGCGATGCGCGCCTGGTTGGAGGGTGGCGGCGGCTTCGTCGGCCTGCATGCGGCCGGTGACGGCAGCCATGATGCGTGGCCCTGGTACCAGGATGTCGTGATTCGGGCCAGGTTTACCGGCCATCCGCTGGACCCCCAGTTCCAGCGGGCGACCCTGATTCCCGAGCAGCCCAGGGACCCGATCGTCGCGGATTTACCCGACAAGTGGGTGCGTGAGGACGAGTGGTACTCGTTCGAGGCAAGCCCCCGGGCGCCCGATGTCGATATTCTGGTGGGCATCGACGAGCGCAGCTATGCGCCGGGATCGTTTTTCGGTACCGAACTGGCCATGGGCGACGACCACCCGGTGATCTGGAAGCACTGCGTCGGCAGCGGCCGGGTGTTTTACTCGGCACAGGGACACACCGCTGCGAGCTATGCGGAGCCGGCATACCGCCAGGTGTTGCAGCGGGCCATCGCCTGGGCGGGCGGCATGGCTGATGCCGCCGGGGCTGACTCCCGGTGCGAATAGAGGAAATACACCCGCAGTTGCGCGCAGCCTACCGGCGTATCCCGGCGGTGCCCTTCCACCATCCTGTATTCCTGGCGCTGGTCAACGTTATCCAGCGGTTTCGATCGCAACGGATCAGGCCCTTTCCCGGGGTGACTATCTGCGACGAACCCCTCGGGCAGGGAATGGCGCGGGTTTATCGGCCCGAGGCAGCCGGCAATGGCGCCGGCCTCATATGGATTCACGGGGGTGGATTCATCGTGGGAGACCGATCCATCAATGACCGGGAGTGCGCCGGCCTTGCCAGGGACCTGGGCCTGGTCGTGGTATCGATCGATTATCGCCTGGCGCCAAAGCACCCCTTTCCCGCGGCACTGGATGATTGCCTGGAGGCCTGGAAACTGCTGCAGTCAAAAGCGGATGAGTGGCGGGTTGATCGGCAGCGCGTCGCCGTGCTGGGCCAGAGCGCAGGTGGTGGACTGGCGGCGACGCTGGTACAGCGCATTGCCGATCTGGGCGGTATCCAGCCGGCCGCACAGGTATTGTTATATCCGATGCTGGATGACAGGACCGCTGCGGACAGGGAGCTTGACCTGGTAAAACATCGCCTCTGGAATAATCGTAATAATCGTGGTGGCTGGCAATCCTATCTCGGCCGGGCCCCCGGGGAAGACAGTGTTCCGCGCTATGCCGTGGCCGCGCGACGCGAGAACCTGGCCGGGCTGCCGCCGGCCTGGGTAGGTACAGGTGAGCGCGACCTTTTCTACCGGGAAAACTGCGCATACGCCGAGCGCCTGCAATCAGCCGGGGTGCCCTGCGAGCTTTACGTGGTACCCCAGGCGCCTCACGCCTTTGACATGATCGTCCCCGAGGCACCTGTTTCACAGTCGTGGCTCCTGCGCTACTGCCGGTTCCTGCAGGAGCAGTTGCGACTGCCCGTTATACCCTGATAGCGATCGCCTTGGTGTCGAGGAATTCCTCGATGCCCTCGCGGCCCCATTCCCGGCCCACACCGCTTGCCTTGACGCCGCCGAAGGGCAGGTCGCCGGTGATGCTCATGCCGTCGTTGACGCTGACGCAGCCGGCGCGTATGGCGCGGGCGACACGCATGGCGCGCTCCCTGTCGCCCGATGTCACCGCCCCGCCGAGGCCGTAGACGCTGTCATTGGCGATGCGGATAGCGTCATCGTCGTCCTCGAATGGAATGACGACCAGCACCGGGCCGAAGATCTCCTCCTGGGCAATGCGCATCTCATTGCTTACGTCCACAAAGCAGGTGGGTTCGATGAAAAAGCCCTTGCCCTTGTCCGGGCAGGTCTTGCCGCCGGCCAGCAGGCGCGCGCCTTCCTGTTGTCCCAGCTCGATGTAAGCCATGACCCGTTCCTGCTGGCGTTTCGAAATGACCGGTCCCATGACGTTTTCCGGATCGTCGTACCCACCCCATCGGCTGGCGTAGCCGGCATAGGACATCTGCAGTGCTTCCACGGCTTCCTGGTAACGACTGCGCGGCACCAGCAGGCGGGTGGGGTAAGCGCAGCCCTGTCCGGCGTGGAAGATCACCATGGACATCATGACCTTCATTGCGAAGTCCGGGGCGTCCTCGAGGATGATCTTGACGCTCTTGCCGCCGAGTTCCAGGAAGATCCGCTTCAGTGTGGCGGCGCCTTTTTCCATGATGTGCCTGCCGACGCCGGTCGAACCGGTGAAGGAGATGACATCCACGCGCGGGTCCGCCACGAGCATTTCGCCGGCCATGGCGGGGTCGGCCGAGGTGACCACGTTGAGCACGCCGGGCGGCAGGCCTGCTGCCACGGCCAGTTCGCCCATGATGGCACCCATATGGGGTGTATCCGGCGCCGGCTTGAGCACCACCGTGCAGCCGGCGAGCAGGGCGGCAATGACCTTGCCGATATTGACATACAGCGGTACGTTCCAGGGCGTGATCGCCCCGACCACGCCCAGCGGATCATGGCTCACGATTCGCTCGCTGACGAAGCCGTGCTCTTCCCGACTGCCGCGATCCTCTTCCCACACGATTGCCTTCGAGCATTCCACCAGGTCATCGCCGCCGTTGAGGGCGAAGTCGACGTGCGCGCGGCAGGCCGCTCCGATCGCGGCGCCGGCTTCGATGCGTGAGATCTCGACCAGCCGCTCGCGATTTTCGCGCAGCAGCGCCATGTACTTTTTCACCAGCGCGTGGCGCTCGGTGTGCTGGCGTGACCAGTCCGTCTCGTCGAATGCGCGGCGCGCTGCGGCGATGGCCGCCAGCACGTCCGTCGCGGACGCATCCGCTGCCTGCCCCGCGACCTCGGCCGTCCAGGGACAGATGTTGTCGTAGGTCCTGTCGCCTTCTGCCCGGCGCACGACGCCGTCGATGTACAGTTTTGCTTCGGGTAGTTCTTTCATCGTCCTTCCTTTTCCTGATCGCGACAGTCAGTGTGCGATTTGTTTTAGACAGCGGGTCAAATCAATTCAAACGACATGCTATTAGATGTTGAAATAGCCTGTTTTCTCCATTCCTTCCCGCGCGGGAATGACGTCGAACCCGCTCCGGCCGCGCGGGCTCGGGTCAACCTGCACCGGCCTGCGCGGCGTGGCGCGCCGCCACGTAACCCCAGGTGAAGGACGGTCCAATGCTGGCTCCCGCTCCCGGGCATCCCCGGCCCATCACCGAGGCGGTAGATGTGCCGGTGGCGTAGAGGCCGGGTATGACCGACCCGTCGCCCCGCAGCACCCGCGCGTGTTCGTCGCTTACCAGCCCGCCAAAAGTGCTGACGTCCCCGGGGTAGACCCTGATGGCGAAAAAAGGCGCTTTTTCTATCGCACCCAGGGTGGGGCAGGGCTGCTGCCGGGCATCGCCCAGCCAGCGGTCATAGACATGATCGCCGCGGTGGAAATCCTCGTCCCGGCCGTTGCGGGCGAAACCGTTGAAGCGCTCCACGGTCGCGCGCAGGCCGCTGGCATCGATGCCGCAGGCAGCCGCCAGTTCCTCCAGGGTGTCGCCCCGCTTGAGAAAGCGTTCCTCGTGCCAGGCCTTGGGTTTCCTGGTGCCCGGCATGCTGCCGGCAAGCACGTATTTTTCCAGGAACTGGCTGTCCATTACCAGCCAGCTCGATACTCCCGGTGCCTGCCGCTCGTGCGCAAGCATGGCCCTGGAGACCTTTACATAGGAATCGGCCTCGCGCATGTAGCGCCGCCCGGTCTGGTCCACGACGATACCATGGGGTTTGCCGAGGTCGCCGTGAACGATGGTGGGTTCACCGGGCTTCCCGCCCGGTGGCAGGGCGATGGGGTTGCCGACCCGCTCATCCATCTGCGCGACGGCGGCGCCGATGCGGGCGGCTTCCTCGATCATTTCACCGGTGTCGCCCGGCGCCGTCCGGCTCCAGTCTGTGGAAGTGCCGGGGATGTATTGATCGCGCATGCGCTGGTTGCGGGCGAAACCACCGGCGTTCACCAGCACACCGAGGCGCGCGCCAATCCGTATCTCGCTCCCGCCCGCGACGGCCACGACCCCGGTGACCCTGCCGTCATCCACCAGGAGCTCCCTGACAGCGGCCTCGAGTCTTATCTCCACGCCGGCCCTGAGCGCCGCCTGCAGCATCTGGCCCTGCAGCGCCTGCCCGGCGCTTGTAAGGTGCTTGCCCTGCAGGCGGCTCACAATGGTGCGACCGATAATCCTGGCGAGCAGTTTCTTGCCTGACCAGGATCGCTTGAAGTCGGGCAGCGCCATCGCCTCTTCCAGCCTGGCCGGCAGGGGCAGGAAACCCGGGCGTAGTTTCAATTTCCACTCGCCCAGCAGGTTGATATCGAACAGCTCAGAGGTGACGGTGCGGCCCGGTTCGGACGCTCCCGGCAGGGCACAATAGTCCGGCCAGGAGGGAATGCGCCGCAGGGCAATGCCGCGCTCGAGCAGAAACTCGACCATTTTCGGGGCCTGTTCAATGTAGGTTCGCCGGCGCGCGGGGCTGGTGCCCGGTGTGTCCTGGCTGTCGCCTGCCACGGCATTGAAGTAGGTCAGGGCCTGCCCGGGGCTGTCCTGAATTCCCTGCGCCGCCATCAGCGGATTGTCGGGTATCCACATGACGCCGCCGGAGACGGCCGTGGTGCCGCCCACCAGGTCGGTTTTTTCCAGGATCAGCACGCGCTTGCCGGCGGCGCTCAGCACCAGGGCGGCGCACATGGAGCCACCGCCACTGCCGATGATTACGAAGTCGAATGTCTCATTCATGGGCGCTGGCTCCTGAGCGCTAGCCGGGTGCGCGGGCGTGCAGGCTTACCTGTTCCACCTGCAGGTCGGGGGGCAGGTCGACAAGCGCGCGAAAGATGCCGGTGACGGAGGTGAACTGGGATATCGGGCGCTCGGCCAGGTTGATGCCGGCCGCGACGGCGGCCTGGTGGAAATCGATCTTGGCCTGCATGTCCACATCCCAGGTCTTGCCCTCCTCGTACATGGCGCCGGCGCGCACGGTCGAGACCCGTATGCCGTCCGGCTCGAGTTCTCGATAGAGGCTTGCGGACAGCCGCTCCAGGCCCGCCTTGGAGCTCTGGTAGACGCAGAGGTGAGGCATATGGATATCCACCGATTCGCTGGTGACATTGATGATATGGCTGCCCTTGCCCATCATGGCTATCGCTGCGCGGGCACACAGCATCGGGCCGGCCAGGTTGGTGGTCACGGCATTCAGGATCTGCTCATCGCTGGCATTGGCCAGCAGGAACGGTTCAAAGATCGCCGCGTTATTGATCAGCACGTCGATGCGGGGATGGCGGCCGCCGATCGCGGCAAAGGCCGAGCGCACAGAGTCCGGTGACGCGACATCACATTGCACGGCCATGGCGCGGTCGCCGATCTCCTGTGCAGCCGCTTCCACCTTGGACGCGGTCCTGCCCAGCAGCACCACCGAGTCACCATCTTCGGCAAAACGTCGCGCCAGGGCGCGCCCCAGTCCGACACCGGCGCCGGTTATGACGATTACTTTGGACATCTGTGCTACTCCATTTTGGTTGCGACCCCGCCGGGCCAGTCGCTTGTGAATTTATATACAGGTATGGTCGGGACACTCAGTCCCTGTCGGGATAAACCGAAAGGTCGCCGGCATAGGCGATGCCCCCCGGCCAGAAATGCTCGCCGCTGATCTTGTTGAAGTAATGCACCGTGCGCGCGAAAGAGCCGGCGGTTGAGCGCGGCTCCATCGCAATACCGCTCGGGCTGACACCCCGGGCGCGGGCGCTGAAATCCTTGATCGTGAACAGCAGGTCGTCGGTCTGGTTGGCACAGAGGATGAGCTGGTCGCCGGGGCAGTAGTGGCGCGGCTCTATCTGGATCGGCGACAGTTCGCCGCGTTTCATTGCCACGTGCCCGGGAACGTTGGTTACCTCGACACTGTGTACCTCGTCGTACCACTTGTGGTATTCCGCGGCTCGCCCGGCGACGTAGTTGCCCAGGATAATGCTGACCCCGGCAAAGGGCTGCTCCCGCTGCCAGTTGGGGCTGCCTTGCCAGTCCGAATAGAGCCGGTAGGTATACAGCCTCTCCGTCTCGTTGCACGCCACCAGGCCGGCGTCGCGGGCCTCTGCCACCAGCGGGCCCAGGGCGGGAATATCAATTTCGGGGGAGGGCAGGTCGAAGTCGTACACGGTCATGAAGCGCCATGGCTGGTCGATGTCCGGCATGATCTGCTGCCCGGCGACCTCATAGCGCTCCGCTGCGGTAAAGCCCCTCAAACGCGCCAGCGCCTCAAGGTGCGGCCCCGCGAACCAGTTCGCATAATCCGCATCCCGGCCCGGGTTTGTGTTGTGAAGATGGACGGTAGTGTAGAGGGCCATATTGTCGCTTCCGCAATATTGTTATTGAACACCATTGGTGTATATAATAGCTCAAAGCGGTCGGGCTTGACCAGTGCGGCGTGAGGCAAAGACCAGTGGCTATGGCAGTACCTGCGATCAGTCGCACTGCGGGCCTGCGCCACGGCACCCGGCAACGGCGATACAATGACATAACAGCTGCCCCGGTCCCGCCATCGGGCCGTCGGAGGACACAATGAAGATCCGCATAGATAAAGCAGGCTGTGTAGGCAATGCCCGCTGCGCGGCCGTCTCTGAAGAGCTTTTTCCACTGGATGACGAGGGCTACATAGCGATCGAGCGAATCGACGTACCTCCTGGCAAGGAGGACCTGGCCCGGCGCGGCGCCCGGGCCTGCCCCGAGCGGGTGATCGAGATCGTCGAGGACGACAGCTGACCCGGCGCCTCTGCCGGCGGGATTCCTGCCGTCGGGGTGCGCCGCATTCAGGACAACCAACAGTCAACGTCAACAGGGTGGTGCAATGGATTTTCTCGGTTACAACAACAAGCGCGTGATCGTCAGTGGCTGCTACTCGGGAATGGGTGAGGCCACGGCGCGCCAGCTGGTGGCGCTCGGCGCCGAAGTGCACGGTCTCGATTACAAGGAGACAACACTGGACCTGGCCTCATTCACCCCGGTGGACCTGCGCGACCCGGCGGCGATCGATAAGGCAATAGCGGGTATTGGCGGCAAGGTGGACGCGCTGTTCAATTGCGCCGGCCTGCCCCAGACGTCGGCGCCCCTGGATGTGATGAAGGTCAACTATGCGGCAATGCGCCGCGTCACCGACCGGGTAGTACCGCTGATGTCCGCCGGTGCAGCCATCGCCAGTATTTCCTCCACCGCCGGCATGGGCTGGAGCCGGAAGATTCCCCAGCTGATGGAGCTGGTGAAGAACGACAGCTATGAAAGCGCCGTGCAGTGGTGTGAAGGCAACATGGATGCGGTGGGCGAGGGTTATTCCCTTTCCAAGGAGGCAATTATCCTGTGGACCATGCTGGCCTCATCCAGGCTGATCAAGCAGGGCATTCGCCTGAATTGCACCCTGCCGGGCCCGACCCAGACGCCGATGATGAATCACTTCGAGTCGGCCACTGAAGCCAAGGTGCTCAACACGTTTATCCAGCCGATCGATCGCCGCTCGACTCCCGAGGAACAGGCCGCCGCGCTGATATTCCTGAACAGCGATAAGTCCAGTTACATCAATGGTGTGGCGCTCCCCGTGGACGGTGGCTTTCTCGGCGGGGTCGCCACCGGCCAGGTCGATCTGTCCGCCCTGATGCCGGCGGCATGAGGCGGGGTATGAGCGCGGTGGACACCCTTGCCGACGCCGGGAAGTACGTTTTACCACTCTGGAAGAGTTTATGACTAAAGCATCCGCAGTAAGCGCAGCCGTAGCCAGGCCGGATCATGTTCCCGAATCGCTGGTGTGCGACTTTGACATGTTCCACGACCCGGCGTATGTCCTCGATCCGCACAAGCGAATCATCGATCTGGTAGAGAACGCCCCGCCGGTTTTCTGGACTCCCCGCAATGGCGGGCACTGGGTTATGCTGGGTCATGCCGCCAATTTCGAGGCCGCCCGGGACACCGACTCTTTTTCCAGTGAAATGGTGCCCTACGAGCAGGTAGAGGCCATCCTTGCTGCGCTGCCGCCGGATACACCCCACATACCTCGCGCCTACCCCATCAACCTCGATCCGCCGAACCATGCCAAATACCGACAGCCTTTGCAGGGGGTGTTCTCGCCCAGGACCATCAATGTGCTCAAGGACAGTATCCGGGAACTTGCCAGGGAGCTGGTAGCGGAGGTCGCCGACAAGGGTGAATGCGAGTTCATGTCCGCGATAGCCGAGCCGCTGCCCGTGCGGGTCTTCCTCAAGATGCTGGGATTGCCGCTGGAGAAATTCGCCGAGTACCGGGCACTGGTCAAGGAACACCTGAGTGAAACGTCCCCGGAACCCGCCAGCGCGATACTCAGGCTGCAGAAAGTTGCAGCGGCCATGCGCGACACGGTGCTGGAGCGCCGCGACAATCCCCGCGACGATATCATCAGCCTGTTGTGGAAGGTCGAGATAGATGGCCGGCCCACGGAACTTGAGGACATCGAGAATTATGGCGTGCTGTTGTTCATCGCCGGTCTCGATACTGTGATGCAGGGCATAGGCCATGGTGTGCGGCACCTGGCCCAGGATCTGCCGCTGCAGGACAAACTGCGGGCAGAGCCGGCGCTGGTCTCCGATGCCACTGAAGAGCTGCTGCGCCGCTACACCTTTACCGTGCCACCGCGGCGGGTTGCCCGGGACCTGGTGTTCCAGGGCGTGCAGATGAAGGAAGGCGAGCGGGCCATGCTGTTCCTGCCCGGTGCAGACCTGGATCCGAAGGAGTTTCCCCACGCCGACCAGTTCGAGCTGAAGCGCGATGGCAAGCCGCATATCGCCTTCAACGCCGGCCCCCACCGCTGTCTCGGCTCACACCTGGCGCGGGTGGAACTGAACATCGTTTACGAAGAAATGCTGGCGGGCCTGCCGCAGTTTCGTATCGACCCCGAGCGCCCCGCGCGGTTCCACGGTGGGCACGTCATCGGTGTCGAAGAACTCTACCTGGTCTGGGACAAGTAGCGGGTATGGCCGTGCCCCGCCCACTGCCGCGACTCGATTCCAGCAACCGGGATTTCTGGACGGGCGGCGCCAACAATGAGCTGAGACTCATGCGCTGCCTTGATTGCGCGACCTTCATTCACCCGCCGCGTCCGGTCTGCCGCAACTGCCTGTCGGAAAATGTCGCCACCGAGGCCGTCGCAGGTACTGGCGTAATCGCTACCTTCACGGTCAATTACCAGAAATGGCACCCCGCGATGGAGGTCCCCTTCGTGGTTGCACGGGTAGCGCCCGATGGCGCTCCCGGCGTCTACCTGACTACCAACATAGTGGGCTGCGACGTGGACGCTGTTGAGATCGGCGACCGGGTGCGGGTCATTTTCGAGCAGCAGGACGACGTCTACCTGCCGCTCTTTCAGAAGATCAACTGACATGGGCGCGAGCGACGCCTACATCACCGGTATCGGCCAGTCCGAGGTTGGCATGAAGTTGACACGGCACCCGCTGCTGTTGACTCTTGACGCGGTGCGCGAAGCCCTGCAGGAGGCCGGGCTGTCGATCGGGCAAATAGACGGCGTCTCGACCTACCCGGGCCGGGTGCCGGCCATGCTGGGCTTTTCCCCGGTGGGGTCGGACGAGCTGATCGACGCCCTGGGAATACGGGCGAGCTGGTACGCTGGTGGGATCGAGATCTCCTCGCAGTTGGGCGCCGTTACTGCCGCGGCCATGGCGGTGCGCACCGGCCAGGCGCGGCATGTGATCTGCTACCGCACTGTTTACGAGGCTGCGGCAATGGCGCGTCCCGAAGAATACCCCGTGCCGCGAAGGGACCGGGTGGACGGCGGCTCCCAGTGGACCGCGCCGTTCAACGCCCTGTCAGCTGCCGTGTGGACAGCGCAGTATGCCATGCGTCATGTCAAGCAGTTCGGCCTGACGCGGGAACAACTGGCCCAGATCGCCCTGACCGGTCGCGCCAATGCCGCGTTGAACCCCCGCGCGCTCGTGCGAGAACCCCTGAGCATGGACGAATACCTGGCGGCGCGCATGATCGCATCGCCCCTGTGCCTGTACGATTGCGACCGCTACACCGACGCCTCCACCGTACTCATCGTGTCCGCGGGTGACGCACTGGACGAGGTGTCCTGCACGCCTGTCCGCATCGCCGCCATGGCCGGTTCGGTGGAGCGCCACTCCTGGGACCAGGCCGAGTGGATGGCCTGCTATCCTACAGGGGCTGACCTTTGGAGCCGCACCGACTACACGCAGTCAGATGTCGATACGGTGCAGCTCTACGATGGCTTCAGTTTCCAGGCTATCGCCTGGCTGGAAGCCCTGGGGTTTTGCGAGAAAGGCGAGGGCGGCCGCTTTATCGAAGGCGGTAAGCGAATAGCGCTGGATGGCGAGCTGCCGCTCAATACCTTCGGCGGCCAGATTGGCGCCGGCCGCCTGCACGGCTTCGGCTTTGCGCACGAGGCGGTGGTTCAGTTGCGCGGCAAGGGCGAGGCGCGGCAGATACCCGGAAACCCCCGGGTCGCTGTCGCGACATCCGGCGGTGGTCCGCTGGCGACTGCCCTGCTGCTGGCGCGGGACTGACGGGATGCGCACGAACGGGACAGGGCATGCGCCCGGCTTTCGCCGACGTTTCCGGATTACCCCCGTGCCGGGCTGCGTGGAGTGTGAAGTGGAAGATGACTATCACCGCATGAGGGTCTCTGTCAGGCACGACAATATCGTTGCCACTTCGGTAGCGGCGGCGGTTGTCCGGGCCCCCTGGACAACCTGCCCGGGGGCGGCGGAAAAATGCCGGCAGACGTTCACCGGCGTGGCGCTTGCGGCGTTTCCCGCGCGTCGGGAAAAGGCGTCGAACTGCACCCATCTGTATGACCTGGCACTGCTGGCCGCGGCACACGCCTGCGATGAAAGGCCAATTCAGTATGATATCCATGTGTCGGACCCGGTCGACGGGGTGCGCGACGCACGCATTTATTGCGACGGCGGTGAAGTGCTGGCCTGGTCGGACTGCAATTTCCGGATCGTCGCGCCGGCCGGGCTGGAAGGCATGCCGATTATCGACAGCCGCTCGTGGCTGGAGTCGCTGCCGGCCGCGAAGCGGGAAGCGGCGCGCCTGCTGAGCTGGGGCAGTGTTATCGCTCACGGGCGCACCATACCGCTGGCACAGCAGTCCGATGCCAGCCGCATGCCGCCGTCGTGCTATACCTTCCAGCCCGAGCGGGCGGCCCAGGCGCGGCGTATCGGCGAGATCAGGGATTTCAGTGACGGCGGCATGCAGCCGCTGGCAGATTTAGAGGAAGTAGTGTGATGCCGGTCGACCGGCGTGACGTAATAAGCCGCGACCACCGCACGGTGTCGCGTCCAGTCCTGAGGAGGATGATATGGAGATGAACGACATGGTGATCGTCAGCGTGGACGATCATATTACCGAGCCACCGGATATGTTTGAAAAGCACCTGTCCAAGGCGGACCTGGCCACCGCCCCCCAGTTCGGTACCGACGAAAAAGGCAAGAGTTTCTGGACCTACCAGGGTATGTTCATGCCCTCGGTGGGCCTCAATGCCGTTGTCGGTCGCCCGCTGGAAGAGTACGGCATGGAGCCAAACTCCCTCGAGGAGATGCGCAAGGGCGTCTACAACGTCGACGCCCGTATCGATGATATGAACGTCAACGGCATCGCCGCCTCGCTCAATTTCGGTACCTGCGTCGGCTTCGACGGTGGCCGCTTTCACAAGGCCCCCGACAAGAAGCTTTCGCTGATTCACCTGCGCGCCTACAACGACTGGCATATCGACGAGTGGTGCGGTGCCTACCCGGGCCGTTTCATCCCCTGCGCCATCCTGCCCACCTGGGACATGGATGCCACCGTCGAGGAGATCAAGCGCATTGCCAAAAAAGGCTGTACTGCGGTCTCCCTCAATGAGAACCCCACCTCGCAAGGCCTGCCCAGCATCCATAACGCCTACTGGGAACCCATGTGGAAGGCTATCGTCGACAACAACATCACCATGTGCCTGCATATCGGGGCCGGCAACCCGGTGCCGCACGCGTCCATGGAAACGCCTATCGAGGCATGGATCACCACCATGCCGATGTCCAGTGCGGTAGGCGCGGCCGACTGGCTCAACCTGTCGGCGCTGGAGCGCTACCCCGATATGAGGATCGCGCTGTCTGAATGCGGACTGGGCTGGATACCCTATTTCATGGAACGGGCCGATTTCAGCCACTCCCGCCACAAGTACTGGACCCACAATGGCTTCCAGGGCAAGAACCCCAGTGATGTTTTCAAGAAGCATTTCATGGTCTGCTTCATCGATGATGCATTCGGGCTGCAGAACCTGAAGTACGTCAACGAGGACCTCGTGGCCTACGAAACCGACTATCCCCATTCCGATACGCTGTGGCCCGAAGTGCCGGAGCATTTGTGGAAGACGGTGACACACCTGAGTGATGAGCAGATCAACAAGATCACCCACAAAAATGCGATGCGCTGGTTCAACTTCGACATGTTCTCGCAGATCAAGCGCGAGGAACTGACGGTGGGGGCGCTGCGCGCCAAGGCCAGGGAAGCAGGCGTCGATACCACCCCTACCTCACTGGGTGGTGAGAAACCCCTGGCCGAGGGTGAACAGCCGCGGCGGGTAACCTCGGGTGATCTGATGAAGATGTTCGCCCATCATGCGAAGGAGAAGGCAGAGGCATGAGCACCTGCCCCGGGCAGGAGCGTGAGCTCTCCCGGGGTGGTATGTCGCCGGTTCCCGGTGTGTTACCTTGATCCCCAGCGCAGCCTGAATTGATCTGCGCGGAAAACCGGGTAACTCACGGCGAGGGCGGTATTGAAGAGCAATAGTTAATAAAGTTCAATAAACAGTTTGGTTGGCTCAATTATAATTTTAAGAGGAAACGACAATGCAAAAGTCGCACAGCACCGGATTCAAACCAACGTTCAGCCCCAACCCTTACGCCCGCACGGGCACGCACTTGCGCTGGGCGGCCGCCCTGGCGGTGCTGGCGTCTTCCGCTTACACACCCGGCGCGGCGGCGCAGACCCAGCAGGAGCCAGGTGAGCGGCAGCTTGTGGTGCTTGAGGAAGTCGTGGTTACGGCGCGGCGCCGTGAGGAATTGTTGCAGGATATCCCTATTGCAGTGACCGCACTGGGTTCCGAGTACCTGCGTGACCAGAATATCACCCGCCTGGAGGACCTCGGCATTCACGTGCCTTCCCTGCGGATCTCCTCCGGTGGAACCGGGACCAACAGCCCGCTGATCACCCTGCGTGGCCAGCGTCCCTCGACGGTCACCATTACCGAAGACCCCGCGGTGCCGATCTATTTTGCCGAGGTGGTGCTCACGCCCACCCAGGGCACCAACCTGGCCATGTATGATCTGGCAAACGTACAGGTGCTGAAAGGCCCGCAGGGCACCCTGTTCGGGCGCAACAGCACCGGCGGTGCCTTGCTGTTCACGCCCCAGCGCCCCGGTGAGGAGTTTGGCGGGTATGCGGAGGTCAGGGCCGGCGACTACGAGTTGCTTCATTTCGAGGGCGCGGTTGACCTCCCGGTCAGCGACAGCCTCCGTTTCCGCCTGGCCGGTATCAATATCAGCCGGGACGGCTACCAGGACAATGTGGCGGACAACGCACTCAAGGGCGGTGACCAGTTCTGGGACGAGGATTCCTACGGGGTTCGCGTGACCATGGACTGGACCCCGAGCGATCGCTTCAGCAACCTGACCACGCTTGCCTACGACGAAAACGATATGCGCAACCCGGTTCCCGTGCCGCTGGCATTCAATTCCGACGCGGGTCTTGGGCAGCTTACCAACGTCGTTTTCAATGGCCGGCTTGGCGGTGCGTTCGGCACCCCGCCCGGGGCGTTTGTCGACGAGGCAATCGCGCGGCAGGCCAAGCGCGACTGGACCAAAATCGAGACCGACGTCAGGGGCAAGGACACGGTCGAGAACTGGTTCGCCGCGAACACCACCGAGTTCAGGCTCACCGATAACCTGACCATCAAGAATATCTTCGGTTACCGCGATCTGGATCAAAAATCGAGCACTGATGCCGATGGCACGGCGATTCAGATATTTGGCGCTATCACCTCGCAGACTTTGCCACAGACGATCAACCCGCCCGATGGTGTCGTAACCGCGACCCAGTACAGCGATGAATTGCAGTTGCTCGGCGATGCCTTCGACGGCAAGCTGGAGTGGATAGCCGGCGCCTACTGGATGAATATGGACGGCTCACAGACACTCCCCACCCAGGTGCTCGGGGCAAACCCCGCCTGGCCGGACGGCCCGTCTCCCATCTCGCAACTGGATGTGCCCTGGTATATCGCGCAGAACGGTTTTATCCAGGACTCACCCAACGGCGATGCCGAAAACACCACTTATGCGCTGTTTTCGGAAGGTACCTGGCGTTTCAATGATCGCTGGTCCGTGACCGGCGGTGTGCGGCAGACCTGGGACAAACGCGAGATGACGGTGAAGAACTTCTCCCTGGATACTGCCACGCTGGAATACGGCTGTGCAGTGAAAGATGAGAACGATGTACTGCTTCCCGATAACAACTGTGCCCGCAAGGTGGACGAGGACTTCGACAAGCTGACCGGGCGTGGCTCCCTCAACTGGAACCCGCGCGAGGATATGCTGTTGTATGCCAGCGTCGCTACCGGGTATCGTTCCGGTGGTTTCAACCTGCGCGGCGTCAACAATTTTTCGCTGCAGCCGTTCGAGCCGGAGGAAGTAATCACCTACGAGATCGGCCACAAGACCGACTGGGCCCTGTGGAACCTGGCGTCAATGCGTACCAACCTGGCCATCTACATGCAGGAGTTTGACGATATCCAGAAGACCCTCTCCGGCACCAACCCGGATACCGGCGCTTTCGAAACCTACACGGCCAATGCCGCCAAGGCGGATATCAATGGTGTCGAGTTTGATGTCACGGTTGCACCCACCGCGAATCTGGTGATGTCGGTAAGCTACTCCTACGTGGACGCCAGTTATAACGAGTGGGATCGTGTGATATCCGAAAACGGTGAGGTATTTACCGCGGACTACTCGGGCGTCCCCTTTGTATATATTCCCGAAAACTCCGTGACCGCATCGATCAACTACACGTTGCCGCTGAGTGAATCGATCGGCGAGGTGACACTGACCGCCAGCGCCTACTGGCAGGACACCATGGCAACCAATGATGGGGCTTTCAGGTGGTCCGGGCTGGGCTGGAGCGATGAAAACCTGGAGGAAGCCCTCGATACGGTTGAGGCGGACGACTACACGGTGGCCCATTTCCGGATCGACTGGGGCGGTGTGATGGGTTCGGATGTCGACCTGGCGGCCTATGTCAACAATGCCTTCGACGAGGACTACATCACCGGTGGCCTGAGTGTGCCGGACAGTCTCGGTTGGGTCGCCGCGTCCTATGGCGCGCCACGCACTTACGGCGCCTCGCTGCGCTGGAGGTTCTAGTTCGCTTGGGGCAACCATGTCCTGTTGCACCCGGGGGCTCTGACGAGCCCCTTTTTTTTGCCCTGAGAAGTGCATCCCCTTGCTTGCAGTCACCGCGCTTGACGTGGATCAATGAAACTCCTGTTGTGGTCCATCCGGACCCGGATTCTGCGTGACAACGCCGTTGAATAAATAATAATCAACACAGTTGTATATTTACTGCCGCCACGTGCAGGAAACCGGATTGGAGAAAGCTATGACCACTATTGATGAACTGCTGGATGGCAGCGCGGGGCTGCAGGAATCCGCGGCCGCGCTCATTGCGGACCCCCTGTCGTTTTTCGACATGTCCTACACCAAGATGCAATCGGTGCCGCGCCCGCTACTGCATGACTTGCAGACCGAGGCACTCAAGCAGCGTTTTAATGATCGCAGGGATCGTATCCCGATGCTGACCCGACTGGCGGACAAACAGAATATCAACAGCATCAACGAAATCGATGATGTGCTGCCGCTGTTGTTCGAGCACACCATCTACAAGTCCTATCCCAGCTTTTTGCTGGAGAATGGCGAGTACGGCAAGCTCACCCGCTGGCTGGACAGGCTGACGCCCTATGACCTGAGCAAGGTGGACTGCTCGGGCTGTACCTCGATCCATGGCTGGATGGATATGATCTCATCCGTGACGGAACTCGACCCGATTACCTCCTCCGGCACAACCGGCACCATGTCGTTCACGCCCAAGGATCGTGCTGACTGGCGTACCTACATCCTGGGCGGTTTCCGGGTACAACTGTTACAGAAATTCGGCGAGGCGCCCAGTGAGGAGGACCTCAACGAGAAAATCCACGTCTGCTGGCCAACCCACGCCGATGGCCACACGGCGTTTTATCGTTCCCCCATGTACTACAAGGAATATTTCGCCAAGGGTAGCGACGCGCATTTTCATCCCATGATGGATACGCCCGGTGACACCGATCTCATGTACCTGGCCGCGCGACTGCGCGCCGCCCAGGCCCGCGGGGACAGCAGGGTGAATGTCCCGGAGAGCCTGATGGCCCGGATTCCCGAACTCCAGGCAGAGGAAAAGGAACGGCCGGCGAAGGCGCGGGCCTGGATCGAGGAGTTGGTAAGGAAACTGGACGGCGAGCGGGTGTTTATCCTGGCCCCGGCGCAGCTGATCTACGACGTGGCCAAGCCGGCACTGGCCGAGGGCAAGAAGTGTCATTTCGCACCGAACTCCAGTGTCACCGCCGGTACCGGCGGCAAGGGTTTCAACATGCCGGACGACTGGGAACAGGTGGTGGACGATTTCCTTAACTTCGGTCGCAAGAAGTACGGCTATTTCTATTCCTTTTCCGAGCAGTGCGGCATGCATGTGCAGTGCGAGCATGGTCGCCTGCATCTCACGCCCTGGTCCATCCCGTTGATCCTGGATGCCGAAACCAGCGAACTGCTGCCCCGCGAGGGCCTGCAGCGGGGGCGGGCCGCGTTTTTCGACCTGGCGATGAACGGCGCCTGGGGCGGCCTCATCACCGGCGACAGTGTCGAGATCGACTGGAGCGATTGCCCCTGCGGCCGCACCACCGCTCATCTTTCAGACAGTATCACGCGCTTCGGAGTCGAACAGGGCGGTAGCGACAAGATCAGCTGTACCGCTACGCCGGAAGCGCATGACGACGCCATGGACTTCCTGACCAAATTCTAGGTTAGCGTATCGAGGACAAGCCAATGACCAACCCTGTAGCGCCCATTATCATCCGGGGCGAGGTGATCGAAACCGACCTGATAGAGTACCCCGGTCGCGGCGACGTCATGACCTTCGACGCGCCGGATCCGAAAAAATTTGTCGACCGGCTGCCGCTCTCTTCACCCGCCCTGCTGACCGACCTGTACGATCTGCGTTTTGACGACATCCTGGATTACCTGGAAGAACTGGGTGCATGCCTCGATATCAACAAGAACGAGCACATGCAGCGCTCACGGGAATTTACCTATGATGCGACGCCCCTGCCGCGGGAAATTATCGACATGGGCTACGAGGGATTCAGCAGTTTTTTCAACCGCGACCAGGTGCGCCAGATAGCGGAGAAAAGTGTCGGCCTCGATTACCTGGAAGGCTGGGTTCCACACAAGCTCAATGACGGCGTGGTGATGAAAGTGCGGGCCTTTGGTTCGCGCACCCTGCACATCGTGGCCGGTAACGGCCCTGGGCTGGGGCTGATCACGCTGGCGCGCTGTGCGATTACGCGCAGCGACTGCATCATCAAGGCGCCTTCCAATGATCCGTTCACATCCGCGGCGCTGGCCCGGACCATGGTGGACATGGCACCGGATCATCCCATCACCCGCCACTTCTCGGTGGCCTATTGGAAGGGCGGGGATGCCGAGGTGGAAGACAAGCTCTACCGCCCCCACAATATCGAGAAGATCGTTGCCTGGGGAGGGCTCGCGGGCATCAGGCACGTCACCAAGTACATTCAGCCCGGTCTGGAGCTGATTTCCCTCGATCCCAAGACCAGTATCAGCGTGGTGGGTCCCGGCGCGCTCGAGAGCGAACAGACCATGCGCGAAACCGCGCGTCGGCTGGCGGTCGATATCGGTGGCGCCAACCAGGCGGGCTGCGCCAGTTCACGGGTGACCTACGTGGTTGCGGGCGGCCGTGAGGACGCCGCGGAGTGCGTGACCGAGCTGGGCAGGATGACCTATGACGCGATCATGGCGCTGCCCCCCACCTTCAGTACCAGGCCGAAGGCCTATGACAAGCAGCTCAAGTCACACGTGGATGCCCTGCGCTGGGACGATGAATGGTTTGAGGTGATCGGTGGCGAGGACGACGAGGGTGCCATCATCATTTCGAAGCTCCCGCGCCAGGTCGATTTTGCCGCCTACCTGGCAGATCGCACCGCCAATTTCGTCACCTGTGAGTCGATCGACGATGTGTTCATCGGCATCGACGCCTACACCCAGACGATCGGGGTGTGGCCGGAGAACTACAAATCCGAGCTGGAAAATATCGCCCCGCTATACGGCGCCCAGCGACTGGTGACCCTCGGCAATGCATTGTATAACGGGCCACTTCTGGGCATGGCCCACGATGGCATCCAGCCGGTCAGCCGCATGGTGAAGTGGATAGCCAACGAGGTATCCGAGGGTATCACGGACAGCTCGCCCCTGAGCTGAGCCGCCACTGGAGGCACATATGAAAAAACTGAAGCAGCTCACGCCCCAGGAAGTCATGTTTATTGGCGGCGAGACACCCAATATTTACCAGCATACCGCCGGCCTCATCATGCTCGACAGCAGTGACCGGCCTGGCTTCGGCTTCGAGATTTACCGGCAACACCTGGAAGAACGCCTGTCGCATGTGCCCCAGTTCCGCTGGCGACTGTACGAAGTGCCGCTTGGCCTGGACCTGCCCTATTGGGTCGAGGACGAGGACTTCAGCTTCGATCACCATATCAGGCGCATCGCCGTACCCTCACCGGGAGACAAGGCGGCACTCACTGAACTCGTGTCCTTCCTGTACGCCAAGCACATGGACCGTCACCGTCCCCTGTGGGAGGTGTGGTTTATAGAGGGGCTGGAGGGCGGCGACTACGCCGTTTTGCAGAAACAGCACCACTGCATGATGGACGGGGAGGGCGCCAGCAAGCTGGTCGAAACCCTGTGTGACTTCGAGCCCGACGCCCCGCTGCGTAAAGTGGACTCCCATATCGAGGACGCCCGTCCCGGGGCCGTGCCCGAACCCTGGCGCATGTCACTGAACGCGGCCAGGCAGCTTTCGCGCATCCCGATGAAAGCCAGCCGCGAGATTTACGAAGCTGTCCGGCACAGCGTGTGGCAGCGCATCACCAGTGGGGGTAAAGCGAAGAAAAGACCGCATGCCCCGAATACCCGGTTCAACGGTGATGTCAGCGCCGACCGCGGGTTTGTCTTTGGCGGACTCCCGTTTACCGACATCAAGCTGATCAAGGACCACTTCGGTGTCACCTTCAACGAGGTGATCCTTGCCCTTGTGGGCGGCAGTATGCGCGACTATCTGCTGGCGCTGGGCGAGCTGCCGGATGAGGCCCTGCGCACCTCTATCGCCGTCTCCCTGCGCACCGCGAATGACGATGAGTTCAGTAACAGGGTCACCGTTTCCTCGGTGACACTGGCGACTGACCTGGCCGATCCGGTAGAGCGTATCCGGGTCATTGCCGAGGAAACCGAGGCGGTCAAGCAGGAGGCGCACTCGGGGGGTAACAAGGGGGTGATGGAATTTATCCAGATCCTGCCGCCGGTGATGGTCAACGCCATGCTCAGCATGACCCCTCCGGACAAGGTCACTGCCATGGCCGGGGTCAACCTGGTCGTGTCCAGCGTGCGCGGCAGCCCCAAACCCATGTATATCGGTGGGGCGAAGATGACCGCCATGTATCCGATGTCGATCATCATGCCCGGCGGTGGCATCAATGTTACCTGCGTGAGTTACGCCGGCAATGTCGATTTCGGCATTACCATCGAGCCGGATATCGTTCCCGACCCCTGGCGTATCGTGGACGGGCTGCACAAGTCAGTGGCGGATTACCTCGCCCTGGTGAGCCCGAAAAAACCCGCGGCGCCGAGGAAAAAAGTGCCGGCGAAAGCGCAAGCCAAATCTAAAGCCAAAGCCAAAGCCAAAGCGAAGCCCAAATCGAAGGCCAAATCGAAGCCCAAATCGAAAGCCGGACCCAAAGCCAGATAGCGTTAGTCCCGGCCACCACGAGCCGGTGCCGCGCAACTCGTTGGGGTCACCAGGTTGAGGGCGGCGGCGTAGCAGGCCGCCACCGGAGGCAGCAGCATCAGGAACAGGCCGGCACGATTTGATGACAAAAGAGCGGGGAGCCCACCGCTGAAAGCTTTCAGGACCACATTCTATATCCGCGTCCTGCTGGTGCGCTGGCGCCGGGCTAGATTTCAAGCATATTGAAATCGCTTTTAGGCGTGCCGCATTCCGGGCAATACCAGCCGTCGGGCAGGTCTTCCCAGCGGGTGCCGGGTGCCAGGCCCTCTTGCGGGCAGCCTTCCGCCTCGTTGTATTCAAATCCGCAGGTCGTGCAGACATAGATTTTAAACGCCTTGCTCATGCCGTGCGCGCTCCCGTTCCGGTGGCTGCCCGCATACTGAGCCTAACGGGGACCGATTTAGGGCCGCAGACCAGATCGGCGATGGCGAGCTTTGGCGCGCCCGTCAGCTCGACCGAGTCCAGTCGCGCGAGGAGCTCCTCCCAGAAAATTTTCAGTTCCAGTCTCGCCAGATGCTGCCCCAGGCAGACATGATTCCCGAACGCAAACCCGACGTGGCGGTTGGGCTTTCTATCCAGTCGGAACTCGAAGGGATCCTCGAATATTTCCTCGTCACGGTTGCCCGAAACGTAGGAAAGGTACATCAGGTCTCCTTTCTTGATGTGCTGGCCACGTATTTCATGGTCGGTGACGGCGCTACGCAGGAAATGCTTGACCGGCGACGTCCAGCGGATGCTCTCCTCGACAAAGGCCGGCAGTAACCCCGGGTCTGCTTTCAACTGGGCCAGGAGTTGCGGGCGTTCGGCCAGCAGCCACATCATCGTTGCGGTCGTCGCAGCGGTTGTGTCGTGTCCGGCAGTGGAAGCAATGACAAAGTACGAGATCTGCGCCCGGTGTTCCATCGGGCACCCATTGATCTCACCGTTACTGATCAGGGTGGCCAGGTCGTCCCGCGGACAGCGCTGTCGGTCCTCGATCACGGGCTTGTAGTAATTCTCGAACTGTTTGTAAACCAGGCTCCAGGTTTCCGTCTGTTCGGCGGGATTGTTCGGGTCCGCCCCCGGGCGTCGCAGGTCCGGGTCGGCATAGTCAAACATCCACTGGGTCAGCTTGAGCATTGTCAGATGGTCTTCCTTGGGAATACCGATCAGTTCGCAAATAACTTGCAGTGGATACTGAAAAGCAATATCCGCTGCAAAATCACATTCGGGACCGAGCTGTTCCAGCTTGTCTATATAGGTCCTGGCGATCGCCCTTATCATGGGTTCAGCCTGGGCGATGTTGCGAGGCATGAACCGCTCCTGGGTCACCTTCCGATAGGCGGCGTGCTCCTCGCCGTCCATGTGCACCAGGGTCTTGAGAATGTTGTAGTCGCCACCGGTATATTCCCGGATCAAGCCTTCTGCCGCTTTGGAAACCAGCATTTTTGACCGGTCGCCGTTGTGGAAAATATCGCTCAACCGGCAGATTTCCCGGATGTCCTCATTTTTGGTGACTATCCAGTGCGGATCGAATCCGGGAACCTCGGCCACAGCCAGTGGATAGTCCTTGCGCAGGCGCGTAAAGATTTCATCTACCTTGTCCGGGTTGCTGAACGTGGCGGGGTTAAATATCGGAGCGACCAGCTCCGGCGGAATTCGCGGACCCATCGTGGTACCTCACCTTTCAGGTTGATTTATGATAATTATTGGAGGCGGCGACATCCGCCACCGGATTTTCAGTGCTCATGGTAAGCACTGCGCGTGATGTATAGAGGGACATTTTTTGACAACATTGGGACATTTTTTGACAATGATGTCCGAACGCACCATGCTGAAGGCGACTATGGGTACGCCCGGTTTTGATGTTCGGGAGGATAGGTCCGCCTCCATTGCTGTGACCAGGCCCGACAAGTTGAAACACAAGCTGCAGGACATGCAATAGCTATCGGCCTCGCTTTCCCCGGAGGTGCTAGGGTTCCCGCAGGGACAGCACTATTTCGCGCCAGCGCTTGACCAGGCGATCGAACTGTCTCTTGTCGTTGCGGATCAGTGCGCGGGTGGTGAAACCGCGCACGAGACTGTGGGAGAGTGCCAGCACATCCTCCGCCAGGGTCAGTGGCCAGCCATCATCCACCAGTTGTTCAAGCCAGTAGCGTTCGACCTCGTCGCGAAAGGCCCGGGATTTGTCGGTGAGCTCCTCGTGCAACTCCTCGTTCTTGCCGCCCGCCATGAGAATGTCCAGCGCTACCGCGAAGTAATCTGACAAATAGAAATCCTGGAAATCCTTCAGGATCAGGTCTATCAGTTCAGCGCCGCCCGCCCTGCTGGCGACATTCCGCTTGAACTGCTCATATGCCTCGCCATAGGCATATTCCAGGGCGGCAATGGCGAGGCTGTTCTTGGTCGGATAGTGGTGCAGTTGAGCACCCTGGGAGACCCCCGCCCGTTTTGAGACAGCGGAGGTGCGGAAGTTGACGTAACCGCCTTCCTGGATAACTTCATAAGCGGCCCTGGAGAGACGTTGCCGCATCCTGGCGCTGCGGACGGCGTGGGGGGTGCGATTTTTGGCGGATGCGGTGGACAAGTACCTTTACCCTCGTTAAATAAGTTTCTGATTGATAATACGCGCCCGGACGTGTGTCGTCTCGACCGGGACGACAGGCAACGGATGCTAAGGCCTGTTGGCGTCCAGAAAACTGGCCACCAGTCGACCGAATTCAGCCGCTCTCTCGAACTGGATCCAGTGGCCGCACCCGCTGTAAATGTGCAGGTCCGCATTATTCAGCAGTGAGTGCGCGTGCAGGGAGCAGTCCAGGGGCACGATGACATCCTCGCGACCGTGTACCAGAAGCGCCGGCTTCTCGATTCGACCGATTTCCGCTTCCGGCAGGCAGAGGGCGTCCAGTTTCTCCTGTATGGGTTCCGGAAACATTTGTGCGTAGCTCTGCTGGTAACCGGGCCGCATACTCGCCTGGTAGCGTGACGTCACGATCTCGTCGCTGATATTCTCCCCGCGGAAGGCGAAGGTATTCATCAGGTCGCGCATGGCCTGAAATGAAGGCTGGTAGCCCCACACTTTTTTCAGCCCCTGGGAAATGGGAAAGCGGATGCCGGCGGCGCCCATCAGGACAAAGGAGCGAACGCGGTCGGGGTGTCTGGCGGCCAGTGCCAGGGAGAGGGCCCCTCCGAATGAATTACCAACCAGGCTGGCCTGCCCGATATCCAGGGTATCCATGAACTGGAGGACAAAATCCATCCAGGATTCCAGGGTGTATTCAAACCCGGCAGGGCGGTCCGTATAACCGAATCCCACGATGTCGGGAGCGATAACGCGGTAGTTTGCCGCGAGTTCAGGAATCAGCAGACGCCAGTTGGCGTATGCAGTGACGCCCGGGCCAGACCCGTGCAGTAGAATAACAGGGTCACCCTGACCCTCGTCGAGGTAGTTGACGCGGTAATAACCGATGTTTGCGGAATTGCCGATCTCGGGATTGCAAGTATCTGCAATGATGGTATTCAAGGGGTTCATTCTCCTTGTTGGTGGCGATGGCGTCTGTTCGGCTTGGCGTTTACCAGCAATTGATCGCCCTCGATACGGGTGGTGAACGTGGGAAGTGTCGCCCTGCAGGGCAGGGTCAGGGCCGCACCTGTCCGGATATCGAAGGTGCCGTAGTGCCAGGCGCACTCGATGACGTGACCGTTTAGCTCGCCCTCATCGGACAGTGAGGCCGCACCGTGGGTACAGCGATCGGAGGTGACGTAGAATTTACCGCCGACCCGGTAAACAGCGATAGGAAACCCGTTGGGCAGCTGCGCCTGCTTGACGCAGCCTTCGGCGAAACCATCGATCAGGCCCAGTTCCACCCACGTCTCATCGTCCGCCGAACTGGCAATTGTTTGTGCTGTCATATCGTCCTTCCCTTGATCTGTCATAACATCGTACTGCCGCCGTTAATGCTGATGACCTGCCCGGTTACGAATGCCGCCTCCTCACCGGCCAGGTAACAGACAAGCGAAGCGACCTCAGCACATTCCGCCGCGCGCCCCATGGGGATCACCGAGAGAAACCGGCGAGCGAGCTCGGGTTGCTGCTCCTGCGCCCGATCCAGGGCGGCGGTCCGCACCGCGCAGGGCGCCACGGTGTTGACGGTGATCCCGTCGCCGGCAAACTCCCGGGCCAGTCCGGTGGTGAGACCGTGTACACCCCCCTTTGCCGCATTGTAGGCAGCGTGATTCCACAATCCATTGCGCACCGAATCCGCGCCGATGTGGATGATCCGGCCGTATTGCTGCGTTTTCATTACCGGGAGGGCCGCCCGATTGCACCAGAGCGCGGTCCACAGGTTGCGGTCCAGCGTCTGGTGCAGGGTCTCCGGGGTGTGTTCGAGAAAGGGCAGGATAACGCCACCGCCGGCGTTATTCACCAGGATGTCCAGTCGGCCGAAGGCTTGCAGGGCAGCCGCCACGAGGGCATTGGCGCTTTCTTCCCGGGACAGGTCGCCGGCCAGGACAGTTACCCTGGCTGGTTGTGAAAATTGCCCCTGCGCAGACTGCAGAGCCTGGTCGTCAAGGTCGGCCAATACCAACGACGCGCCGGCTCCGTGGAGCGCCTGCGCGACGGAAAGGCCGATACCCTGGCCCGCGCCGGTCACTATGGCGACCCGGCCATCGAGACTCATTGTCCTGTTACCGACCGGATAATCCGACCGCCCCGGGCGAACGCGGGTTCGGGCAGGCCGCCCCACTGATCCATTGTCTGGGCCGAATTTTCCAGCTTGCGGGGTTGCCGGGCGCCTTCAACCGGAAATTCCTCCATCCCATAGCTGAATTCCATCGTCATGCCCGTGGGGTCGTTGAAGTAGAGGAAAACACTGCCGGAGGGCTTGTGCCGACCGGGACCGAAGACAATTTCGGTCCCGGCCTTGATCAGGCGATTGCGCGCCTTGCCAATGTCGTCGATCTCACTGACCATGAAATTGACATGGTGCAGGCCCTCGCTGTCATCCCGAACCACCGCGAAGCTGTGATGCAGCGGGTTGGGGTAGCAGCGCATCCAGGCCGCCTTGTCCTCGACGTAGTCGGAAACCACAAAATTGAAGTCGCTCTTCAGGGTCTCGCAGACCGGGTCGAGTTCCCGGGTCCGGATGACCACGTGGCCCAGGCGCTGTATCTGGGTGAGGGTGGGTGTGAAGGGCGTCTGGGCCTTGCGGACACTGTCGAAGAAATCAAACATCAAACCGGTTCGCGGCTCCATGACACTGAAGCCGGTGCCTGTGCCGAACAGATCCCTGTGCTCGGAAGAGAGCGGCTCGAGATGGTAGCCCTTGTGTTCGAGATGTCGCTCGGCATTTTCCAGTTCCCCCCGGTCCTTCACTTTCATACCGACACGGAGCAGGCCGGGTTCGCGGTGAGCGCACAGGACCAGGTCGGCGTGCCTGTCGCTGCAGCGAAAAACGACGTGTTTACCGGGCTGCTGGTCGACCAGGTGCAGTCCCATGAGATCCCGGTAGAAGCTTATTGACTCATCCAGCTTCGGGGTACCTAGGGCGACGTAACCAAGATGATCGTAGAGAAATGGTGCGGACATGAAATTCATCCTATATAAAAACAGTGTAAACGCATTAGAAAGTTAAAAATTCGATGCTGTCAATCGTTATCTATACCTGTCGGTTTTCCGGGTCGCCGTGGCTGAGGTAGCGCCACATGCGCTCGAACACCCCGCCTGTTGTGACCTGGCGCGCGGCCAGTTCATCCGCTGACAGCAGGCCGGCATCCGGGTTGAGCCCACTCTGGCGAACAGACAGTTCAAGCCTTGCGCTGTCTTCCAGGAACCAACTGTAGGTTACCGCCTGTTCCAGGTTGTCACCGACCACCACTGCCCCGTTGCCGCGCATCACGATCGCCAGCCTGTGGCCCAGGGCTTCAGCCAGGCGAGCCGCGGCCGCGTCGTTTCGCAGCAGAGCGGGATCGTCCCAGAGCGGTATGTCGTTGGCAAAATACGCTGATAATCCGTGCCGGGATCTGGGTGTTAAACCCTGCGTAGACAGTGCCATGACGGCCGGAGGCATGATGCGACAGACGGCGCCGACCCCGGGGCGTTGAGCGTAGATCTGCTGGTGTATCCTGACCTCTCCCAGCACGCCGTCGGGCAGACCGCCCGTCACCGGGACAACCGTGCCGTTTTCCCCCGGCGCAATTGTCTTCATCGGCTGTGGGGCGCAGACCAGAAACCGGGTCTCGTCCAGGCGCACGCTGCAGTGTCCATAGGCGTGAACCAGCCCCGCATTACCGAGGGCTCTGGCCGCCAGTCGGAGTTTCAGCTGGACCCCGTCGGGAACCGGGGTCTTGTCGATCGTCATCCGGGTGTTTCCTCAGTGTGAGAATGAGGCTTTACACATTAATCCAAAGCTGATATTTTTGCAAATACAATCCATGTACACGGTATTTAACTTTCCCAGAAGAGAGCAGTGATGACAGAATGCATTCCGGCGATTGAGGATGACCAGCAGGGTCTGAGATTTCGAGTGCCCCGGCGGGCCTTTACCGAGAAGGGTGTTTTTGAAGCGGAACGCAAGGCTATCTTCGACCGCTGCTGGCTGTATCTTGGGCACGCTTCGGAACTGGAGGAGGCGGGCAGCTTTGTCACCCGTACGGTTGCCGACCGGGACCTGATCTTCAACAAAGACCGGGAGGGAACGGTTCGCGCCTTTCTGAATGTCTGCCCTCACCGTGGCGCGACGGTTTGCCGTGAGAAGAAGGGCAAGAAAAAGAGCTTCCAGTGTATGTATCACGGCTGGGTGTTCAGGGATGATGGCGAACTGATAAATCTGGCCGGGGCGGCTTCCTACAGCAAGAATTTTAATGAATGCGGCCAGGTTAATCTGCGGGAAGTGCCCCGGCTGGATCAGTATGCGGGATTCTACTTTGTATGCTTCGACGATTCCGTAGAGCCACTTCCGGACTATCTGGCCGGAGCGAAGGATTATCTCGATTTGATCTCCGGGCACTCGCCCGAGGGTATGGAACTGGTTGGCGGCACCCAGGAATACGCCATCCGGGCTAACTGGAAACTACTGGTGGAGAACAGCTTTGACGGTTATCACGCCGAGTCAACCCACGCCACCTACCTGGACTACCTGATGAATACCAATGGCGGGTTGTCGGAGACGAGGCTGGCGGGTTATGCCCACGACCTCGGAAACGGTCATGCAGTGCTGGAGTACACCGCGCCCTGGGGGCGACCCGTCGCGCAGTGGATACCCATGTGGGGCGATGAAGGAAAGCAGGAGATAGAGAGCGTATATGCCGAACTCGTCGCGCGCCTCGGGCCTGAGCGCGCGGATCAGGTTGCGCATAAAAACAGGAATATGGTTATTTTCCCCAACCTCGTGATCAACGATATCATGGCGATCACCATTCGCACATTCTATCCCGTCCGCCCGGATTACATGATGATCAACGCCTGGGCTCTTGCGGCGAAGGGAGAAAATGACTGGCGACGCAAGTTTCGGTTGTTCAACTTTCTGGAGTTCCTCGGCCCGGGTGGTTTCGCCACTCCGGATGACGTGGAGGCACTTGAAAAATGCCAGGCAGGATTCAGGGCGGGTGACCTGGCGCCGTGGAACGATATTTCCAAGGGGATGGCGAAGGAGAAGCCCTCCTTTGACGACGAGCATCAGATGAGGGTGTTCTGGCGCGAATGGGATCGCCGCCTGGCGGGCATTCGAGAGGAGGTAAACAATGCCTGAACATACTTCACCCGGGCCGGATGTCTACTTTCAGGTTCAGCAATTTCTGTTCCTGGAGGCGGCCCTGCTCGATAGCTGGCAACTCGACAAGTGGCTGGATCTGTACACGCAGGACGCAGAGTATCAGGTGCCTCCCACCGACCTGGATGAGAATTCCACGCCGGAAAATTCACTTTACTATATAGCGGATGATCGCCAGCGCCTGAACGAACGGGTGTTGCGGCTTGGCAAAAAAACCGCTCACTCCGAGTTTCCCCGTTCGAGATTGCGTCACCTGGTGAGTAATATCCGGATACTGGAGCTCACGGCTACCGAAATGGCTGTTGAGGCCGCGTTTGTCTGCTACCGATCCAAGGACGGCGTGACCGATGCGTTCATCGGCCGCTACGACTATCGACTGGCTCGAACAGAGCAGGGCTTGAAAATCCGGAGTAAGCGCTGCCATCTGGACATGGATGGTCTGCGTCCCCACGGGCGCATCAGCATTATTCTTTGAGGTCGTGCCAACACGGACTGTGCGGCGACGCGGAAATAAGCGACCGCCTGCCCAGGCGGCTGGGAACCAGGCGCGCCTCGGAGTTCCTGCTGCTCAACAAACAGGGTAGCGCCCAGCAGGCCCTGGAATTCGGTCTGGTCCCGGAAGTAGTGAGCGCCGGCTTCAACCCAGGGCGTCGGCGTCCGAAACCACCGGGTTGCTTTCACGGGTGGCCCGCACTCGCTTGTCGGGCTCGCCGTAGTCGCTGATTTCGATGTAATCCTCGTACACCGCCTTGATCTCTGCGGCAAAGGGGAAGTCACCCAGTGACGGCACCCGGTAGCTGACAGTGTCACCCACCTTGAAGGTGGCGGGATCGAAGTTGAATTTGAAGGGGCATTCGCCCTCGCCCATTCCGATCATGATAATACTCCTGTAAATCCGTGGGGACGGAGGCTCTACGGGTTTTCCGCTTCCGCCATGGCCTCGCGCATGGCGCGAAACCCAAGTGCCAGCAACACCGCCGCGACAGGGCAGAAAACCCCGAATACCGTGGCCATTCCCAGGCCGATGTCCGCGGGGCCGCCGTAAAGATAGTCGGATGCTGCGGCAATCAGCAGAGGTCCCGAGCCCATACCGATCAGTCCCGCTGTGGATGCGAAGAACGCCATGCCTGTGCCGCGCAACTCGTTGGGGGTCACCAGGTTCAGCGCCGCGGCGTAGCAGGCCGCCACCGGCGACAGCAGCATCAGGAAGATGGCGATGCCCACCAGGAACATCCAGGGGTCGGCACTGGTCGTGGCGGCGATCCCGATGGGCGTGGCGACCACCAGGCAGGCCGCGTACCAGCGGAACTGGGCATCCCGAAAACCGCGTCGGTACATCGCATCGACCATGTGGCCGCACAGCAGCTTGCCGCTGATACCGCCGATCACGATGGCAACGCCCAGGGTGAGGCCGATCTCGCCGGCGCTCCAGCCGTACGTCCGTCCCATGTGGGCCGGATACCAGGCGCCAGCGCCGGATATAACCGCGGAGGCGATGCCGAAGCCGGCGTAGTGGCAGGCAAAAAACCGCTTGCGTGAACCCATGAACTCCAACAGTTCCCGGTACGCCTTGCCCACTCCGCGCCAGAACGGGGTTTGTTCCAGCGCTTTGCGCCGGTTCCTGCGCACCGGCTCGGGGATGGTAAAGACGATAAAAGCCAGCAGTGCGCCGGGAATACCCAGAATGAAAAACACCGCCTGCCAGGAGCGGATCTCGCCGACCAGCGGCAGTGTGTAACTCTGTACCTGCGACACCAGGTCCACGATCAGGCCACCCAGCAGGTAGGCCGTCCCGGAGCCCACCGTGGCGCCGATGGTATAGACCGCCATGGCCGAGGTCAGTCGGTCGCGCGGGAACAGGTCGGCAAGCATCGAGGTGGCGCTGGGGTTCAGGCCGGCCTCGCCGACCCCCACACCCACCCGTGCCAGCAGCAATTGCCAGAAATGCTGGGCCATACCGCAGGCGGCGGTGGCCAGGGACCAGATCCCGACGCTGGCAAAGATCACCCAGCGGCGATTGGCGCGATCCGCCAGCGCCCCGGCTATCAGCCCGAACAGGGCATAGGTGATGGCAAAGGCAAAGCCGTGCAACAGGCCGAACTGCACATCGCTGATGTCCATGTCGCGCTTGATGGGGTCGACCAGCAGGGAAATGATGAAGCGGTCGAGTATCGACAGCCAGTACAGGAAGGCCAGCAGGATCGTTGCATACCAGCCCACGGCAGGGGCGGGGTAGGGCGTTGCGGGGTTCCAGGCTGATGCGCCTTCTGGCGGTTTCGTCATGGCGTTGATCCTCTAGGCGAAACCGGTGATGCCGCGGCGGGCCAGGTCAGAACTGGCTGGCGGGCAGCCTGACGACAAGACCATCGAGTTCGTCGGTAATCGTGATCTGGCAGCTCAGGCGGCTGTTGGGTTGGGGGTCGATCACAAAGTCCAGCATCTGCGCTTCCACCTCGTCTGCCCCGCCGACTCTCGCGGTCCAGGTCTCATCGACGAAGCAGTGGCAGGTGGCGCAGCTGCAGGCGCCGCCACAGTCGGCGAGTATGCCGCTGACGCCGTTATCGATGGCGGCGTGCATCACCGTGGTACCGACGGGTACGTGGACTTCCTGTTCTCTACCGTCGTGGCTGATAAAGGTGACTGATGGCATGCTTTAAATTCCTGTGAATGTTGTCGCTATGTTATGCGAACGCCTGTTGGATATCGACCGCCTCGTCTGCCAGTTTTCCCGGATCTGCGGTCATGCCTGTGGTCAGCGCCCGGCGGACCATCATGAATTCCTTGGGCTTGTTGATGGCATCCACCGCCAGCAGGCGATCGCCGCTGAAATAAAATGCCGCAAAACTTCTGCCGCTGTCGCTCCGGCCGCGTAACACCACCCGGTCGAAGCCCTGCGACAGGCCGGCTATCTGCAGTTTGAGGTCGTACTGGTCGGACCAGAACCAGGGCAGGGCATGGTAGGCTTCGAGCTTGCCGCACAGCGTACTGGCCGCCGTCTTGGCCTGGTCGGTTGCGTTCTGGACGGACTCCAGGCGCAGGCGGCGATCGTAAATCGGGTTGTAGTGGTTGGTGCAGTCCCCGGCCGCCACGATGTCCGGGTCGGACGTCCGGGCAAATTCGTCGACCACGATGCCGTTGTCCACCGCCAGGCCAGCGGCTTCCGCCAGTTCCGTGGCGGGCATTACCCCCACACCGATTACCACGATATCGGCCTTCAGGCTGGTCCCGTCCGCCAGTTTAACCGACTCAATACTGCCGCTGCCCTCGAGTGAGTCCACCGCGGCGTCGGTGATGATCCTGACTCCCTCCTCACCGTGCACCCGGCTGTAAAAAGCGGATACTTCGGGTGCCGTCACGCGCTGGAGTACCCGGGGCAGCGCTTCCAGTACGGTCACTTCCATTCCGAGTTTGCGCATGGACGCCGCGGTTTCCAGGCCAATATAGCCGCCGCCGATGATGACGGCCGATTTCCCGGGACCGACGAAGCCGCGGATGCTGTCCACGTCCGCCAGGTCGCGCAGGTAGAACACACCGTCCAGGTCGTGGCCGGGCAGCGACAGCGTACGCACCCGGGCACCGGTAGTGAGGGCCAGTTTACTGTAGGGAATGATGGCGCCGTCGTGCAGGGTGACTGTCTTCGCGCGGCAATCCAACCCGGTCACGCGGCTCCCCAGCACCAGGTCGATTCCGGATTTTTCATAGAAAGTCGCCGGTCGGATCAACAGCTCATCGCTGTGTTTTTCGCCGGCCAGGTAGGCCTTTGACAGCGGCGGTCGCTGGTAGGGGGCGATGGCCTCTTCTCCCACGATGGAGATCCTGCCTTCCCAGCCGCCCTGCCGGAGGCTGGCGCCCAGTTGCCCCGCCGCATGACTGGCGCCGACGATGACCGCGTGCTCACTGTTCATAAAATACTCCTGCCCGTTGTGCGCAGTTTGCGATTAATCAACTATGTTGACTAGCTGCCGGAAATTAGTCAAGACAGCGAATGATATCAGGGAGTCCGCCCCGGTTTCTTCAGTTTATAGGCCAGCACGGAATCGCCCAGGGTGGAGC
Organism: Haliea sp.; assembly: GCA_024642265.1. Lineage (GTDB taxonomy): Bacteria > Pseudomonadota > Gammaproteobacteria > Pseudomonadales > Halieaceae > JARRPM01. The sequence continues at coordinate 58,500 of JAHEBL010000002.1, read as the reverse complement.
CGTACATGCTGTGCCCGCCCGCGGGCATATAGATGTACTGCTCGCCGTCGATCTCATAGCTCACCGGTACCGAGGTGCCGGCCGCCGGCAGGTCAGTCTGCCACAGGACTTCACCCGTGTGCAGGTCGAAGGCGCGCAGCTGGTCGTCCAGGGTATAGCCGATAAAGACCAGGCCGCCGGCCGTCACCAACGCGCCGCCGGCGCCGGGCAGGCCGTACTCGAGGGAAAAAGGCAGCGACAGCATTTTGCCGATATCCCCCAGGGGGGCATCCCACAGGATCTTGCGCTTCACGATGTCCACCGCGGTCAGTCCCGCCCAGGGCGGCTCGGAGCAGGGCGCGCCGAGAGGCGACATCAGCGGTTCCACCCTGACCACCCAGGGTGATTCTTTTACCGCAAAGGTCATGGCGCCGCCGCCCTCGATGCGCTGTTCGCCGCCGTCGTCCCCGGCTTGTGCCGCGGGTATCAGGGTGAGCACTGTGGGTACGCGGTTGGAGGGTACTACCATGATGTGGCTGGCGGGGTCATAGGCACCGCCGCCCCAGTTCGGGCCGCCGCCGGAAGAGGGTGAGAATATCGTGCCCTGCTCACTGGGTGGGGTGTAGATGGGTCCGTAGCGGTACTGCTGCGCCTTCCTGCGGCATAACCAGCGGTCGATCGGGGTGAAGCCGCCGACGTCCTCCAGCGAGAAGCCCTGTTTCACGACGGCCGGCATGCCAACCGGGAACGGCTGCGTCGGGGAGAGAACTTCGCCGGGCACCTTGCCCTCCTGGGGCACCGGTCGCTCCTCGATCGGGACCAGCGGCTCACCGGTCTTGCGGTCGAAGACGAAGATCAGCCCCATCTTGGTGTTCTGCACCAGGGCCGGCACCATCCTGCCCTCGTGAGGGTAATCGACCAGCAGGGGATGGGTCGGGATGTCGTAGTCGAAGACGTTGTGGTGAACAAGCTGGTAGTGCCAGGCGACCCTGCCGGTAGCCCCTTCAAGAGCTACTATGGACGTTGTGTAGAGATTGTCTCCCACCCGGTCGCCGCCGTAAAAATCGCTGGAGGAGCTGGTCGTCGGCAGGTAGACCAGGTCCAGCTGCGGATCGACTGCCATGGATGACCAGACGTTGCCGCCGCCAAAGCCTGTACCGGAGCCGCGCGACCAGGTGCGTGACGCGGGGTCCGCGGGGTCGCGCGGCACCGGGTCAAATTCCCAAAGAGGCTTGCCGTAACGCGCATCAAATGCCAGCACCCGTCCGCTGGGAGCATCCACCCGCTGGTTGTCGGCCACGGCGGAGCTGACCACGATGACATCGTTCACCACCGCGGGGCTGGAGCCGGCCACCAGCTCGGCGGAGAACAGGATGGGCTTGCTCGGCGCCATGGTGACCACGCCCGCTTCACCGAAGTCCTCGCAGGGTTTGCCCGTGCGGGCGTCGATGGCTACCAGGCGGTAGTCCAGGGTTCCCAGAATGATGCGGGACCGACACGCTGCACCCGCGGCCGCCTCGCGATCGACCCAGTGGCTGACGCCCCGGCATTTCTGGTAGATGGAGCCACCGTCCTGGGCAGGGGTCTGCGGATCGTAGGTCCAGCGCTCCGCGCCCGTGGCCGGGTCCAGGGCAATGACGCGCCGGGATATGGAGCAGACCACCAGGCTGCCCTCGATCAGGCTGGGTTGGTCTTCAAAGGCGTACAGCGCGTTGGCTGCGCCCTCGGGCGGTACTTCCCCGGTGTGGTATTCCCAGGCGAGTTCGAGCTCCGCGACATTGCCTTTGTCGATCCCGGTCAGTGGGGAATACTTGGTGTTAGCCTCGTACTGGCCCGCTACCGAATTGGCGGCTGCTGCCGGCTGGCCGGAAATTGCAGCGCCGCACAGGAGTGAGGCGAACAGGCGTCTCGCCACGATGCGGGCGCGGTCAATGGGGATTGCTCTCATGGATAATTCCGGACTTGTAGCCTGATAAATTGGTGTCATAATGCTGACACAAAATCGCGAGGCGGTAAACTGCAAGCTCCGCGGCGGGGTTGCCAGGCTGCCACTCCGCGCTGCCGGAAAAGGCATGTCCGGTCGCCGCAGGCCCGCGCTATCATTATCCGACGCTGTTCCAGTCCCCGGAGGATCATACGAGATGCAATTGGTAGGAGAGCAACTGATAGAGGCCCCGAGCCAGCGCGTGTGGGAAGCGCTCAACGATCCCGACATCCTCGCTGCCAGCCTGCCGGGCCACCAGCACCTGGAAAAGGAGGCGGACGATCGCTTTCTCGCGACGGTGGACGTCAAGGTGGGCCCGATCGGCGCCCGCATGAAGGGTTCGGTGACCCTGACCGACCTCAATCCCCCCAACAGCTATACCCTCGTACTGCAGGGCAACGGCGGTATCGCCGGGTCGATGAAAGGCAACGCCAAAGTGCGGCTGGACGAGGTTGCCGGCGGCACCCGGATCTCCTACAACGTCGACGCCCTGGTGGAGGGTCGCATGGCGCAGCTGGGTGGCCCGATCATCGATGCCACCGCCAAACACTTTGCCGGCAAATTCTTCACCAGTTTCGGGGAAATCGTCAGCGGCAAGAAAGTGGTCGAGCCGGTGCCCGTACCCGCGCCCGCTCCGGCTGCAGTGGGCGCACCTGCGGCCGCACCCGCCGGTGGCTTCCCTATCGCCTGGATCCTGGCGCTGGTGATCGCCGCGGGCTGCGGTTTCCTGTTCGGTCACGGCCCCGGCCCCGGCGACACACTCTGGGCCGGACTTGCCATCGGTATGCTGTTGATCGTGGTGGCGGCGACCGCGTTCGAGTACGGCCGGCGCACGGCGACACCGGTGGTGATGCTCGACAGCGGGCTGTTGAAACGACTGCTGGAGGCCCGGGAGCGATGAAGCCAGCGCCGTTCGATTACGTCGCGCCGTCCTCGATCGAGGAGGCCTGCGCTGTCCTGGCAGAGGCGCACGGCGGCGCAACCGTGCTGGCCGGTGGGCAGACCCTCATGCCGCTGCTCAACCTGCGCATGAGCCAGCCATTCATCCTGGTCGACCTTGCCAATATCGCCGAGCTCAAGGGCGTGACCCGGGTCGACGGCGGCATCCGGATCGGGCCCATGACGCGCCAGTGCGATGCCATCGACAACAAGGTGCTGGCGCACGACCTGCCGGTGCTGGTCCAGGCCCTGCGCCATGTCGGGCATCACCACACCCGCAATCGCGGCACGGTCGGCGGCTCCATCGCCCTGGGCGAACCCGCGGCGGAACTGCCCGCTGCGGCGGTAGCGCTCAAGGCCACTATTGAGGTGCGCTCGGTGCGCGGCACCCGGCAGGTCCCCGCCGCGGAGTTCTACATCGGGCCCTATATGACCGTGCTGGAGCCGGACGAGCTGGTGACCGGCATCCGCTTCCCCGAGTGGTCCCTGGGTCACGTCACCCTGTTTTGCGAACTGGCTCAGCGCCCGGGCGATTTCGCCCTGGTCGGCCTGGTTGGCGCCCTCGCCATCGATTCGGGCAAGGTCGCCAGGGCAGGGCTGGCCTGGTTTGCCATGGGGCCGACGCCGATGCGCGCAAAAACGGCTGAGCAGCTGTTGTCGGGCCAGTCGCTGGCTGAGATCGATCCACAGGCGGTGGCGGAAAGTGCCATCGCCGACACCGCGCCCTTCGACGATGCCCAGGCCAGCGCCGACTACCGGCGCACCGTCGGCACCCGCCTGTTTGCCCGCACCCTGCGCGAGGCACTGAACGTCACGGAGGCTGCATGAGCAAGCATACGATCGAATTGACCATCAACGGATTGCGCCACACCGCCGATGTCGAGGCGCGTGTGTCGCTGTCGGATTTTCTGCGCGAGGACGCCGGCTACACCGGGGTGCACGTCGGCTGCGACCACGGCGTGTGCGGCGCCTGCACGGTGATCGTCGATGGCAAGGCGGTGCGCAGCTGCCTGATGCTGGCGGTGCAGGCACACGGAGCCGACATCACGACGGTGGAGGGACTCGCCGAGCCCGGGGGTGCGCTGCACCCGGTACAGGAGACCATGGCGCAGGAGTACGGGCTGCAGTGTGGTTTCTGCACGCCGGGTATCGTGATGACGATGGCGGCGCTGACCGGTGAAGGCAAGCGCCCCACCGAGGAACAGCTCATCGATGCGATGTCGGGGCACCTGTGCCGCTGCACAGGCTACCAGGGTATCCGGCGCGCGGTGAGGAAACTGGTTGCAGCAGATACGGGCGAAACCGTTGACGGAGGCGCCGCGTGAACGCCCCGGACAGGCGCGCCGGTGCCAACGCCGGCGCTGAGCCGGCAGGCAGGCCGCACGCAGGCAGCGGCCGCTATATCGGGCAACGGGTCCGGCGCAAGGAGGATGCACGCCTGCTGACCGGCCGCGGCCAGTTTGTCGACGACATCGCGCTGCCCGGCATGCTGCATGTCGCCTTTGTGCGCAGCCCCATCGCCCGCGGCAGGATTCTCGGCATCGACCTGGACGTGGCGCGCGATGTGCCGGGTGTGCATGCGATTTACACCCAGCAGGACCTGGCGCATTTCAATGTCGACATGCTCAGCTTTTACCTGGTCTCACCGGAGGTCGAGACGACCCCGCTGGCCAACGGCCGGGTGGCTTATGTCGGCGAACCGGTAGCACTGGTTATTGCCGACAGCCGTCCCATTGCCGAGGACGCGGCCTCGCTGGTGGTGGTGGACTACGCCGAGGAGGACCCGGTGGTCACCATCGACGACGCCCGCAGCGGTCCGCCGGTGCATCCCGGTTGCGATGACAACATCGCGGCGGAAATGGGTGAGCAGGAGATCGATGAGGACTTGCAGGCGCTGCTGGAGGGCGCGCCCCACCTGATCCGCCACAGGGTCGTACACCAGCGCATTTCGCAATCGCCGATGGAAACCCGGGGCGTGGTGGTAAGCCGTGAGGGCGCCGAGGAGCTGACACTCTATATCACCTGCCAGAGCCCGCACCTGGTGGCACGCTGGGTTTCCCTGGCCCTCGGTTTGCCGCCGGGCGCGATCCGCGTGATTGCCAAGGACGTGGGTGGCGGCTTCGGCCTCAAGAACCATCCCTGGAAAGAGGAGACCGCCGTCATCCTGGCGGCGCTGATGTTCAACCGGCCCCTCAAGTGGATCGAGGACCGCTACGAGAACCTGATCGCCGCGAACCAGGCGCGCGAGCAGGAAATGGTGCTGCAGGTGGCGCTGGATGACGATGGCAGGCTGCTCGCCTCCCACGGCGACTACAGCGTCAACAACGGCGCTTTCCCGCAGCTGTCGGAGTGCAATATCGCCGTCCATATGTTCGTCTGGGCGGCCTACAGGATGCCCCGCTACGGCTTCCTCACGCGGGGCTGGTACAGCAACACGATCGGATACGCGGCCTACCGCGGGCCCTGGGCGATGGAATCGCTGATCCGGGAAACCGCGCTGGATGTCGCGGCCCGCCGCATCGGCATCGACCCCATCGAGCTGCGCCGCCGCAACCTGGTCACCCTGCAGGACCAGCCCACCACCTCCTGCATGGATCTGCCGCTGGAGGACATCACGCCGGCCGAGTGCCTGGAGAAGCTGCTGGCGGCATTTGACGTCGCCGCCTTTCGCCGGGAGCAGGCCGCGGCCCGCAAGGAGGGCCGCTACCTGGGCCTGGGCATTGCCACCTATATCGAGCCCACCGGGGCCGCCGGCGCGATCACCACCATGACCGGCGAGCTGGCGCAGGTTCGCATCGAGCCGACCGGCAAGGTCACCGCTACCATGAGCACCCATTCCCAGGGCCACGGCACGGCGACCACCATGGCGCAGATTTTTGCTGACCGGCTGGGCGTGCCCTACGAGGACGTGACCGTGTTCGAGGGTGACAGCTCGCGCGGCGGCTTCTCCCCCGGGGCGGCGGGCAGTCGCCAGGGGGTCATCGCCGGTGGTGCCGCCATCATGGCCGCCGACCTGCTGGCGGCGAAATTCAGGCAGCTCGCCGCCCACCTGCTGGACACCAGCGTGGACGCCATCGTGATCGACGAGGGCATGGTGCGCGTCGACGGCGCGCCGGATAAATGCCGCCCCTTCGCCGATATCGCCTGTATCGCCTACGGCGAACCGGATCGCCTGCCGCCCGGCTTCGAGGCCGGGCTGGAGGCCCAGTACCGCTACCAGCCGCCGCCGATGACCTTCAGCAGCGCAGCCAATGCCTGCGTGGTCGAAGTGGATGCCGACACCGGCTTCGTCAGGATACTGCGCTGGATTTCCTCGGAGGACTGCGGCAACGTCATCAACCCGGCCGTGGTGGAGGGGCAGATCGCCGGCGGCCTGGCCCAGGCGATCGGCATGGTGCTGCTGGAAGAGGTGCGCTTCGACGCGCGCGGCAATCCGCTGGCGGCAACCTACAAGGACTACCACCTGCCGGCGATTGCAGATATCCCGGAGTTCGAGTTTGTGCACGCCGGCACCGCGTCGCAGTCGGTGGGCGGGATGCGCGGCTGCGGCGAGGGCGGCGCGATTATCGGCGCGCCCACGCTGGTCAACGCCATCGCGGATGCCCTGGCGCCCTTCGGCGAAGTCCCGGTGGACCTGCCGCTCACACCGACCAAGCTGCTCAGCCTTATCGAGGGGCGCGACCTCAGCGCCAAAACCGTCGATGATCAGCACCATTTTATCGCCGATCATCCGGTAACGGTGCCGGTGAGCGCGGCTGCCGAATCCGCACCGCAAGCACCGCAACCCGCCGCCGCGCCGACCGCGGAAGCCCTGGTGGATGGCGACTGGAAAATGGTGCTGTCCACGCCGATGGGCCCGCAGGAAATGACCGGCCACTTCGAGACCCGCGGGCAGGCGCTGGCGGGCTACCTCAGCAGTCCCGAGGGACAGATGGATTTCACCGGCAGCGTGGATGGCGCCAACCTGAAGTTCGACCTCAAGGTCGACAAGCCGATGAAGATCACCCTGAAGTACACCCTGGCGGTGACGGGCGACAAAATCGCGGGCAAGTGCAAGATGGGAATCTTCGGCTCCGCCAAGGTGACGGGGCAGCGCGCCTGAGCCGCTGCTCGCGCCAATTACCCCTGGATGCGACCGATGCCGTAGAATGCCCGCGCTGCAGTGATTGTGCAGGTGTCGGGGATTAACGGGAGCGCGTCAATGGAAGAACAGGCGGCAGGGCAGGCAGACGAACTGGACAGCCGGGTGCAGGCGCTGCTGCAGGCGATGACCCTGGATGAAAAGTTATCCCTGCTGGCGGGCAGGAGCCTGTTCAAAACCCGGGGCCTTGCCCGGCTGGGGCTCAAGCCCATGAAGCTGTCTGACGGCCCGCGGGGGGTGGGTTATCACTCCGCCCTGCGGCGCGCTACCGCATTTCCAACCGGCATCGCCCTGGGCGCCAGCTGGAACCCGGAGCTGGCCCGCGAATTTGGCGAGGCCCTGGCGCTGGAGGCGCGGGCGGTGGGAGCCCAGGTGATTCTCGGGCCGGCGGTCAATATCTGCCGCACGCCGCTCAACGGCCGCACTTTCGAGTATTTTACCGAAGACCCGGAGCTCAACAGCCGGCTCGCGGTGGAGGCGATCAGGGGGATCCAGTCTACCGGGGTGGCGGCCTGCGTGAAGCACTACGCCGCCAATAACCAGGAGACCCACCGCATGAAGAACAGCTCCCGGGTGAGCGAGCGGGCGCTGCGCGAAATCTACCTGCCGGTGTTCGAGGCCGCCGTGCGCGAGGCGGACGTGTGGTCCGTGATGGCGGCCTACAATGCCGTCAATGGCGTCCCGGCCTGTGAAAGCAAAACCCTGCTGGATGAGATTCTGCGCAGGGAATATGGTTTTACCGGGTTTGTGGTATCGGACTGGTTTGCCGCCCGGCGCACCCGCAGCGGCGCCAGTTGCCTGGAGGCCGGCCTCAACCTGGAAATGCCGGGCAGGGGCTCGCGCTACCGGCACTCCAGGCTGAAGCGGGAATACGAGGCGGGCGCCTTTACCGAGGTGGAGCTGGATGCGGGCCTGCGGCCACTGCTGCGCGTCTGGTTGCGCACCAGCCCCGACGCCGGTCACCCGCCTGGCAAGCGCAACACCCCCGGGCATCAGCAACTGGCGCGGCGCATGGCGGAGCAGGGCATTACCCTGCTGAAAAATGACGGCGGTGTGCTGCCCCTGGACAGGCAGCGCATTCGCCGCCTCGCGGTGCTCGGGCAGCGCGCGGCCAAACGCAACTGTCGCCCCCTGTACGGCGGCAGCGCCGGGGTGTGGTCGCCCTATGAAATCACCCCACTCGAGGGCCTGCGCCAGCTCGTGGGCAGAGACTGCGAGATCGTCAGCGATCCGCGCGGTGCCGATGCGGCGGTGGTCGTGGTGGGACTGGGCCACCGTGTCGGCGGCGATTTCGAGGGCCGGGACAGGGCCGACCTGGAACTGCCGGCAGAGCAGACGGCCCTGATCCGCGAGACACTGGCGCAGAACGCCAATACCATCGTGGTGCTGGTCAGCGGCAGCCCGCTGGCCATGCCCTGGGTCGACGAGATCCCTGCCATCGTGATGGCCTGGTATCCCGGAATGGAGGGTGGCAGGGCCATCGCCGACGTGCTGTTCGGCGAGGTCAACCCGGGCGGCAAACTGCCGGTCACCTTTCCCCGGACGCTGGCGGACAGCCCGGCCCACCGCGACCCGCGGCGTTTCCCCGGCGATGAGGACACGGTGCACTACGAGGAGGACATCTTCGTCGGCTACCGCCACTTCGACCGCGAGGGCATCGAGCCGCTCTTTCCCTTTGGCCACGGCCTGTCCTACACCTGCTTCGAGTACAGCACTCTGGCGCCAGAGAGCGGCGAGTGGCGCGGGCAGGGCAGCCTGCAACTCTCGTTCCGGCTGAGCAATGCCGGCGAGCGCGACGGCAGCGAGGTGGTGCAGTTGTATGTGGGCGCCTGTGCGCCCTCCCTGCCGCGCCCGCCGCGGGAACTGAAAGCGTTTCGCAGGGTATTCCTGCGGGCGGGGGAGAGCACCACGGTGTCCTTCGAGCTGCCGGTGCGGGCCCTGGCCTATTACTGCCCGCAGGCCCGGTGCTGGCAGGTGGACGACGGCGACTACGAGATCGCCCTGGCCGCCTCTTCCCGGGATATCCGCCTGGTGCAGCGCGTGTCCTATACTGCATGACAGCAGTCGGATCGTTGTTGCATATAGACAACACTGTTGAATAAAACTGGGCGGGCAGTTATAGTTTTCGCACCACAATTCCCGGTTGCATCCGCCGGCCGGCCAGCTCGAGGAAAATACAATGTCCGAAGCATACATCATCGACGCCGTCCGCACGCCGCGCGGTATCGGCAAACCGGGCAAGGGTGCCCTGGCGGATGTTCACCCGCAGCACCTGGCGGCCACGGTGCTGCGCGCCCTGCGGGACCGCAACGATATCGATACCGCCCAGGTGGACGACGTCATCTGGGGCACCAGCGCCCAGAAGGGCAAGCAGGGGGGTGATATGGGCCGCATGGCGGCGCTGGATGCCGGCTTCGATATCCGCGCCAGCGGTGTCACCCTGGACCGTTTCTGCGGCAGCGGCATCACCGCCACCAACTTTGCTGCCGGCCAGCTCAAAGCCGGCTTCGAGGATCTTCTTATTGCGGGCGGCACGGAGATGATGTCGCATATCACGTCCGTTGCCATGCAGGAGATGCAGGCCGGACTGCCGAGACTGGGCATCGGGACGGGCAACGAGAGGCTGCAGAAAAAGCACCCGCAGTCACACCAGGGTCTGTGCGCCGACGCCATCGCCACCATGGAAGGCATCAGCCGTGAAGCACTGGACGCCTTTTCCCTGGAGAGCCAGCAGCGCGCCGCCCGCGCCATCGCCGAGGGGCGCTTCGACAGGTCGCTGATACCGGTGGTGGATGACGACGGCAAGCTCCTGCTGGACAAGGAGGAATATCCCCGCCCCCAAACCACGGCTGCGGACCTGGCGGGGCTGGAACCCAGTTTTGCCAAGGTGGCGGATATGCCGGCGGACAGCAGCGGGACGACCTTCCGCCAGCTGATCAACCAGCGCTACCCGGACCTCAAAATACAGCATTTCCATCATGCCGGCAGTTCTTCCGGCGTGGTGGACGGGGCCGCCGCCCTGTTGATGGCCTCAAAGGGCTATGCCCGTGACCATGGCCTAAAGCCCCGTGCCCGGGTGATTGCCGCTGCCAATATCGGTGACGACCCCACCCTCATGCTGAACGGGCCGGTCCCCGCGGCCCGCAAGATCCTGGCCAGGGCCGGGCTCACGGTGCAGGACATCGACCTGTGGGAGGTCAACGAGGCGTTTGCGGTCGTGGTGGAAAAGTTCATCCGCGACCTCAACATCGATCGCGACAAGATCAACGTCAACGGCGGCGCCATCGCCCTGGGACACCCCATCGGCGCGACCGGCGCGGTGTTGATCGGCACCGTGCTGGATGAACTCGAGCGACGCGACCTGCAGCGCGGGCTGGTGACCATGTGTGCCGCCGGCGGCATGGCGCCCGCCATCATAATCGAGCGGGTCTGAGACCGACCGCGCCCGGGTAACGCAAGGACAGAGACCAGAACATGAGTGACAAAGCTGCCGCCATGCTGCCATGGCCCGTGGAAGACTTTTCGGTATACGGACCGGTCGAGGAAAAGAAAGTCGGCCGTATCCAGCATCACGTGGGACGGGTGATGGAGCGCAACTGGTGCTCCATTCCCCATGTCACCCATCACGATGACGCCGATATCACCCACTTCGAACAGCGTCGCCTCGCGTGGAACGCGGCGCACCCGGACCGCAAGCGCTCCCTGTTGCCGGCCCTGGTGAAAGCCGCGGTTGCCGCCCTGCAACGCTATCCCCAGTTCAACTGTTCCCTCAGCGCCGATGGCGCAACCTGCTATGCCAAGCAGTACTACAACATCGGCTTCGCCGTCGATGTGCCCACGGGGCTGCTGGTACCGGTGCTGCGCGATTGTGACAGGAAGGACACCCAGGAGATCACCTCGGAGATCGCGGCGATCTCGGAAAAGGCGCGCACCAAGGGCCTGGCCATGACCGAGATGTCCGGCGGCTGCTTTACCCTGTCCTCGCTGGGTCATATCGGCGGCACCGGCTTCAGCCCCATCATCAACGCGCCGGAGGTCGCCATCCTGGGCATCTGCCGCACCCGCAGCCAGTTCCTGCCCGATGAGCAGGGCAACCCGGCCTTGCGCCAGCTGTTGCCCCTGTCGCTGAGTTACGACCACCGGGTCATCAACGGTGCGGACGCGGCGCGCTTCGTGGTCGCCATCGCCGAGGGGCTCGAGGCCTTCGAGTTCGACTGATTTCCAGCAACAGGAGACGCTGCCAATGCCTATGCAAAGAGTTGCAACTGGTGCAACTATCGCCTGGCTGGGGGCATTGCTGCTGTCGCTGGCGTCCCTCGCCGGGGCGCAGCCGGCGGCTCCGCAGGACGGCAGCGTCTTGCCGCGACCGCCGCTGCCTTTCCCGGGCCAGTTGGGTCCCACCGAGGCGGAGTCAACGGCGGTTCTGCCGGTCCGGATAAAAGCGCCCGGGGAGGCACCCAATATTCTGCTGGTGATGACCGACGATGTCGGCTTTGCCGCCGCCAGCACCTTCGGCGGACCGGTGCCAACCCCCAACCTGGACCGGCTGGCACAGCAGGGCCTGCGCTACAACCGCTTCCACACCACCGGGGTCTGCTCGCCCACCCGCGCTGCCCTGTTGACCGGCCGCAATCACCATGCGGTGGGTGCGGGCGCGGTGGTGGAAATGGTCTCACCGTACCCCGGCTACACCTCGACTATCCCACCCAGCGCGGCCACCATCGCCCGCATCCTGCGCGACAACGGCTACAGCACCGCCATGTTCGGCAAGGACCACAACGTGCCCAACGAGCAGCGCTCGGTGGCCGGACCCTTCGACCAGTGGCCCACCGGCCGCGGCTTCGATTACTTCTACGGCTTTGTCGGCGGTGACAGTGACCAGTTCCGGCCGGCCCTGTACGAGAACACACGGCCGGTGTACCCATCGGGCAAGGACCCCGACTACATCCTGGACCGGGACCTGGCCGACCGCGCCATCAACTGGCTGCACAACCAGCGGGCGGCCGCGCCGGACAGGCCCTTTTTCATTTACTACGCGCCGGGCTCCGCCCACGCGCCGCACCAGGCGCCCGCCGAGTGGATTGCACGCTTTCGCGGCCAGTTCGACGCGGGCTGGGATGCCTTGCGCGATGACATCCTCGCCCGGCAGAAGGCCATGGGCATCGTCCCCGGGGACGTTGACATGGCCCCGCGGCCGGAGCAGATCCCGGCCTGGGACAGCCTGTCCGACGACGAAAAGACAGTCTACGCGCGCTTCATGGAAGTATTTGCCGCCATGCTCGCCTACCAGGACGCGCAATTCGGCCGCCTGCTGGACGAGGTCCGGCGCATGGGGCTGGCGGACAATACCCTGGTGATGTTTATCGAGGGCGACAACGGCGCCAGCGGTGAGGGCGGCCCCGGGGGTACCCTGAACGAACTGGCGCACCTGTCCACCAGTGACGGTGAGCACGAAATGGACATCCGGTGGCTGGCAGAGAACCTGGACGTGCTGGGCGGCCCGGACACCTATGAGGGTTACCCGGTGGGCTGGGCCTACGCCACCAGCACGCCCTTTCCCTGGGTGAAGCAGATCGCCTCACACCTGGGTGGAGTGCGCAACCCGCTGGTGGTGTACTGGCCCCGGCGCATTGCCGCGCAGGGTGCAATCCGGGACCAGTATCACCACGTCATCGATATCATGCCCACCCTGCTGGACGTGACCGGGATAAAAGCGCCGGTGGAAGTGGACGGTATCACCCAGCAGGCGATCGACGGCGTCAGCATGGTGTACAGTTTCAGCGCGGGAGCGGCGCCGTCGCCGCGCCAGACCCAGTATTATGAAATCAACGGTAATCGCGGTATCTACCACGACGGCTGGCTGGCCAGTACCACCCCCCGCAACATGCCCTGGGAAATTGGCAAAGCGGGGGCGGGCAGCGATATCTCCACCTATCAGTGGGAGCTGTACGACCTGCACTCGGATTTCAGCCAGGCCCATGACCTGGCGGCCAGTGAACCGGAGCGCCTGCGGGACTTGCAGGCCGTGTTCGACGCCGAGGCGCGCCGCAACAACGTCTACCCCATCCAGAACAGCGGCGGCATGTACCGGGCTGTGAAAATGGGATCGGCGGGGCCCCTGGGCGCAATGAGACCGCTTTATGTGTACTGGGGCGCAGGCATCAGTGTACCCATGGGTTCCGCACCCCCTCTCTTTTCACTGCCTTTCACGCTCGAGGCTGAGGTGGAAATTCCCGCAGCCGGCGCCGACGGCGTTATCGTCGCGGCTGGCAGCCAGTTCGGTGGCTGGAGTTTCTATCTGGAGGGCGGTGTGCCGGTGGCCTGCACGGCGCTGTCGCCGCTGCCTGGCGGGCAGTCCCGCGTGGCGGGCCCCGCGCCGCTGACCGCCGGCAGCCACACCCTGCGCTTTGATTTTGCTATCACCGGCAAGGGGGGCGAGATCACGATTGCGGTGGACGGGAACCAGGTGGCCCGCGGGCCGGTCGCGCAACGCGCATTGATGATGGCCGGGCTGGGCGAGACCTTCGATACCGGTCGCGATACCCGGGTGCCGGTGTCGCAGGCCTACCGGGACGAGGGTGTTTTCACCGGTGAGATCAAAAAAGTCGAGGTGCGGGTCAGGATGCCGCAGGGCGTTGTTGCGCCCAGGGGCGAGCATTGAGCCTGGCTGAGCCGCATATCCTGGTGGTGGGTGCCGGGGCCCTGGGACTGACCTGCGCCTATCACCTGCAACTTGGCGGTGCCCGGATCAGCCTGCTGGTGCGTCCGCATCGGGAGCAGGCCCTGTGCCGCCCCCAGAAGCTCTACCACTATAACGATCACAGTGTGAAAGAACTCGACACCTGTCGCGTGTTGACCGATCCCGCGCAGTTACAGGGGCAATCCTTCGATTACGTACTGCTGACCCTCGACGGCGCCACCTGCCGCAGTGAGCAGGGGGTTGCCACCCTGCAGGCCCTGGGCGTGGCGCTGGCCGACACCGACGCTAAGCTGGTGATCTGCGGCGTGGGCATTGGCCTGTACGAGCACGTGCAGGGGACGACTGGCCTGGACCGCGGCCGGCTGCTGCAGGGGACCATGAAAATGTTCGCCTACCAGGTGGGTGGCCCGGATACACCGCAGCCGCCCGCTGAATATGCCCGGACGCACGACAGTGCGGATATCGCCTATCTCAGCTTTCCCGATCGTGTCGGTTTTATACTGGCTGCCCGACCCGGCGCCGCCGCAAAGGCGTTCGCCCGGGCTTACGACCGCAGTGGCGTATCGACCTGTCAGTTGATTCCAGCCGGTATCTACGAGGCGACCACCAGCATGTTTTCCCCTTTTATCCTGGCCAGCGCGATCAACGGTTGGCAGGGTACGGAATCCCTGCTGGCCGATGGGGAATTGTGGCGCCTGTGCTGCCGTTCCCAGCGCGAGATCCTGCGCCTGAAACGGTTTGGCCTGACGGGCAAGCTGTTGTCACTATTGCTGACTGATGCCAGCCTGGCCAAAAAAATGCGGGCCACCGACCGCGATGCCACTCCCATGGGTTATACCGCTTTCAATCGCTGCCACCACGGTGGCAAGGTGCTGGCGCAGAACGTCCAGATACTGGAGAACTGTGTCGCGGCCGGCGATCGGGCAGGGCAGGCGATGGTCGCGACCCGCTCCCTGCTGCAGCGCAGAGCTGAAGCGCATCGGACCCGGGGATAGATAGGACAAATGTTATGACAGTGATCCGCATCGAGCCGATAACGCCCAGTATCGGAGCCAATGTTTACATCGCGGCAGACGATATGATCGGGGAGGGCATCCCCGCACAGATTCTGGCGGCATTGAACACCTACGGCGTGCTGGTCTTTCCGCAGCTACACCTGAATGATGACCAGATCGTCGCCCTCAGCGGCTCATTGGGTGAGAAGGAAGAGGTCAGGGCTACCGCGGATGGCTCCGCGCCCAGTAACAAGGGTGTCTATCGGATATCCCTGGACAAGGACGACAAGACCCAGCTGGAGTACGTCAAGGGCAACGACTTCTGGCATATGGACGGCACCTCTTACCGGGTGCCCGGAAAAGCGACACTACTGAAGTGCGAGAACCCGCCCCGGGAGGGCGGGGACACCGGGTTTGCCAGCCTGTTTGCCGCTTACGAGGCCCTGCCGCAGGCGCGCAAGCAGCAACTGCAAAACCTGCGCGTGAAACACTGTCTCGCCGCGGTGGGGCGCAAACTCTATGAGCGGCCGACCGAACAGGACTATGCGCGATGGGACGCGGTGTTTCCCCTGACGGAACATCCCCTGGTGTGGCACCAACAGGACGGCAGAACGTCGCTGCTGATCGGCGCGACTGCGGACAGTATCGTCGGCCTGCCGGAGGAGGAGGGCAGGGCACTGCTCCAGGAGCTGCTGGATTGGTGTACCCAGGACCGGTTCACCTATCGCCACCACTGGCAGCAAGGTGACCTGGTCATTTTCAACAATCCGGGACTGCTGCATCGCTCCTATCCTTACGACAGCGCCGCGGGTCGGGTCATGCACAGAACGACCCTGAAAGGTCACGAGGCTATCGCCTGACGCTGGCGGGGCAAGGAGGAGGATCCACTTTGAGTGCAAGCCTGAAAGTTGTGGTGATCGGTACCGGGTTCGGGCGTCGCACGGTGGCGCCGGCTTTTGAGGCACTGGGCTGCGAGGTCCGGCTCGTTTCCGCGCGCGACACCATCGCGCTGGAGCAGGCGCTGGCAGCGCCCTGCGACCTGGTGTCCGTCCATTCACCGCCTTTTCTCCATCTGGAACATGTGAAACTTGCTGTGTCCCGCGGCTGCGCGGTGTTGTGCGACAAACCCTTCGGCAGGAATGCCGACGAAGCCCGGGCGATGCTCGAGCTGGTAACCGCAGCGGGCGTGCCGCATTTCCTCAATTTCGAATTTCGCTGCGATCCCCTGCGGGAGCAGTTGAAACAGCTGCTGGACGACGGTGCTATCGGCAATCCGTTGCACTTTTCCTGCAGCATGTTTCTGTCCAGCGGTCGCAGGGCACCGCATGGCTGGTTATTCGAAAGGGACAAGGGTGGCGGGTGGATTGGCGCATTTGCCAGCCACCACGTCGATAGCCTGCACTGGCTGTTCGGCGAGATCGACGCCGTCAGCTGCCTGCCGAGAACCGATGTCGTGGCGCGGCCGGGGCGCGGGGAGGTAGATGGTCAGCTGCACGCTGCCACTGCCGAAGATGCCTTCACCGCCTGGTTCAAGCTGCGCAGCGGTGTGACTTCATCGCTGGATACGGGCTGCTCCAGCGCGGTGGACCTGCCCTCGCAGATCTGCCTGCTGGGCAGCGACGGTGTCCTCCAGCTGACGCACAATGTGGGACTGGTCCTGATGCGGCCACAGCAGGAACCGCAGCAGTTCCCCGCTGCCAGTGATACCAATCCCGTGCAACAGGCCCAGCAGCGTTGGCTGGCGAAAGTCTGCGAGGCTGTCAAAGCCGGACAGCAGACGGGACCGGACTTCCACACCGGGCTGGCCTGTGCGCGGATACT
The DNA here is from genome assembly GCA_024642265.1 of Haliea sp. Taxonomy (GTDB): domain Bacteria; phylum Pseudomonadota; class Gammaproteobacteria; order Pseudomonadales; family Halieaceae; genus JARRPM01. Next base: position 41,941 of record JAHEBL010000002.1, on the reverse strand, counting down.
TGACGCGATGCGATCGGGGCCTGCCGACAGGCCCGCTCCCCGCCAGGCTGCTTAATCGTTATCTGGTTATTGGCCCGGAGCTGGATAGGATACACTTTTCGGGGAGAACACAGCTTTTCAGGACTATCCGGGAGCGGCCTCTGTGGCCCGGGCGGATTGGAGATAACAAGATGAACCGACGGGAACTCCTGCAGTGCGCCGCCCTATTGGTGAGCGGTGCAACTGCCAGCAAACTGGGCTTTGCGCTCACCGATGAGCAACTGGTCTACCTGGCGACGGCGCCCGACTACGCCCGTGCAAAGAGCGATTTTTTCAGCCACCAGCAGCGCAAGATCATCGCTGCCATGGCCGAGGCCACCATTCCCGCAACCGACACGCCGGGTGCCATCGAAGCCGGTGTGCCCCATTTCATCGAACTGATGGTGGCCGACTGGCTAAACGACCAGGAGCGGGCGCTGTTCAGTGCCGGGCTGGCGGATATGGAGACACGGATCCCACAGGACCATGGCAAGTCATTCGACCTGCTGGAAGCGCAGCAGCAGCTGGTCATTCTCGAAACCATGGAGGCTGCCGCGGCTGACTCCCCCTGGTATAGCCAGGGCAATATCCGGCGACCGTTTATCAGTGATGCGCCGTTTATCTGCATGGTGAAGGAACTCACGATCTGGGGATTTTTTACCTCGGAAGTGGGTGCCAGCCAGGTGCTGCGTACCAATATGATGCCCATGCGATTTGACGGCAACCTGCCCCTGGCGCCGGATGAAAGCGCCTGGGCACCATACATGTTTATAAGCTAGCGGAGCAGCTTATGGGGTCTGATCAACACTACGATTTCGATGCGATCGTTATCGGGTCCGGAATCAGCGGCGGCTGGGCAGCAAAGGAGTTGACTGAGCGAGGCCTGACGGTGCTCGTGCTGGAGCGCGGTCGCGACCTGCCCCACGGCACCGGTTATCTGGGTGAACACGCGCCGAGTTGGAAGCTGCCCTATCAGGGCAAGCCCGAACGCGATCGCAACGCCAGGGATTACGAGGTGCAGAGCACGTCCTACGCGTTCAGTTCTGCGAATCGACAGTTCTGGAACAACGACAGCGAAAACCCCTACGCGATGGATGAAGGCAGGCCTTTCAGCTGGTATCGGGGCGCGGCGGTGGGCGGCAAATCACTGATGTGGGGGCGCCAGACCTATCGCTGGAGCGAACAGGATTTCAATGCCAACAAGGCCGATGGCCGCGGCCTGCCCTGGCCGGTGAGCTATGACGAGATCGCGCCGTGGTACAGCCACGTGGAGAAATTCATCGGCGTCAACGGCAGGAAAGAGGGGCTGCCACAACTTCCGGACGGTGATTTCCAGAAGCCCATGGAGTGGTATGGCCTGGAGCACACTATCAAGGATCGCCTGGTAAAAGCCGTTCCCGAAATCACCCTGACCAATGCGCGCACCGCGATTCTGACCGAGGACCTGCCGGGGCGATCTGCCTGCCACTACTGCGGTCCCTGCGAGCGGGGCTGTTCGACCGGGAGTTACTTCAGCTCCCAGAGTTCCACGCTGCCGGCGGCCAGAGCCACTGGCAGGCTGACGCTGAAAGCCAACCAGGTGGTAGATCGCCTGGAGTACGATGATGCGCAGGGAAAGATCAGCAAGGTCCATGTGATTGACGGCCAGAGCGGGAAGCGCCGCAGTTACTCCGGGAGGCTGGTGTTTCTGTGCGCCTCCACCGTCGCCAGCACCCAGATATTGCTCAACTCCGCTTCCGGTGCCTTTCCCGACGGACTGGCCAATCGCAGCGGTGTCCTGGGCCATTACCTGATGGATCATTTTCTTCGAATTGGTGCGGTGGGCATGTTTACTGATGACGCCGATTCCTACTATTACGGCAATCGCCCCACCGGCCTGTATATACCCCGGTTCCGCAACGTGGGTGAACAGAGCAGTGAGTTGGATTTTGTCCGCGGCTATGGTTACCAGACCATGACGATGCGCGGCGACTGGATGATGCAGTTCAACTCACGCGGATTTGGCGCGGCCCTCAAGGATAAACTGCGCAAGCCGGCAGCTGCCTGGACCTGGTATGTGGCAGGCTTCGGTGAATGCCTGCCCAACGCCAATAACCGGCTCTACCTGAGCAAGGCGAAAAAGGACCGTTTCGGTATTCCCCAGGTGGCCTTCGATTTCCAGTGGAGCGATAACGAGTACGCCATGGCCCGGGATATGCAGGCGCAGGCCCAGCGTATCGTCAAGGCGGCCGGGGCGGCATTTGCCATCCCCATGGGCAGCACCGAAGCGTTGTCGGTGCCCGGCGAGGGCATTCATGAAATGGGTACAGCCCGCATGGGCGACGATCCTGGGCAGGCGGTGCTCAACCGCTGGAACCAGGCCCACGATGTGCCCAACCTGTTCGTGACCGACGGGTCCTTCATGACCTCGTCGTCCTGTGTAAATCCGTCACTGACCTATATGGCGTTCACCGCCCGCGCGTGTGACTACGCGGTGGAACAGCTCAGGGCCGGCAGTATCTGAGCTGGAGTTATCGGTAAACCCGGGACTTGAGAGTCTGCCGCTGCGCCATATATTACCGGTGTAACGGTTGACCGCTTTCAGATACCTCGCAATACTGTGACGACCCTGATGCTTCGTTCGGCTTAGTCTTTCCCGATCCCGGCTACGCTGCCCGGCCCCCCGCACTAGTGACGACAGGTATAGCGATAAAATGAAAAAGCTAGGTCTTCTTGATGACGCCTTCCTGCGACTCGAGAGCAGGAGGACCCCGCTGCACATCGGTATACTGATGCTGTTCGAGCCGCCACCCAGGGCGGGCAAACATTTTGCCGAGCAACTGGCCGCGCGATTGCGCCAGTCAACCAGGGCCGCAGCGCCGTTCAATCGCCGGCTGATTGAACGCAGGGGCCTGCACTACTGGGAAGAGGACCTGGATTTCGACCTGGACCAGCACTTCGCGCACACCTCATTGCCCCACCCGGGGCGTATCCGGGAGCTGCTCGAGATGGTGTCGAGGGTGCACAGCAGCCATCTGGACCGGGAGTACCCCCTGTGGCGTATGCATCTGATTTCCGGGCTGGAGGACGGGCGTATTGCCGTCTATATGAAAATACACCACTCGCTGGTTGACGGCTTGGCCGGCATGCGCCTGCTGCTGAAGTCCATGTCCAGCAGCGCCGCCGAGTCGAAGAAACTGCCCCCGCCCTGGGAGGTGGAAACATCAAAGTCCGGGGCGCAGTCCCTGCCCGTGCCAAACCCGGCCAGGGATACCCTGCCGGCGCTGGCGAGACTGGCCGGTGAAGGCCTGAACTCGATTGTACCGGTTGTGCGCGAGCTGTTCGGTACCTGGAGTGACTTCAGGTCCGGAAATCCCGACCTGGCCATGTTCGGGCAGGCACCGAAGACCATTTTCAACCAGAAAGTCAGCGCCACCCGACGCTTTGCCGGCCAGTCCTATGCCACCGCGCGGATGCGCAAGGTGGCCGAGGCCTATGACGCCACACTGAACGACGTTGTGCTCGCCATGTGTGGTGGCGCGCTGCGGCAGTACCTGGCGGAACTGGGTGAATTGCCGGAGCGGTCCATGACGGGCGCGGTACCTGTGTCGGTGCGTCGCCCGGGCAGTGACGCGGGCAACGAAGTGGCGTTTACCATGACCACCCTGGCCACGGATATCCGGGAACCCGGGGAGCGCCTGCGCGCCATCAAGAGCGGCATGGATTACAACAAGGAGCGGCTGGAACGGCTATCCGCGGGACAGGTGATGGCCTACACCGCAGCGATCATGATTCCCGGGCACCTGGGTTCCATGATCGGGCTGGGCAAGGACAATGCGCTGGGCAACGTGGTGATCTCCCATGTTCCCGGACCCCGCAAAACCATGTACTGGCAGGGTGCCAGGCTGACCGGGCTTTATCCGATTTCGCTCAATATCGACAGCGGTGCGCTGAATATCACCGTGGTCAGCCGCCATGATTTTGTCGATTTTGGCCTGATCGCCTGCCGCAAGAGCGTGCCGAAAATGCAGCGCCTGCTCGATTATCTCGAGGGCGCACTGGCTGAACTGGAGGCCACGCTTGAGCCGGCCAAGAGCCGTCGCCCGGCAGCGAAACGGCGGCGCAAGGCCCCCGCAGCGAAGAAATCGCCCGCCCGAAAAAAGACCGCTACCCGGCGCAGGACAGCCGCCCGTAAGTAAACGTGGAAAGCTATCAAGCACTGCTGTGCCTTGCCCGGGACGACACCGGGCTCAGTGATTTTGGCCTCGACTCCTTCTGCGAAGGCCTGGAAATTCTGGTCAATTCGATCAACCGGGAAGCACGCTTGAATGCCAGTGGCGAACACGTCCTGCGTGAACGTATTATTGGCCACCTGAAACAGCGGCTGCAGGTCGAGGACTGGTATCGACGTTACCCGGAAATAAATGACGAGGAAGTCGTCAGGCCACTTATTGGCCTCAGCCTGCCTCGCACCGGTTCGACAGCGCTCTCCTTTCTTCTGGCCCGGGATCCCGATGCCCGTTCGCTGTTGCGCAGTGAGGCCGCCAGTCCCTGCCCGCCACCGGCTGTGAGGGGCGCAGGCGGCAGCCAGGCGATTACCGAGGCTGAAAAGGTCGCTGGCTGGAAGCCCCATACTCCCGGGGGAGAGAGCGCCCCCGCAGAATGCCAGGACCTGATGGCACTGGATTTCAAATCGCACATTTTCCAGGCATTTGCGCAGATACCGTCCTACTCGAAATGGTTGTATGACGCCGATTTGACATCCACCTATCAGTACGAACGCAGGGTGCTGAAACTTCTGCAATGGCGCCGACCCGCCAAACCGTGGCGCCTCAAAGCGCCGACCCACCTGATTTACCTTGATTACCTCGATGCGGCTTTCCCCGATGCCCGCTTTGTCATGACCCATCGGGACCCGGGCGAAGTCATGCTGTCGGTGATCGATGTCTATGCCGATATCGTCGGTCGGTTTACCGACCACATGGATACAGGCTACCTCGCTGAAATGAACATTCAGCAGTGGTCCGGGGGTATGGCAAGGGCAATGGCGTTCCGCGACCGGGGAAACAACAACGCGCGATTTTTCGATATTCATTTCCGCGCCATGCACGAGGACCCGATCGGCGAGGTGAACAGGCTCTATGACTGGCTCGGCGAGCCGGTTAAAGCGGCGTTCGCCCGAGGCATGGCCGACTGGTGGCGGGAAAACGCCGCCAGTCGCGAGCCAGGTATCTCGAAGAAAGCGGAAGATTACGGCGTCGATTCGGAACAGGTGCGCGCGCTGTTTGCCGACTACTCCCAGTGCATGAAAGACTGGACGGGAAGGGTTTAGCCCATGGCACTCGATTTGTCCGGCGGACTGGATGAGACAAGCGAGTTTGTACTGGCCGGGCGCCCGGAAGATCCCGAAATGCGTGATGCAGTCAATGTCTGGATCGAGTCCGCCGATGCCAGCCTGGGCATGCGCATCGGCATCGAGGCCCTGGCGCGGGACTGGGACGCCCACGATATCTGGCTCGATATTGCCTTTGCTGATGGCCGGGTGATCAGTTTCCGCGAGAGCCACCCGCCGCTGCCTTCGGGCGACGACAATGGCCGATCGACAATACGCGGCGCCGGTCCCCTGCGATTCCAGTGCGTCGAGCCCTTCCGGTGCTGGACGGCGTCTTTTCGCGGCAGTGCCCCGGAAACCACTGCGCTGCACCTGGCCAGGGGGCAGCTGCTAAACAGCCCGGAACCGGTTGCGGTCGAGTTTGATATCGAGATGACGATGGCGGCGCCGCCCTGGGTACCGGGGTCCCTGTTGCCGCAGGCAAAAGCGGCACTGGCGGGTCAACAGGGTGAGTTCATGAGCCCCCGTTACGAGCAATTGTTTCGCGCCCGCGGCGCGCTTCGGGTGGGGCGGCGCAACATCACACTGACCGGTACGGGCCTCAGAATTCGCCGCCAGGGCGTGCGTCGCCTGGCCGGTTTCGCCGGCCACTGCTGGCAGTCGGCCGTCTTTCCCAGCGGCAAGGCCTTTGGCTTCAACACCTATCCACCCCGCAGTGACGGCGAGCCCAGCTACAACGAGGGTTATATCTTCGATGGCAGCGGTGAATTAAAGGTGGCCCGGGCGGATGTTGTTCCGTGGCTGGATCGATTGCAGACCAGCGGTGACAATGTGTCATTCGTGCTGGAAACGGCGCAAGGGGCGGTGTCCGTCGAGGGGGTGACGTTTATCAATACCCGTTCCGTTAATAAGGGCAGTGCGGTCCTGCCCGCCGACTTCCCCATTGTGCAGCAAGCCCACGCACGCTACCGCTGGGACGGCGAGGAAGCCTGCGGTATGGTCGAGCGCTCGTCGACGCCGGATAAAATCATCCCAAACACAGGGAAATCCAACTCATGAAAATCAATGTGACCTTGCCTTTTGACCAGACCGCGCAGGCGGACGAATTCCTCACGCAGGAAGCGGTCGCCCAGATTTCCCGGCACGTTGAAAAACTTGGCTTCAACGCCGGCAATGTCACCGACCACCCCTGTCCCACTGCGCGCTGGCGTGATGCCGGCGGCCACGATGCCCAGGACCCGTTTGTCATGCTCAGCATGGTCGCCGCGCACACGACTACACTGCGCTTGCAGACGGGTATTCTGGTGGCGACTTACCGCAACCCGTTTATTACCGCGCGGGCCGCCTCGACCCTGGATGTGTTTTCCGGGGGCCGCCTGACCCTTGGCATGGGCGCCGGTTACATGAAGGGTGAGTACTTTGCACTGGGTGTGGATTTCGAACAGCGCAATGATCTTTTTGATGAATACCTGCGGGCCATGAAACTGGCCTGGACGGGCGAGGAATTTGACTTCGAGGGTACTGGCTACAGCGCACGCGGCAGCCGAATGCGTCCGGCGCCTGTGCAGAAACCCCATCCACCGGTTTACGTCGGCGGCAATGCAAAGCGCGCTATTCGGCGCGCGGTGGAGTTGGCGGATGGCTGGAATCCTTTCTTTACCGGCCATGCCCCGACCAGCACGACACGCACCCGCTCGATGGTGGGTAAGGAGGATCTGGTCGCCGGCATAGATTACATGCACGAGCACTGCGAGAGGATCGGCCGCGAGGACCCCCCGGTCGTCTTCCTCGCCAGCATTATGGAACCGGGGGAGTCCTGGGAAGCGCAGGCCGTGCTCGACCGTATCGGGGAGTACAAGGCCCTGGGCGTGGTCGGCGCCGCATCGCATTTCGAGGGCAAAACGAGGAGCGAGTGGTGCGATAATGCATCGCGTTATGCGGAAGAGGTCCTCGCGAAAGTTGCGTCACTCTGATGCATCGTGGAAGCCGTTTACATTTTTGCAGGTACCCGGATATGTCCCTTGTCGCCTGGCGATCAGCCTTGTTATGGTTATTACTGAGCCCGCTGCCGGGTAATTCCGTACCCGTTGCCGCAAGCGAGTGTGAGGTGACAGGCACTATAGAGGTCGCTATGCAGGAAGATCCGCTTTTCACCAAAGCCTATGTGGATTTGGACGAATGGCGCTCCGAGCCGGTCAGGCATCGTTATGTGCACGGCGGATTTGAAGGGACCGAGACACGCTTTTCCTATTACTTTCCCCCCAAAGACCAGTACCGGGGACGTTTTTTCCAATACATCACGCCCGTGCCGATGAGTGAACTGGTCTCCCAGGGCAGTTCCGGGGAGGACGACAAAATTGGTTTCTCAATCGATAGCGGCGCCTACTTCATAGAGACCAACGGCGGGGGCAGAAGCCAGACCGGCAAGCCGGGTGCCAATGTCGATCCCACTATATCCGCCTATCGGGCCAACGCGGCCGCCGCACAGTATTCGCGGATAGTGGCCGCGCAGATGTACGGCTGCCAGCGGCCCTACGGCTATGCCTTCGGCGGTAGCGGTGGCGCTTACCGCACCGCCGGTGGCATGGAAAATACCGAGGGTGTGTGGGATGGCGCCGTGCCCTACGTGATCGGTTCGCCTATGGCCATCCCCAACGTATTTACCGTGCGCTCATACGCCCTGCGCGTGCTGAAGCACAAGCTGCCCGGGATAGCCGATGCGCTCGATGTCGGCTCGCAAACGGACCCCTATGCCGGCCTTACGGATGAGGAGGCCGCAGCGTTCACCGAAGTGACGAAGATGGGCTTTCCGTTGGCAGCCTGGTACGTCCATGACAGGCTCGACCTGCACGGCTTTGCGGCGCTCTTTGCCGGTGTGCTCATGGCCGACCCGGGCTATTTTTCCGAGGATTTCTGGTCCAAAGCCGGTTATGAGGGCTTCGAACCGCCGCTATCACTCAAGGCCGCCTCGATCACGCATCGCACCTCGGTCAAAAGCCTGGTCACGGCGGAGGATGCCGAGCAGTCGGGACTGAAGAGGGCCATGCAGGGTGGGTCGTCGAAGGGGCTGGCCGACGATGCATTCAAGGACATGATAGGCGATGCCTCCTACAAGCAACCCATGGCGATCGAGCTGGCAAGCGTTCCGGACAATGAAATTCTTGGCTCCGATATATTTGTCAGGAGCGGCGCGGCGAGCGGGCAGACGCTGCTGGCTACCAGGGAGCTTGTGGGCAACTACCTGCTGGTGGGCGACGAGGCCAGTGCCGTGCTGGCGCAACTGAAAGTGGGCGACGAAGTGGAGATCAATAACCTGAATTTCCTCGCCTCGCAAACCTATCACCGCCACCAGGTGCCCGCGGAGGGCTACCCTGTCTGGGACCAGTTCAGGGACGGGGAGGGCAAGCCCCTCTATCCGCAACGCCCGCTTATCCTGGGGCCGCTCTTTACCATGGCGGCGGCCGGAACCGTTCCGACCGGGGATTTCAAGGGCAAAATGATCGTGCTGTCCAACCTGCACGACACGGAGGCCTACCCCTGGCAGGGGGACTGGTATCGCCGCCAGGTGGAAACCCGTTTCGGCGCAGACACAAACACGCATTTTCGCCTGTGGTATACCGACCGCGCCAATCACGGGGACCGCGGCCAGCAGCTGGAGCCGACCCGGACTGTCAGCTACCTGGGGGTTCTGCAACAGGCCCTGCGCGATCTCAGTGCCTGGGTCGAAAAAGGGGTCGAACCGCCTGCGACGACAAACTATGAGGTTGTGGACGGGCAGGTAAAGATGCCCGCCGACGCCAACGCGCGCGGTGGGATACAGCCGGTCATCCGGCTGGATGCCAACGGCTCAAAACGGGCCGAGGTGGCTGTTGGTGAGCCGGTCACATTGCTGGCGAGTATCGAGGTGCCCAGGGGCACCGGCCAGATCGTGGAAGCCGCATGGGACCTGGACGGTAGCGGAGGTTTTTCCGTTCCGGTGGCACTGAACAAGGCCGCGGGAGAGACCCTGACACTGAAAACACAACACAGTTTCAGCGCTCCCGGGACCTATTTCGTGACCCTGAAAGTGGCCTCGCAGCGAGAGGGTGACACCAATACGCCGTTTGCGCTGGTCCGCAACCTGGAAAGAGTCCGGGTTGTTGTCGAATAGTGCTTTGCGGGTATTGGCTGGCACCCGTACCATCGATGTGGTGTCGCAGGGTATTCGACAGGCTCAGGAGCCGGCGCCGGTATCACGGGCGCCGCTGTCGCTGCGCCAGGCTGAATCGAGCGCCTCGGCAGTCTTTTCCAGAGCGTCCTGCTGCTGGTCGAAGAACACGATGCCCATGAAGCCGTGAATCATGCCCGGGTAGTGTATGGCCGTGACTGCGACCCCATCCCCCCGCAATTTTTCCGCGTAGGCTCTGGCGCTGTCGGTCAGGGGATCGAATCCCGCCGTGACGATCAATGCCGGTGGTAATCGCTGGAGGCTTGCCGCGAACAGCGGCGACAGGTAGGGATGCTTTCTGTCAGCCTCACCTCCCATGTAGGCCTCTCTCATCGCATGGGTGGCCCTGGCGGGCAGACCGTACCCCTCGCCGAATTTTTCCGTACTCGGGTAAGTCGTAATAAAGTCGACGCCGGGGTAATAAAGTACCTGGTAGGCGATGCGGGGGCCGTTTTCGTCCCGGGCTCGCAGGGCGGTGACCGTAGCAAGCGTTCCGCCGGCGCTGTCACCCGCGACGACAAGCCGGCCGGGATCGCCGCCCAGTGATTGCGCGTTATCGGCAGCCCACAGGAGTGCCGCATAGGCATCGTTCACTGCCGCCGGGTAGGGGTGCTCCGGGGCGAGGCGGTAATCGACTGAAATGACGATGGAGCGGGTGTGGTTTGCCAGGGAGCGCGCCAGCGGGTCGAAAATATCGATGTCGCCCACCACGAAACCGCCACCGTGAAAATAGACGATGACCGGCGGTGTTGTGGTGACGCTCTCGTCGCCTGCTCCCACCCGAGGCCAGTAGATGCGGATCGGCAAGGCAGATTCCGGGCCGTCGATCGTGCGATCCTCTACCCGCGCCACCTCGTCCCGCGGCATCAGCATACTGAGACCGAATGCCAGGTTGACCGGCATATCGATTTCGAAGTCCGACTCCGGCCGCGGCTTCAGCTTGCGCTCGAAGCTGAGCAGGTGAAGGCTGAGCGCGGCCTTGTAGTCCAGTCGCCCGTGATCTGTGTAGGTCCACCTATAAGACCACAGACCAAATCCCAGCACTGCGAGCAACAGCAGGACAAGGATCTTTCTACTCTTCCAGTTCTTCATTTTTCTTCAGCCTTACCGGGGCAACTTTGATCGGCACCTACCTGGTGGGCTTGTCGCTTTACTCCTGGAGATCGGTCTGGCCAGTGCGCTATACAGCGGCCCCGTGTGCGACCGCTGAACCGCTCCTGTGGTAGTGCTCAAAAAACCTCGCGTACCTTGCGTCGCAACAGCTTGCCCATCTCGTTGTAGGGCAGTGCCTGCAGTCTGACGATGCGCTCGGGTACCCGGGAGGAGCGCAGGCGGTCCTTGACGAGGGCGCGCAGTTCCTCATCACCGGGGGTTTCCGGCCCCGGCTTCACGACCACTGCGACGCCCACCGCTTCACCCCATTCCACCGAGGGCACACCCACCGCCGCTGCGTCGACGATGGCCGGGTGGGTCATCAGTACATCCTCGATTTCCCCGGGCGAGATGTTTTCACCGCCGCGCACGATGACGTCGTCCGCGCGCCCGGTGAGAAACAGGTAGCCCTCCTCATCCAGCCAGCCGGCGTCCCGGGTGGGAAACCAGCCCTCTGCATCCAGCGCGCTCCGTTCCCGGTACTCGCCGGAGACCTGCTCGCCGCGGACGTAGATTTCCCCGCGCTCACCCGCAGATAGCGGCCGGCCCTCCTCGTCGCGTATCTCGAGTTCCACCGTGGGCAACGGTCGGCCGACCGAGCCCAGACGCGCCCGCACCGCAGGATCGTCGGAGGTCTGGGCCAGGCGATGTTCTTCCGGCCCCAGCAGGGCGATGGTGGAACTGGTTTCGGTCAGGCCGTAGGCGTTGGTGAAGCTGGCGGTGGGGAACAGGTCCAGGGCACGCCGAATGAGCTCCAGCGGCATGCGCCCGCCGCCGTAGGCAATAGCTTGCAAGGAGTCCAGCGCGGCGGGCGCGCCGGCGTCGATGCGCTCGATGATACGCGCCAGCATGGTGGGCACCAGGAAGGCGTTGGTGACCTTCTCCGTAGCGACGAGCTCAAGCCAGTCATCGGGGTCGAAGGCGGGCAGCAGGACCAGCCGGCGCATGGCATAGATCGAGCTGAGCAGCGCGGAGATCCCGGCGATATGGTAGGGCGGAACACAGACCAGCTGGGCGTCGTCCTCTGCCGCCGAGCAGAATTCCACGGTGCCCAGGATATAACCGAGCAGGTTGGAGTGACGCAGCAGGGCGGCCTTGGGGGCGGCGGTGGTGCCGCTGGTAAAAATCTGGGCGGCGATGCCCTCGCCCTCGCGTTCCTCATCGGAGGCGCCATCGGCGGCGGCCTCGGCAGCGGCGACAAATGCGTCCCTGCCCAGGCAGGTATGCCCGCCCTCCGGGTCCAGGCGCTGGACACGGTCGATGTCGCCGATCACGCAGGCCGGGGCAATCCGCTGCAGCAGGGCGGCGAGGTCGGTATCGGCCAGGCGGTAGTTGAGCGGGACGTAGGGGACGCCGGCAAGGGCGGCCCCGAACAGGGCGATGGGTGCAGCCTCGCTGCTTTCATCCAGCAGCGCAACGTGCGCGCAGCCACCCGCCACGATATTCGCGGCAGCGCCCCTGGCCGCCGCCTGCAGGGCGCCGTAGGACCAGCGCCGGCCGTCACAGACCAGGGCGATACGCCCGGGGTCGGTATCGGCTGCCATCTGCAGCAATAGTGCAATATTCATCGACTGGGTCAGTCGGATGAGGGCAGTGTTTTGGCGTCCTTGGTTCGCAGCGCGGCGCCATCGACCGACAGCGACCCCTTGCCGGGTTTCACGCAGAGCAGCTCTATTGTGCCCGCCTCGTCGACGTAGCGCTTGCCCATCAGCGTGCCCCCGGCGAATTCAGCTGCAGGCTCGCCGCCGGCAGCCGGCTTGTCCTCGGCCATGGGGGCGCCGCCACATTCGATGGCGCCATCACCGCCGCGGATCACCATCACTTCGGTGTCGCACACTGCGCTTTTCAGTCTTGTTCCAGGTTTCATGGCTCTCTCGCAAAAACTAGGGTGAAATCAGGCTATCGCGCCCTTTTCTTTCAGTTGCTCAATCATATCCCACTCCATCCCCATTTCCATCAGCACCAGCTCCGTATGCTCCGATGCCTCGGGGGCGCGGGTGGTCCTGGTGGGTTCGTGATTGAACTGCACCGGGCCCCGCACCAGTTTAACCGGCTCGCCACCATCAGCGGCCTCGACCTCGAACAGCATGTCGTTGGCCAGGGCCTGCTCGTCCTGGGCAATACTGAGCAGGTCGAGAACCGGGGCCCACTGGCCGGACATGGTTTTCAGGTGCGTGCGCCAGTAATCGAATGGCTTCTCTGCGAATTTGTCGCGTATCAGGTCGCTGGCGGCCTGCCAGTTCTGCATCAGGGCCTCGACGGTGGCGAAACGCTCATCGTCGGCTGCCTCGGGCAACCCCAGGTGTTCGAACACATTGCGGATATGCGGCCCCGGGGTAAGGGTGCACATGTTGATGGTGCCGCCGTCCGAGGTGGTGTAATTACCCATGAAAGGGTTGCCGGGGTTACCGCCGGAGGTCGGCATACGGTTGCGCGAGACCTGCCCGCAGTCGATGCCCATGTCGATCGAGGTACCCGCCGCCCACCACGCGCTGCTGAGCAGGGAGACGTCCAGCTCCAGCGCTTCGCCGGTGCGCTCCCGGTGGAACAGTGCAGCGGAGATCCCGCCCGCGATATTCATGCCACCGATGGAATCGCCGAAGGCGGGGATCCCCTGTGATATGGGGCCAGGCAGTTCGGGCGGTGACATGGCGGTGGCGACACCGCTGCGGTTCCAGAACGCGGTGCCGTCGAAACCGCCGACATCGCGCTCCGGCCCCTTGTCGCCATAGGCGCTGCCGCGGGCGTAGATGATATTCGGGTTCGCCGCGCGGATGTGCTCCAGGTCGAACTTGAATTTCTGGCGCTGCCGGGGCAGGTAATTGGTGAGGAACACGTCCGCGGTCCTGGCCAGCTCGTAGATAACCTGGATACCCTCGGGCTTGGTGATATCGACGCCGACGCTGCGCTTGCCACGGTTGGGGTGTTCCACGAAGGGGCTGCGTTTGGGGTTGACCTTGACACCGCCCATGTTGACGAAGCCGCGCTGGGAGTCACCGCGCAGCGGGTGCTCTATCTTGATGACGTCCGCCCCCCAGTCCGCGAGAATCGCACCGGCGGCAGGGACAAAGGTCATCTGCGCCACTTCCAGGACCCGTACCCCTTTCATTACCTGTGTCATAATTGCTCCAGTTTGCGTCGCCGGCTCGAGTCGTAAGCAGGCTGTCTTGCTTTTGGCGAATCATTATACATATCAACAACACTGTTGCATAGTAATGCGCCCTGCGGTATAAACTGACGCCTCCGAGGGCGGCAGTCACGGCGCGCATCCACAATAAACCGGGAGAAAAACATGAAGATAGATTCCTCAGTCGCAGCGGTAGTGACCGGTGGTGCATCCGGACTCGGGCTGGCCACTGTAAAGGCGCTGCGCGCGCTGGGCGCCAGGGTTACCATCTTCGATCTCAACGAGGAAACCGGCGCGCGAGCGGCGGCGGAAACGGGCTCGACCTTCGCCCAGTGCGACGTGCTGTCCGACGACAGCGTCGATGGCGCCTTTGCAACAGCGCGGGCCGCCAATGGGCAGGAGCGGGTCCTGGTGTGTTGCGCCGGCGGCGGCAACGCCATCCCCACGGCCCGCCGCGACAAGAACACAGGCGAGATCAACATCTTTCCCAGCGACAAGTTCGAATGGGTGCTGAAGCTCAACACGGTAGGTACTTTCCGCTGCATCACCCGCGCTGCCGCGGGCATGATGACACTGGAGCCAATTGACGGCGAGCGCGGCAGTATGGTGAATACCGCCTCGGCAGCCGCGACCGAAGGGCAGATGGGGCAGGCCGCCTACTCGGCCGCCAAGGCGGCGATCGTCGGTATGACCCTGACCATCGCGCGCGACCTGTCCCGTGAAGGTATCCGGGTGAACACCATCCAGCCGGGCATCTTCGATACGCCCGCGATGGCGCGCGCCACCCCCGAAATGAAGCAGGCGCTGGGTGCGATGGTGCCGTTTCCCAAGCGCATGGGCGACGCCTCGGAGTACGCCAGCATGGCGCTGGAATTGATTCGCAACGGTTACGTCAACGGAGAGACCGTGCGCCTGGACGGCGCGATCCGGATGCAGCCGCGCTGAAACAGCGCGGCGGGGTCAGTCCTCCCGTCCGAGCGCCGCTTCGACGGCTGCGATCTCGGACTTCAACCACATCACCTCGCTGAGGTTATTGCCGCCCGATTCTGCCAGCAGCAGCTGAAGGGCGTCTTTTTTTACGCCCAGGGCTGTCGCTTGCGCCGGCTCGGCCCCCAGGGCGACATCGAGCAGGTGCAAGGCTTCCAGGGCCGATCCCTGCGCCAGTTTTTCCCGCGCCCGCGCCGCCAGCGGTTCCGCTCCCCCGGCCAGCTCCACCAGGTCGCCATCGACACTCGATCTCGGCACGGCGTACAGGGACGTGGTGGAGTCGAAGTGAAACCAGCCGGAGTACTCTTCCCAGATCGTTCTGACCGCCCAGGACACCTTGCCGTGGTATTCGCCGATAGCGAGGTGTTCGGGTAAATGGATCTCCCGCATCAGGGTGTGCACATCCACACCGGCATTCATGCCCTCGACAGTGGCCTGGTGGATCCAGGAGACCGCCTCGTGCAGCTTGTCGAGATCGGCGCGGATTTGCGCCGCACCGCGTATGGGCTCACCGTGCCCGGTGATCAACAGATCGGCGCCGAGCTGGCGCACGGTATCGAGTGAATCGAGGTAGCGGGCGGCGGAGCGGGGCTTGTCACCCCGCAGGGTGCAGAGGTTTGGCATCGACATGAAGACGGGACCGAACAGGTTACCGGTGAAAACGATCTTCTCCCGGGGCATCCACACCACGATTGAGTCCGGGGCCTCGCCGCCGGGCGTGGCTATCGCTTCAAACTGCCGGTTGCCCAGCGCCATGCTGTAGTTGCCGTCAACCTCCAGATCGGGCACCACGGTGGGTATCACCAGCTGCTCGCGATTCTTGATCGTGCCGGTCCAGAGTTTGCCGGAACGCCGGCGCAGGTAGGGGTCCAGCATGCGAAAGAACTCGCAGGTGTCGGTAAACCCGCGCCCGGCGATCACCCGGGTCCCGGCTTCGGCGAGGGCGGGAACCCCGCCGTAATGGTCGGGATGGCCCTGGGTCAGGAAAATCGCGTTAAGCGGGCCGCTGCGAACCGGCTCGAACAGGGCCCTGTTGCGCTCGGTGCTGGTCACGAAGCCGGTGTTGACCATGATGTCGCCGTCGCTGGTGTTCACCAGGTAGGCGTTGGAAATATCCTTCACCATGTGGACAAAGTCGGTGATGGCGACGGCTTCGGTCTGCTGCTCCCCGGCCTGTACAAGGGCGGCGAGCATGGGTTTGTCATCGTCTTTTTTCGTGTTCACGCTGTGCTCTCATCGCAGTCGATCATGACTTTGCAGGACTGTGGCGTGGCGGCAATCTTGAGTCCCTCAACCACCTCGCTCAGCGGCAAGCGGTGGCTGATCATGCCGGCAATCTGCTCCTTTAACCTGGGCATGGCGGCGATAACCTCCGGCATTTCCGTGGGATAACCCATCGCTGTGGTGATGGTCATCTCACTGGTCAGCATGCGACCGACGGGGAATTCGATGGGTTTCATATGGGCCGCGGTGATCACCATGCGCGAGTGATACCTGGCCATAGCGACCACGTCGGCAAGGATGTTGGGCGCGCCGGCGGCGTCGATAAACGCATCGGTGCCAACGCCCACCCGACCGTAGGAGGGCACCTCGCCGTGCAGCTTCGCCAACTCGGCCCGCAGATCCACCGCGGTGGGATCCAGCGCCGCCCTCGCCCCTAGGGCCATGGCCCGTTCGCGACGTTCCGGCGCGAGGTCCAGGGCCACCACGTCGGTGACGCCGCGATCGACCAGCCACAACACCATGCCCAGGCCGATGGGGCCGCAACCGAATACCACGACCTTGTCGCCGGCCGTGACCTCGGCCCTGTTGACGCCGTGCATCGCCACCGCCAGCGGCTCCGCCATAGCCGCAATTTCATAGGAAATGCCCGGGGGGATTGGCAGTATGGAAGCACCCAGTCGGGCCTCACGCACCAGCAGCTCCTCGGTAAAGGCGCCCTCGGGGCCACCGCTGCCGATATTGCCCGGCGTCATCATGGGGTTGACGACCACTGCATCACCGACTGAGATCCCCTCCACCTCGGCGCCCACTTCAAGAACTTCACCCGCACCCTCGTGGCCCAGAGCGGTGATCGTGCCGGGAGTGGGGATGCCGCCGATCTTGATATAGGAGAGGTCACTGCCGCAGATGCCGCAGGCCTTCATTTTCACCACCACGTCGGTGGGACCGGCGGGCGGCCGCTGGTAATCGTCCAGTCGAGCGTCGCCGACACCGTGAATCTTCAGTAAGCGCATGCCTTTGTCCTCCTTGTGCCCGGCCATCAGGGCCTGACCATGTAGCCGCCGTCGATCGTAATGGTTTCGCCGGTCATGAACGAGGACGCGTCGCTGCACAGGTAGGCACCAATGCCCTCGAAATCCTCGGGATATCCCACACGCTGGAGAGGGGTTCGTGGTCCCATCATCTCGGCCAGGGCCTTCTCGTTTTGCTCGCCGCCCATCATCGGCGTCATGATCAGCCCCGGGGCCACAACGTTGGCGCGGATATTGTACTTGCCGAACTCCACCGCCATGCAGCGGATGATCGCGGCGACACCGGCCTTGGAGGCAGCGTAGTTCTGTTTGCCGGGCAGGCCCTGGAACAGCGACAGGCTGCCGCAGGCAACCAGGCTGCCGCCGGGCTCACCGGCCTCGGCCCGCGCCACCATGTGCCGCGCGCCCTCGCGCAGGGTGAAGAATGCGCCGTGCAGGGCGACATCGAGAAAGCTGTGCCAGTCAGCGGTCGGCATGTCGAGCACCGAATTGTGGCGGGGCGCCCCGCCGGAGTTGGCGAAAACACAGTCGATCCGGCCAAAGTCGCTCAGCAGCTTGTCGTAACCCGCGATGATCTGCTCCTCGGACGAGACATCGACCTGGTAAGTTTCCACCCGCGCTGCGCCCGCGTCCTCCAGTTGCGCCCGGGCAGCGGCATTCTTGTCCTCGTTGCGCGCCCAGATGGCCACACTGCCGCCCTGCCGCGCGATGCCCATGGCAAAGCCCAGGCCGATACCGCCGTTGCCGCCGGTGACCAGCGCCACCTTGCCGCCCAGGTCGAATAATCCCTTGCTCATAAAATCCTCCAGTGCCTGTCGCGGCTGCGCCGCGCGCCGGGCGTGCATGATGATCCCCCAGTGTAGGAGAGCGCGGCATGCCGCTCAACCGCCGGGAGTATCGACAACGGGACTTGCTGGCGATGCCGGGACATCCTGTCGCCGGCGGCGTTGCCAGTCAACGCCGGGCCGTGCCAAGATGTCGGGCTACTCAGAATCAGTGCGCGCGAGGATGATAACGATGAGCAGGAACCTGGTTGCCCCGGACTTGATCGCACAGGCACAGAAGGCCACGTCGCTGGAGCGCTTTGACAGCGACAGTTTCCGGGAGGGGCTGGACATCTTCCTGGCCGATGTCAATGCCGGTAAGCCACCGGAGGCTGCCCTCGAACGCATCGCCGGCGCCGTGGTGCAGGCGCTGGCCAACCGCCTCAAGGTAACCGCTTACCTCGACCAGCACCCGCATCTGCTGCAGCGCCCGATCGAACGGCCGGTGTTCGTGTTCGGTATTCCCCGCACGGGCACCACCCTGCTCAGCAACCTGCTGGCGGCCGACCCCGCCAGGCGCTCCCCGCTCACCTGGGAAATCGACGATCCGGTGCCGCCTCCGACCAGCGCCGCGCTGTATACCGACCCGCGTGCGCTGGCCCGTCTGGAAATGGAGCGCCAGATGCTGGCGGCCCGCCCGGAGATGGGCAAGTACTATCGCAGCTCCGCGATCTATCCCAACGAATGTGTGTACATCATGGCGCACGATTTCAAGACCCTGATGTGGGAGTCGCGCGGCAAGCTGCCCAACTACCGCGACTGGCTGTTCAGCACCGACATGACCTCGGCCTATGAATACCACAAGCGCTTCCTGCAACTGCTGCAGGCCGAGGCGCCCGGGTGCTGGAACCTGAAGATGCCCTCTCACGCGTTGTGGCTCCACACCCTGCTGAAGGTGTACCCCGATGCCCGGCTGGTGTGGACACACCGGGATCCGCTCACCGCCATGGGCTCGTTCTGCAGCATTATTTCCCTCGCCCACCAGGCTCACACCACGCAGCCGGACCCCCAGTGGATCGGGCAGAACTGCGCCTGGCAGGCCCAGCAGCACGCCGAACGCATCATGGACGCTCGCGACACCCTGGGAGAGGATCGCATGGTCGATGTGCACTACCGTGAGCTGACCCGCGAGCCGATCGAAACCATGCGCCGGCTGTACGCCTCCCTCGGCGACGAGTTCACCCAGGAGGCGGAAGCCGGCATGCGCGCCTGGCTCGCAGACAACCCCCAGGACAAATTTGGCAAGCACGAGTACAAGCTGGCGCAGTACGGCCTCGACCAGGCCGCCGTCGAATCCCTGTTCGAGCGCTACCTGAGCCGCTACGAGGTGGAGCGGGAGGGTTGAGGGCTTCCGATACCGGTTCAGTATCACCGCGGGCTTGGTTATAGTATGCCCTGAGCAGCCCCTCGGGGCGTAACCAGGGAGATCGGGCATGGCCGGTGTGACAGGCCCCGCGGAGCACGTGATGATGGTCGAGGGCGAGTTGCACGTCCCGGTCGCGACCGCGCAGCTGGTCCGTTTCCAGTTCCCCAAACCGGTGGATAACGTGTTCCACGACAAGGACCGTTACCGGGTGGACCTGTGCCTGACACCCCGTCCGGGCAATGCCAGGGCCTGTTACCCGGCCCGCTGGCACTCGCGCCGGTTCGAGCCCATTGGCAGTATCTTCCTGGTCCCCCCCGGAGAGTCCATGCAGGCCGTGAGCGATGGCTGTTGCCAGCAGTCCTCGATAGTCTGCCAGCTCTGTCCGGACACCCTGGGTGACTGGTTTGAAGGCGAATTGAGGTGGACCGAGCAGGGACTGCTAGCGGGCCTGGATATCCGCGAGGGTAACATTCGCTCACTGATGCTGCGCCTGGCCCAGGAGGCGCGCAGCCCGGGATTCGCCAGTGAAATGCTGGTGGAACTGATAGCCGCGCAACTGGCCATCGAACTGGGACGCTACTGTAACGCGCACAGTGAACGCCAGAGCAGTCGTGGGCTTGCCCCCTGGCGCCTGCGGATCATCGACGAACGGCTGCGCGAGCGGGGTCCACCCGCCACCCTGGCCGAGCTGGCCGGCCTGTGCCGGCTTTCGGTGCGGCAGCTCACCCGCGGATTCCGCATCAGTCGCGACTGCTCAATCGGTGATTACGTGGCCGACAGCCGGGTCGAGCAGGCCAGGCAGTTGTTGCGCGCGGACCAGAGCGTCAAGTCGATCGCCTACACCCTGGGCTTCGCATCACCTTCCAGTTTCTGCTTTGCCTTTCGTCGCGCCACCGGAGAGACCCCCGGCCAGTTCAGGCAGCGCTGCGGTTGATTTCACCGTGATGTCGTAATCCCGTCACAGGCCTTTTTCGAATACTGCGCACCCCGGCAGCTCCTCTTCCACAGACATACTTGATCTAGAACAAACAACCCGCATTGGGCGATTGCAAGCGTTCCCGGATTTGCCTAGGCTCATCAACAGTGGTGTTTAATAACAGTAACGCCCCGGTCGCCGCGCCCGCAGCGGGGCCGGGGTGCGCCTGCAGTCTGCCTGCCCCGGTCCGACGGCAGGCGGCGGGCATTCCAAAGCCCGTGGAGCAGCCAGGAGAAATGACGATGTTGGAAATTCTGGATTCAGTACCATTGCTCGATTCGGCCCCGGCGTGCTCCGCTTTTCTGCCCGCCCTCGCAAGGCGCAAGCGACGGGACGACAAACCGCTGTTGGTGCAGGAACAGACCGGCTTTCACCTGGGGATCAGTCCGGATATCAGGGCGGCGGGTCGGCATGCTGCCCAGGTCGCAATGGAGAAGTACCAGGCCTGGCTGACAGTGGGGCGAAGCCAGGATGATATAGCCTTCAAGCGTCGGCATTTCGCCATCGGCGTGGGCGGGGGCAACACGGTCAAGAACGAGTACAAGGCGCTGCTCAAATTCCATTTCCACGATTTTGCGTGGCTGGATCACGTTCGCTTTTTTTTTCTCGAGGAGACCTGTAAAGAAAAAGATTGGCAGGGCACCAGGGAGTCACTGCTGGACACATTTATCGTGCCGCTGGCGAAGAAACTCATTGCCAGCGAGGGTGCCGGGGAGCTCGCGCAAAAGCTGAAGCTCGCGCGCGGCGCATCGCGCGCTGCGATCATAAGGCGGATCGCGGAGGTGATGACCTATCCCATAGATGCCAGCGAGGTGGACGCGCTGCTCAGGCAGGGCAAGCGGAAGCAGGCGCTGGAAGTCGCCCGCAAGGTCGCCCGCGATTACCAGGGCACCCTGCGCCGACTGCTGGGTCCATCGCTCTCCCTGCACCTGGTCATCAGTGGTTTTGGCAGGAACGGTGGCATCGGCGCATTCCCGCCCTACACACCGGAGCTGGCAACCAGGAAACCCGGCGTGATGGTTGTCGAGCATCCCAGCGGCGCTGTCAGCGTGGCACTGAATCGGGGTGTGCTCACCGCGGCCACCTGTGTTTCGCTGATTGTTTCCGGGAGTCTCAAGCTCAGGGCATTGGGTCGCTTTGAGATGGAAGACAGCGCCAGTTTTGAGCAAACCGTGATGGAAACCCCCATCCGCATGTTGCGCGAAACCCGCCCCATTGCAGAAAAAGTCTACATATTTGCCGATAACCGCGCTCTCATGTTCGAGGAGGGTGTTTTTCGTTATGAGGAAAGGGGCCAGCCGGTCGAGATCCGCTCGGAAGTGCGCGAGGGCGATGAACCGGGGGGAATACATATCCTGCTGGTCCACGGCTTCATGGGCCTTTACAGCTACATCAACCTGCTGATCAGGCTGCCCAGCGCCTGGCGGGTGTCCGCCCTGCGCCGCGGCAAGTACGCCAAGACCTTGCCCGACGCCGACGTGTTTCCCCACTATGCCAACACCCTGAGGAAGATGATCCTGCAGAACTGGCGCTCGCGGCGACCCACGCCGGTCTGTTGCCACTCCTTCGCAGGGAGCATTGCCGATCACCTGCTGCTGTCCGTGCTCGACGACTACGACCAGGAACTGCCGGATATCGACCAGCTCAAAGCCCAGGACCGGCGCCTGATCGAAGCGTTGCAAACTGCCGGGATTATCCATATAGCCACGTGGGCTCCCAGCGACTTTCGCCATATTACCCCGAGCATCGAAAAATTCAGGAGCAGGCGCAGGCGCACAAAAGAGCAGCATGTGTCGGCCAGCCCGCAGGAAATATACCGGCTGGCCGATGACGGTCGTCTCGAACTCAACGAGGAACATCGCAGGAACCTGGTCTCGGTGCCGGTCCCGCTGTCGAGACTGATCAGGATGCGCGGCTTCGAAGGCGTCGTTAATGCCCTCAATGTCGGTGTTCGCCAGCTGGCGACCCGGCTGGATCTGCAAAAGCTGATGAAGCAAGAGGAGGCACCCTATGGGCAGCGCCTGCTGAGTGACAGGGTACTGAAAAAAGTGTCTTTCTACGGTGTGCTCAAGGAAGTCAACGCTGCGCTGCACGACCCCCTCGAATTCCAGCGGCGTCACCTGAAAGCGCTGGACGCGATCGTGAAATACGATATCCCGTGCCTGGTTATTGTCCACCGGGACGACCTGATGGTATCCGCGCCGCGTCATACCCAGGAGCATGAGTACCTGTTGGCGCGGCGACTGGAGAAAGAGAACGTAACGCGTGAGCGGGATCTTGCGGTGCCGGCGTCCCTGCTGCTGCTGGACCGCGACGAGAACGAACCCTCGGACGACCTGATCGACCCGCATTTCCTCATACTTTCCGTTACCCGGGGAGGCGGCAGCAACGCCCGCAAGGTGACGGGGGCCATCACCGAGTTCGTCAACGACAATGTGGCGCGGGCGGTCGATGGTGGCCGTATCCAGCCGTTGGCAAGTATCGACAGGTGGCGCCAGTCCGGCACGCTATGAAAGATACCGGTCGGCCAGGATCATGCCTGTTGTGGTGCGAAGGAGCGCTCTTGCTCCTTGGCTGCCTGTCGATGTTCGCCTCGCGGGCTTGGCCCGCACCCACGGATTACGCGCTCATCATGCCCAGGGCAGCTACTTCACTTCTGCTGGACATCGCGGTCGCAGGTGATCGCCTGGTAGCAGTAGGGGAGCGTGGTCATATTCTCTACTCCCAGGACAGGGGGAAATCCTGGATACAGGCCAAGGTACCGACTTCAGTGATGTTGACGCGGGTATTCTTTATATCCGGGTCCAGCGGCTGGGCGGTGGGACACGATGGCAATATCCTGGCCACTACTGATGGCGGCGTGAACTGGGTGCTCCAGCGCGATGGCGTGAGTGACCAGGCCCTGATCAATGAAGAACGGGTCGCGCGCGCCGAGGGGGAAATTCGTGAACTGCAGCAGCGGCTGGCCGCGGTTCCAGCGGTTGAGCAGGCTGATCTGCCGGGTGAGCTCGAGGAAGCAAAGAGCGCCCTGGCGCTGGCGCGGGAAGTCATGGATGAGCCGGTATACGCCCCGCCGCTGATGGATGTCTGGTTCGCCAGTGAAGAGCATGGCTGGGCGTCCGGTGCCTTCGGTTCGCTGTTGCACACATCGAATGGCGGCCGGTCCTGGGAGGATGCCGGTTACACACTCAATAGTTCGGAAGAACCGCACCTGAATGGCGTGGTGGGCGACTCGTCCGGCACCCTGTACCTCGCCTCGGAGTGGGGCACAGTCTTTTTTTCCACCAGCGGTGGTGAATCCTGGCAGGCAGTGGAAACCGGTTTCGAGGGCAGCTTTTTCGGCCTGCTGGTCAATCCGGAGAGTGACAGTGTATTCGCCTACGGCCTGTTGGGCACCATCTACCGCTCAGTAGACCGTGGGCGGAGCTGGCAGCAGCTCGATTCAAAAACCCGCAGCAGCCTGTTCGGCGCCACCAGTACCGCTGGCGGCACACTGGTGTTTGTAGGGCAGAACGGCGCCGCAGTCAGCACAGAGGATGACGGCGACGACTTCTCCCCGCTGGACACGGGTACCGACCGGGGCCTGCATGGGGTGATCGCCCTGAGCGACAGAAGGTTCGTGGTAACCGGCGAAGGTGGTAGCAGCCGGCTATCTGGCGTACTGGACAAGAGGAATTAGGCAATCGATGGGCACGGATGAGCTGCGATACCCCGCTGTGGAGGACACCAGTCTACCCGAGCGCGTGATTTTTGGTTCGCGCCGGATGGTGCTGGTCGCGTTCACACTGATCACCATCTTCCTGGCCTACCAGGCCGCCCAACTGCGACCCGATGCCAGCTTTGCCAAGATGCTGCCGCAGGATCACCCGTTCATCCAGAAGATGAATGAGCATATGGGAGACCTGCGGGCAAGTGGGGCCAGCCTTAAAGTTGCCGTCGCCGTAAAAGAAGGTGATATTTTCAACGACGAATACCTCTCCACCCTGGGCCAGATTGCCGACGAGATCTTCTATATTCCCGGCGTGGACAAGAACGGTTTGAAGAGCCTCTGGAGCCCCGATACCCGTTGGACCATGGTCACGGAGGAGGGGTTCGACACGGGGTCGGTGATACCGTCGAATTACGACGGGTCAAATCAATCGCTGCAGCAACTGCGCGTAAACCTGACGCGCTCGAACACCATCGGCAGCATGGTGGCAAACGATTTCAAGTCAACCATCATCGAGGTTCCAATCTACGACAGGGATCCCGCCACCGGCGAGCAGCTCAATTACCTGGAATTCTCCCGCCAGCTCGAAAAACTGGTGCGCCAGAGCTATCAAAACGACAATATCACTATCCACATCGTGGGCTTCCCCAAAGTGGTCGGCGACCTGCTGGAAGGCATCGGGGCGATTGTTCTGTATGCGGCCGCGACGCTGGTAGTCACGTTCTTTCTGCTGTACATCTATACTCGCTGCCTGCGCGCTACCGTCGCGCCGCTGTTTTGTTCGATCCTGGCGGTTATCTGGCAGTTGGGGCTGCTTCACCTGGCGGGCTTCGGACTCAACGCTTTCTCCATCCTTGTGCCTTTCCTGGTGCTGGCCATCGGTGTCAGCCACGGCGTCCAGGTTATCAACGCCATTGCCTTGCAATCGCAGGAGCATACCGGAGCGTTGCTGGCCGCCCGACTCGCCTTCCGCAGCCTGTATATCGCGGGCATGACGGCCCTCATTAGCGATGGCATTGGTTTTATCACCCTGCTGGTGATCGATATCGGGGTTATCCAGGAACTGGGCATCGCTGCCAGTATCGGCGTGGCCTGTATTATTTTTACCAACCTGTTCCTGCTGCCGGTGATTATGTCCTACATCGGTATCAGTGATAACGGCATTCGGCACATGCGGATAGATCCCCGGCAGCGCCACAAGCTGTGGTCGGTGTTGTCATTGTGCGCCACCCGCAAAGTGGCAGTGATCTCCATCGCGATCGCTGCGCTGGGCTACGGCATCGGGATCGCCGGTGGCCAGCAGATGAAGGTCGGCGACCTCGATGCAGGTGCACCGGAGCTGCGCCCGGACTCCCGTTACAACCTCGACAATACGTTTATTACCAGCCATTTCGCGGTCAGCTCCGATATCCTGGTTGTCATGGTCGAAACGCCGCTACAGTCCTGCGGACTCTATAAAAATATCAGGTTGATCGACAAGTTCGACTGGTACATGGAAAATGTGCCCGGCGTTGACTCCGTTGTCTCCATGGCGGATGTGGTCAGGCTGACCGCCACGGCATTCAATGAGGGCAATCCGCGCTGGAACACCCTGCCGCGGCGCCAGCGTTCCATTGACGGCGGCCTGCAGAACGTGCCTCCGGGGCTTATGAACCGGGATTGCAGTCTGGCCATGGTCATAATGTTTCTCGAGGACCACAAGGCCAATACCATCGACACGGTGGTGAAGGCGGTGCAATCCTTCCAGAAAAAGTATGGAAACGAGCAGGTGCACTTCGCCCTGGCAGCCGGCAATGCCGGTGTCGAAGCGGCTACCAACCAGGAAATAGCCGTTGCCCAGGGCCAGATACTCATTCTTGTCTACGGCGTGGTAGCGGCGCTGGTATTCCTGAGTTTTCGCAGCACAGTCGCGGTAATCTGCATTCTAGTTCCCCTGGGTCTTACCACTGTGCTGTGTCAGGCGCTGATGGCCTACCTGGGCATCGGCCTGAAGGTTGCCACGCTGCCGGTAGTGGCTCTGGGTGTCGGTGTCGGTGTGGACTACGGTATTTACATCTATAACCGTCTCACCCACTACCTCACACAGGGCCTGCCAATGCAGGAAGCCTACTACCAGACTCTGTCAACGACGGGCAGGGCGGTAGCGTTTACCGGCTTCGCGCTGGGCCTGGGCGTGGTCACCTGGCTATTGTCCCCCATCAAATTCCAGGCGGATATGGGCATCCTGCTGACCTTCATGTTCCTGTGGAACATGGTCGGTGCCCTGTGGTTACTGCCGGCCCTGGCTCACTTTCTGGTCAAACCGCAGAATTTTGCGGAACCCATCCAATTGCCCGATAACCCGCAGGGCCCGACACCCTCCCAGTGGGTCGGGCGGCGTCCATGAAAACAGGAAAGTCGACTATGCAGAAAATACACAAACAGAAAACGATCGCCGTACTCGTGGCTGGCGCCGCCTGGATTGCCGGCAGCGCGCTATCGACTACTGCCATGGCCCTGACTTTCGATGCCGGCGATTGGCAGCTCGATCTCGACACCTCTTTGACGGGGGCCGCGCAATGGCGCACCGAGTCACGGGACAAGAAGCTCAGCACCGACCCTGACAACTTGAATTACAACGACGGAAACAACAATTTTGACGACGGAAGCATGACCTCAGCCAAGGGCAGCTTCATCCTGGAATTCGCGGGCAAACGCGAGAATCTGTCGTTTTTCGTTCGCACCGACGGGCTCTATGACTATGTTTATGAAGACAAGAGAAGTGATCTGTCGGAGGAAAACTATCTCACCTACAACGGTGCCATTCCCAATTTCGGTACGGTAAAGCGCGGGGATTTCCCGGACGACACACTGGACGAGCACGGCAAGCGGCTGCGTCTGCTGGAAGCGTTCGTAAACTATGATATAGATCTTGAATCCCAGGCGGGCAGTGTCCGCCTGGGTCGCCAGGTGATCGCCTGGGGCGAGGCGCTCCTTTATCAGGGCGTCAACGCGCTGCAGAATCCGTTGGACGCAGGTGTCGCACTCTCCCCGGGGGTTGAAGCGAAGGAGATATTCCTTCCCACGGGCGCGTTCGATGTGAAGTGGAATTTCACTGACAATATCAGCTCAGAGGCCTACTACAAACTGGAGTGGGAAAAGTCGACGCTGCCGGGTGTGGGAAGCTTCCTGAGTCCGGCAGACACCGGCCCCGGCGCCGAGCGTGTGATACTTACCGATGGAGTTACCGCCCCTGTTATCAGTGAGGATAAGCCCGGCTACGAAGACCAGTGGGGGCTGCTGTTGCGCTATGTAACGGACTATGGAACGACCTTCTCGGTCAGTCGCAGCCGCTCCAATGCCAATACGCCTGGCATTGAGTTATTTCTGAACGCCGGTGATATCACCAACTATGTGCTCACCGGCGACGGCAATCTGAAAAATTCCTACAGCCGGGAAATTTACCTGGATAGCATCGATGTATGGCAGTTCGGCGTCAACACCACCTGGGGGGAAGCCTCCGTCTATGCAGACCTGGTCTATGTGGATAATGGGCCTTTCGTCGACCGCAGCGAATACGTCGATGCCGAGGGAAATCGCATCCGAGCCAGCACTGTGCGGGGAGAATACCAGCAGCTGATACTGGGCATGCTCGATGTCTATACGGCATTACCCTGGCTGGCTGAGCGGTTCACGCTGACCGCCGAAGCGATCTACCAGACCAATAACCTGGGGAAGAGCGAGAGGGAAGATGCCCCCTATGGCATTACCGAGGATGCATGGGGCTACCGTCTCAATGCATCCCTGTCCTATTACTCCGTCCTCCCGGGCATGGATCTCGAGATTCCCCTCAGCTGGCGACAGGATGTGGACGGCTATGGCGCATCGGTTCTGCAGAATTCTCTCATTGAAGGCCAGAAATGGGCTTCGGTGGGGGCCAAGGCCCTTTACCTGGACAACTGGGAATTCGAGGCGAAATACTCATTTTATTTCGGTAATGATGATCCCGGCGAGCCGATCCTGGCAGACAGGGACAACGTTACTCTGAGCGCAAAATACAAGTTTTAAAGAGTCTCGTGTTATCGGCTACTGACATCGTCACCGTCTGTAGGCCTTGAAAAAGACAGTAGCCGTAGCGAGCCGACCATTTCCACAGGAGATACCTGATATGCAACACCCCCGACTGACTATGATTACGGCGCTCGCGTCATTGCTGCTGGCAGCAAGCCTGGTCCAGGCCAAGGTTTCCGAAGAGGAAGCCGCACGTTTGGGCAAGGATCTCACGCCCTTTGGCGGCGAGGTGGCCGGCAATGCAGACGGCAGCATACCGGCCTGGTCCGGTAAATGGACAGGCGTGCCTCCCGGAGTCAAATACGCCGGTCACCCCGCCGAGTTGCCCAACCCTTACCCGGAGGAAAAACCCCGGTTTTCAATCACGGGGGAGAACCTGCAGGAATACAAGGATTTCCTCACCGAGGGCGAAGTCGCGCTGCTCGAGCGCTATCCGACGTTCCGCATGGACGTCTATCCTGCCCACAGGGATTTCAACTACTCGCAGCGGATGATAGAAAAGGCGGCATGGAACGCCAGGAACACCATCCTGTCGAATGGAGTGGAATCACTCAGTGCCTACACCGGCGGTATTGCATTTCCAATTCCGACAAATGCGGAACAGGTGCTGTGGAATACGCGCACCAACTACTGTCACCATTCAGCCCAGGGTAATGTGGAACTCTACGGCGTGTTTGCCAACGGCGAGCGCTCCCTGGAAGTTTCCGAGTTTACCCAGTCTATTCCCTTCAATAACCCCGAGAATCCGATTCCGACCACAGAAGAAGTCGTGGGCGATAGAATAGGCCTGACCTACACAACTTACACGGCCCCGCCAAGGAAGAAGGGTGAAGCCATTGTTGTGCAGGAGCCCATCGATTTCCAGGCGTCCAAGCGCAATGCGTGGATCTACCGTCCGGATATACGGCGCGTGCGCAAGGCGCCGGCAATAGGCTATGACAATCCTACAGGACCCGGCGGCCTGCAGACCTCCGATGACCAGAAAGGATTTAACGGCGCCTTTGATCGCTATACCTACGAGTTACTGGGCAAACGCGAGATCTATATCCCGTATCACAACTACGGGTTCAACGACCTGGCTATCGGGACACTGGACGATCGCCTGACCGTCAACCACATCAACCCGAACTATATACGGTTCGAAAAACACCGGGTCTGGGTGGTGGAAGCGAAGCTGGCGCCCGGCAAGCGTCATATCTACAAAAAGCGCCGCTGGTATGTCGACGAGGACAGTTGGAACCCTGTGATGTCAGAAAATTTCGACAGCCGTGACAATTTGTGGCGAGTCGGTTTCCTGCTCTCCGAATACCAGTACGATATCGAGTGTTACGAAAAACACGCGCAAATCTTCCACGACCTTCCTTCCGGGCACTATGTGATCAGTTTTTCCCAGTTCGAGCAGAAACCATTTGATTACAGCGGTCCCTATCGGGACATGAGCTACTTTACATCGGCCTACCTGCGCAAAAACGTGAAACGCTGATCGCCGATATACAGGAAATGGAACGGGACATTGCAGGTGGTAGCCCCTCGCGCTTGACGGTAGCCGGCCGGTTCCTGCGGCTGTTGCCGGAACTGGTTCGCTCGGGACCTACCGGCCGGTTTACCGCAGGCGACCTGCTGGAACATGCGGTAGAGCGCAGGGGTGACGCGCCGCTTGTGCTGTTCGAGGACCGGCAGTGCAGCTACGCGCAGGTCAATGCCCTGGCCAACCGGGTGGCGCACTGGGCGCTGGGGCAGGGTATTGGCCGGGGCACAGTGGTCGGCCTGTTGATGGAAAACCGCCCGGAATACCTGGCCATGTGGCTGGGGCTGGCAAAGATCGGCGCTGTAACAGCATTGCTGAATACCCACCTGCGCGCAGAAGCCCTGTCCCATTCGCTGCAGGCCGCCGGTTGTGACCGCGTGCTGCTTGGCGCAGAGTGTATCGGGACCTGGCAGTCGCTGGAGCATGCACCGGCGGGTATAGCAGTGTTCACCGTGGACGATCCAGCGGCGCAACAGCAGGCAGGACTGCCTGGCGCACAGTCGCTCGATGCCCAGATCGCAGCCCTGCGCAGTGATAATCCACCGCGCAGTGTGCGCGCAGACCTGCGCGGCGCAGATCCCCTGTTCTACATCTATACATCGGGAACAACGGGCCTGCCCAAGGCGGCGCGGCTCAGTCACACCCGGTTCATGGGGGGTGGCATCTATGCGACGCTCGCGGGAATGCATTCTCGTGACGTGCTGTATTGCCCGCTGCCGCTCTACCATACCTCCGGCGGCGTTATGTGTGTCAACGCCGTACTGCGCAACGGCGCCACGCTTGCCCTGTCGAGGCACTTCAGTGCACGGCATTTCTGGGAGGAAGTCGCGCGGCACGACGCCACCGCGTTCCAGTATATTGGTGAGTTGTGCCGTTACCTGGTCAACCAGCCTCCCCAGCCGCTGGAGCAGAGGCATCGACTGCGATTTGCCATCGGCAACGGTTTGCGGCCGGACGTGTGGAAAACGTTCCGCGAGCGGTTTGGCGTCAACCAGATCGTGGAGTTTTACGGTGCCACCGAATCCAACGTGGCGATGCTGAACCTGGCGGGCCGCACGGGTGCCGTCGGTAAGCCATTTCCTGGTATCAAGGTAGCACTGGCGCGCTTTGATACCGGGCTCGGCGACCTTGTGCGCAGTGCCGACGGCCGTTGCCAGCCCTGCGGGCCTGGCGAACCGGGCGAACTGCTCGGACGCATCGCCGAGGGTCGGTCAGCAGCGGGGCGCTTCGAGGGCTATACCTCGAGGGAGGCCACCGAGCAAAAGATACTGCGCGACGTGTTCGAGGCGGGTGATGCCTGGTTCCGCACCGGCGACCTGCTTTACCGGGATGACGAGGGTTTTTACTATTTTGTGGACCGTGTCGGCGACACGTTCCGCTGGAAAGGCGAAAACGTATCCACCCAGGAAGTCGCCGAGGCCGTCATGGCCCAGCCGGGGGTGCACTTGTGCGCAGTCTACGGCGTCGAGGTGCCCGGTGGGGACGGTCGAGTCGGGATGGCGGCATTGGTGATGGAACCGCAGACCCGACTCGACGGCGAGGCGCTGTTCCACGGCCTGGCGGAAGTGCTGCCGTCCTATGCGCGGCCGGCATTCCTGCGGCTCCAGCAGAGCGCGGAACTTACCGGAACTCTCAAGCTGCGCAAGGTTGAACTGCAGAAGCAGGGCTACGATCCTGCCGCCACTGAGGACGTCATCCTGTTCCGCGACGATGCCCGCCACCTATATCGGCCTCTGGACGCGGAAACGCGGTCGCGCATAGCGAGCGGCGAGCTGCATTTTTGATGGCAATGTAAGTCACCGCGGGGCGGGCCCCGCGATATCAGTTCGCCCGGGCGTGCTGTAATTCTGCTACCACATTGTGCAAATGGGTAACCAGATTGTCGGGATCCGGCAGCGCGTCCTTGCGGAAAAGAAATGAGAAGCACAGCTTGTCCACGTAGCTCCACACGGTGATGTTGAGGTGTCCGTTATCCATAAGGTTACCGACGGACAACAGCTCTTCCATCTGCAGGCGGCCATCCAGTGCATACAGCGTCTTGCGCGGGCCGGGCACATTGGAAATAACCAGGTTGGCGTGGGGTTTCAGCTTCTTTTTCTGTCGACGAATGATGGCGGCGTTCATTGCCCGAATCGCGGTGCCGGGCAGGAAATCAAGGTAATTGTCAAAGCGCCTTCCCTCCTCATGCAACACATGATCGATGGCGGCTTTGGAGGCATCCTTTATCGCGCGCAAGCGCTGGCCGAAGTCGGTTATGTTCTGGTACAGCGGCAGGATGGCAACTGCCAGGTTGTTGTTGTGGATGCCGCTGCCCAGTAACTGCTCGAGCCTGGTTGCGGACGGATCACCGACCGGCATAGCCGTTATAAGCGATTCGGATGGCAGCGCGTCGAGTTCCTGCAAATAACGCCGCAGAGCTTCTGAACAGACCCCGATCACCAGGGTGTTGATCGTACAGTCGAACTGCCTGGCCAGGATCTTGAAGTCTGGTAATGAAATGCTCTCGTAGCGGTAGATGCGGGTGCTGCTTGCCCTGGCGACGTTGAGCAGGGTGAAAGGCGCAGAAAAAGGTTTGACGAGGTTTCCCCCCGACTCCCTGACAGCGGCGGCGTGGCGCCGGGCCCGCTGCAGATAGCGATAATAGTGGGGAAGTTCAACCGTGTAGCTTTTGGCAAGATCGATCAGTGCGTCACTGATCAACCGGGATTTGCCGGGTAGGGGCTCTTTTCCGGGTATAGCCTCTGGCTGTTCACTGGACACCCCTTTGCCGTCGGAGTGTGCCTGCTCAATCAGTCTGGCCAGGGTTTTGCCGTCTACCAACGCGTGGTGTACCTTGAAAACAATGGCTGTCCTGCCGCCTTCGAGTCCGTCAACCACCCAGATCTCCCACAGCGGCCGACTCATGTCGAGCGGCTTCGCCACCAGGTCGGAAAGAAAGTCGCAGAGCTGCGCCTTGCCGCCCGGCGAAGGCAACACTGCTTCGTGAATGTGATCGTCCGCCCTAAAATCCGGAAGTTGCACCCAGACCGGGTGATGCAGATCCAGGGGCACCCTGATGATACCCAGCCCTGCCCGGGCCGGACCGACTTTAGCAATGGCGCGAGTTATAAAACCCTTTATCGCTTCGCGATCAGGGTGGTCTTTTTCGTCAGTTGGTCGGTAGATTGCCGCCTTCAGGGTGATGAACGGCGAGGTCGGCGTATCGCTGTATATCGCATAGGCGTCGCTACCGCGTAATCTCTGCATGCCGATGCTCCGCTGGAGACTGTGGCCCCGAATCTCGTCTTGCCGGTTATTATCAGCTGCCAGTGTAACTGCCCGGTCCCTTACTAAAATAGCCCGGCATGGCTGAACCGACTTGATGTGAATCAAGCAAACCGCTGACCGGATCCGGCATTTCCTGACTGGCTCAAGGGTTTGAAACAGGCGGCTTCACGCAGACTTATTGCGATGAGTTGTGACCGATGCAGTTGGGCTCTGGTAGTATGGGTAACCGGGACAGGCGGGCCAGTAAACAACAATGACATCGCAGACTGACAGAACCTCGGGTGAGGTGACCGGCGAAAAACGCCGCTACCACAGCCCATTGCGAAAGCGACAGGCTGCCGAAACCCGGGAGCGTATCATCGCCGCGGGTACCGAACTGGTCCACAGCTTTCCGTCCTGGGACTGGAAAAACCTGACTGCAAAAGCCGTGGGCGAACGAGCCGGGGTCAGCGAGCGCACCGTGCACCGGCATTTTGCCTCGGAGCGTGCCCTGCGCGATGCCGTGCTGCAGGAGCTGGTTGCGCAGTCCGGTGTCGACCTGGGCAAGTTGAGTCTGGCGGATTTCGATGACGTCGTGATCAATATGTTCCGGTACATGTCTTCGTTTGCGGTCGCGCCCGACATCACCGTCGATCCGTCCCAGAGCCGGATGGATGAATTGCGCAAACAGGCGCTGGTAGACGCGGTGGCGGAGGCGACGCCCGCCTGGTCACAACGGGAGCAGGCGATGTTGGCGGGAATACTCGATATGCTGTGGCAACCGGCTACCCAGGATCGCCTGAAGCTTGCCTGGGGCCTCGATACTGACCAGTTCTCCCGCGTGATAAGCTGGTTTACATCCCTGATCCAGGACGCTGTGGCCAGCGACAATAAACCGTAGGGCTGTTGACTAGTTCCGCTTCCCGCTGAAGGGGAATTTACCCATAAATCCGGCCTTCACTTTTCCCGCCATGGTGTCTCCGTCCACCGTGCCGGTGAAGGTCAGGTTCATTTTCAGGGGCTTGGCTATCTTGTTGGTCCAGACGATCTCACCGTTGGCGAACTGAATTTCCTCAACCGGGGTGGCGACGCCGTCGCCGGTCTGGACACCGCTCAGGTGGCCGTTCTCGTGCGTGATTTCCAGGGTGCTGGGCATGGCACCGGTAGGGCCCTCGACGGTGACGGTCCAGCTGCCCGCGAGCGAGGCCGGGTCAGTCACGGGCGATACCGGGGTGCGGGCGGGTGCGGCGGCACGGGGCTGGGGCTTGGCGCCGATATAGGCCGGCAGCGTCTCCCAGCCGCGCACGGTGGAGGTGCAGGACAGTTCGGCGCGATCCATGTCGATATTCCACTCGGGGAAGCGCTTGAGCATCTCCTCCAGGAAAATCCGGCCCTCCAGCCTGGCCAGCACATTGCCAGGGCAGGTGTGGATACCGTAACCGAAGGTCATGTGCGGCGCCCTGTCGCGGCGAATTTCGAAGCGGTCGGGATCGGGAAAGCGGCGCTCGTCGCGATTGGCGGCGGCCAGCATGAACATCATCGTGCTGCCGGCGGGGACTTTCTGCCCGTAGTACTCGACGTCACTGGTGACGTAGCGCGCGGTGAAGGGCCCGGGTGGTTCGTAGCGCAGTATTTCCTCGACGGCATCGGGAATGAGCGACGGATCCTCGATGAGCAGGCGGCGCTGGTCGGGGTTTTCGGCGAGCACCTTGGAACTCCAGCCGATCAGGCGATTGGTGGTCTCGTTGCCGGCGCCGGCCAGGACGTTGCAGAAGGTCAGGATTTCTTCTCTTGTAAGCTTGCGCTTGGCCCCTGTTTCATCCACGAATTCAACGTTCAGAAACTCGGTCATCACATCATCGGACGGGTTTTTCTCCCGCCAGTCGATGTACTCCTCGAAGCCCCCCATTTCACCGATGGACGTTACGGAGTAGTCGATCGGCTTGCCGGCCTCGGTCCTGAGCCGGTCGTCCGCATTCTGGCGCACGGTCTGCTGGTCTTCCTCGGGGATGCCCAGCAGCGCACCGATGACGCGCATCGGAATTTCCGCGCCGATGTCGGCGATGATATCGAATTCCCTGCGGCCGACGAGTTTGTCCAGTGTGCTCACCGTGAAACCGCGCACCATGGGTTCGAGATCGCGCATTCTGCGAGGTGAAAACAGGCGCGCAATGATACTGCGATGGGCTGTGTGCAGGGGCGGGTCTTCGAAAATGAACATGCCCGGTGGCAACTGCGGGTTCTGCTTGATGATCTCGAGGATGCCGCCGCGTGCCGAGCTGAAGGTCGCATGGTCCGCGTGGCCGGGGCGGACATCGTCGTACCGGCTCAGGGCGTAAAAGTCATGCTCCGCGTTGTAGTACAGCGGCGCCTCGTCGCGCATCCGCTGGTACACGGGGTAGGGATTTCGGGTGATATCGACCTGGTAGGGGTCGAAATAAACGGGATCGACAGCTGTACTTGAGGTCATTGCCACACCACACCACTCGGTCTTTTAAATTGGTGTCATTAAGTTGACATCAAATAGAATGAGCGTCAAGGGGTATTTGGCGATTACTGGCACCGGCGACTGAGCAGACCTGTCAGGTCACGGAGAAGCCGGCATCGACCGCCAGCACCTGGTTGGTGATCCTGCCGGCGGCGGGGGAGGCGAAGAACAGTGCCGCGGCGGCAATATCTGCCGGTTCGCACACGCCCAGTGGCGGTGGCCGGCGGCCCGGTCCGGCGGCCGGCGGTCCCTTGGCGGCGATCGCTCCCGGGGTGGCGACCCCGCCCGGCAATACGGTGTTGACGGTGATGCCGTGTTCGGCCAGTTCGAAGGCGAGCGCGCCGCTGAGCCCCAGCAGGGCGCCCTTGGATCCGGCGTAGGCCGCCAGGCCGTGGACGATGCTCCCGCGCAGGACCGCCGAGCCGATGTTGACGATGCGGCCACCGCCGCCGGCTGCCACCATCGCGCGGCCGATCTCACGGGTCATCAGGAAAGGACCCCGGGCGTTGACCCGGTTCATCCGGTCCCACTCCCCGGCCGTGCCCTCGAGAAAGGACTCGCGATCCTGCAGGCCGGCATTGTTAACCAGTACCCAGGGTGCGCCGTACCGGTCGACGACGTCTGCACAGGCATCGACGATCGATTTTTCGTCCCCGAGGTCAAGCCGTCGGGCCGATGCGCTGCATCCCGCAGCGACCAGTTCCTGCGCCACGCGCGCAGCACCGTCCAGGTCGATATCGGCGATCACCACGGTAGCCCCCGACCGGGCGAAGCTCGCGGCAATGCCAGCGCCGATGCCGCTGGCGCCGCCGGTGACCAGCGCGAGCCTGCCGCTCAGGGAAAATCCCGGGCTGTCCTGCTGCATCCTCGTTTACTCCGTGTTCGGGAAATATTATTGGCCGTGAGGTTTCATTGTCCGGCGCCATCGTCTAGGATTTTCCGGCGCACATCAACCAGGAGCCGCGATGAATACTCAAACAGGTGAAGCCGACCAACCCGTCCTGGACCAGCGCTACCGGGTGGTCCAATGGGCGACCGGCAAGGTTGGCAGCAAGAGCCTGCGGGCGCTTATCGATCATCCCACCCTGCAACTGGTGGGTCTGCACGTGCATTCCGAAGCAAAGGCGGGCAGGGATGCGGGCGAGCTGTGCGGCATGCAACCAGTGGGTGTGACTGCAACACGCAATATCGATGACATTGTTTCGCTGCAACCCGACTGCGTGATGTACATGCAGGAGGGGTACAACATCGACGATATCTGTCGCCTGCTCGAAGCCGGGATCAATATCGTTACCACCCGCGGCGAGTTCTTCTACCCGAAAAAGATGGACCCGCAACTGCGCGAGCGCACGGAGTCTGCCTGCCGCAAGGGCCGGTCGACCCTGCACGCTACCGGCAGCAGCCCGGGTTTCATCACAGAAGCCCTGCCGCTGGTGCTGACCTCGGTGGCTCGCCGCCTGGACTGTCTCACCATCGACGAGTTCGCCTATATCCCCGAATCCTGTTCTACCGAGATGATCTTCGATGTCATGGGCTACGGCAGGCCCGCCGGGGGCGAGTTCGACCCCAACCTGCTGGCGCACATGGCCCAGTGCTTTGAGCAGTCGCTGTCGATGCTGGCCGACAGCCTGTCGCTGGAACTGGACAGCGTGGAGGCCAGTGGCGAAACAGCGGTGGCTGCACGCCGCATCGAGATCGCCGCCGGTGCCTTCCTGGAAAAGGGGACGGTAGCAGCCCAACGGATCACCGTGGCGGGGATGCGCAACGGCAAGCCCCTGCTGCGATTTCGCGCCAACTGGTTTTGTGCCACCGAGATAGAACCCGGCTGGAAACTCGGTGAGACCGGCTGGCACGTGACCGTGGAGGGCGATACGCCCTTTGATATCCGTATTGAAATGCCCAGGCTCGGGGGCAATGTCGCCGAGCAGATGGGCGGGTACACGGCCCATCGGGCCGTCAACGCCGTGCCCTACGTCTGCGCCGCGCCGCCGGGCATTGTCACCACCGCGGAGTTGCCGCAAGTCATTGCCAGGCTGGCCTGATTCCGTGGATGACATCGAAGCCATAAAGCAACTCAAGGCGCGCTATTTCCGCACCATGGACAGCAAGGACTGGGCGGCCATGCGGCAGGTGTTGTGCGATGACGTGGTGATGGATTCGACCGACTCCGGTGGCAGCGTCATCGCCGGCGGTGACGACTGCATACGCTTTTTGCAGCAGGCCATCGGCGAGGTAGTGACCGTCCACCACGGCCATATGCCTGAGATCGAACTGACCTCCGCGACTACGGCCAATGGCATCTGGGCGATGGAGGACATGCTGCGCTGGCCCGACGGCCGCGAGTTGCATGGTTATGGTCACTATATCGAGACCTATGACAAGAGCGATGCATGCTGGCGAATCAAGACGCTGAAACTGACGCGCCTGCGCATCGATATGACTGAACCACGAGGCTGAAACGGCCGTGCCATTACGGTGTGAGTCACCACAGTGAGAGGGTCACGATGAAAGTTCATCCCGCCGCATTTTTGCGCACCACACTGCCGCTGGACTTCAGCCAACTGGAGCTGCTCGACAGCGGTCGCTACCACTCGGTATGGCTGCCGGATCACATGGTCAGTTTCTGGCCCGATTCGATCTGGACGCCGGAGTTCACCGACCTGGCGACGGTGTCCCCCTCACCGCACCGGCACCTCGATGGCATGGCGGTGGCGGCTGCCGCCGCCGCGCTCACCCGTAGCGTGCCCATCGCCACCAGCGTGGTCGATACGGTGCGCCGGCATCCATCGCAGTTGGCGCAGACCGCGCTGACCATCGACCACCTCTCCGGGGGGCGTTTCATTCTCGGGCTGGGCAGCGGCGAGGCGGAAAATACCGTGCCTTACGGCTTCGATTTTTCCCGGCCGGTCAGCCGCTTCGAAGAATCACTGAAAGTGATCCGGCTGTTGTGGGACAGCGAGGGTCCGGTCGATTTCGAGGGCGAGTTCTACCGCCTGCAGCATGCCCGGCTGGATACCGAACCTTACCAGGGCCGGTTTCCGCCGATCTGGATCGGTGCCAGCGGCCCGCGGATGCTCCGGCTCACCGGGCAGTACGCCGATGGCTGGTGGCCCGCCGGCGCCTGGTCGCCGGAAGAGTATGCGCAGAAACTCGCCGTCATCCACGAGGCGGCGGAACAGGCCGGGCGCGACCCGTCGGCGATCGTGCCGGCTTTCATCATGACCTGCCTGATCGGCGACGACGACGAGCTGGCGGAGATACTGGAAGCGCCGCTGGTCAAATCCTGGGTGTTGCAGATATCCGCGCCCGCGCTGAAGGCGTTTGGCTTTGATCACCCCATGGGAGAAGACTGGGGCGGCTTCCAGGACATTGACCCGGGCGTACTCACCCGGGAACGGATTCTCGCAATGCTGGCAAAAGTGGAGCCCGAGGCGATTCTTGCAGTGATCCCACACGGTTCCCCGAAACAGGTCGCCGGCCAGATCAAGGGCTATGTTGACGCCGGCCTGCGTGTACCGAAAATCCTCGACTACGGCGGCATGGCGGGACTGAAATTCGGTGCGAGGTCCGCCGCCAAAGTGCGTGAGGCCGAGGATGAATTACTCAGGCTGTGCGGGCAGGCATAAGTGACGAGCGCAAATCACAGCCTGGACGCCGACGCGCTGCTCCGCGAGGCAGAGGCCGAAACCGGCCTGGCGGATTACGGTGACGACACCTTCAGGGACCGCTTCGCCCTGGCCGTCGAGCAGCTGCGCAAACTCAAGCTGGACGAGGCGGGCCAGCGGGCGGCCGCCGGGGTCTGCCATTGGCTGCTGAGCTCGCGTCTGCATTTTTTTGACGACCACCAGCGCTATCCCGGTATCGCCGATGAAGTCATCGAGACGCCCCTGTTCGCCACCGGCGAGCCCCGTTCCGGCACCACCTTGCTGCACGCGCTGCTGGCGGCGGATCCCGCCAA
The DNA here is from genome assembly GCA_024642265.1 of Haliea sp. Taxonomy (GTDB): domain Bacteria; phylum Pseudomonadota; class Gammaproteobacteria; order Pseudomonadales; family Halieaceae; genus JARRPM01. Next base: position 2,739 of record JAHEBL010000002.1, on the reverse strand, counting down.
CCGGTCGCTGCGTTTCTGGGAAGTGATGTACCCGTCGCCACCGCCCGGGCTGGCCGGTGCAGACGATCCGCGGCGGGCGCAGGCCGATGCCGACTGGCGTGAAATAAACGCCATGGCGCCGGACTGGCTGCGGATTCATCCCTACAACGACATGCTCGGCGACGGCCTGCCGGAGTGTGAGCGCAGCTGGGCCTTCGACTTCCGGGTGATGACGCCGACCGCCTGGTGGCGGGCGCCGATTGGCATGTTTGTCGGGGGCCTGCCAACCGACCCGCCGGCCCAGTACCGTATCCACAAGATGATGCTACAGCACTGCCAGCATGGCCGCCCGGGCAAACGCTGGGCGCTGAAGGGCTTTCACGGTCCGCGCCTGCGCGCTTTTTTTGACGCCTATCCCGATGCGCGGTTGGTCTGGACGCACCGCGACCCGGTCCAGGTGACGGCCTCGCGCATTGCCATGGCGATCGCGCTGACCCGGGCGTTTTCCGGCCGCGTCGACCCGCAGGAGCAGGCCGCCATGCACCTGGCGGCAACCCGCGCCGGCATCCGGGACACCCTGGCCAATCCGCTGCTGGACGACCCGCGCATCCTGCACGTGCGCTACCCGGATTTCGTCGCCGACCCGGTCGGCACCATCGCAAGATTCTACGAATTTTCCGGCCTCACCATGACAGCGCAGGCGCGGCAGGCCATGCTCGGCTACCTGCAGGACAATCCGGGGAACCGGCACGGCAAATTCACTTACTCCACGGATCTGATCGGCGCGGATATCGAGGCTTTGCACCGGGAATTCGCGCCTTACCGGGAACGCTTCGGCCTCGATATCGAGCAGCGCTAGCTAACAACGCCGGCAGGAGGGAAAACCACGACATGCATCCCAGGATATCGGTCAACAACATCTGCTTCA
>JAHEBL010000002.1:0-1732 GCA_024642265.1 Haliea sp. | reverse complement strand
GGAATTCGCGCCTTACCGGGAACGCTTCGGCCTCGATATCGAGCAGCGCTAGCTAACAACGCCGGCAGGAGGGAAAACCACGACATGCATCCCAGGATATCGGTCAACAACATCTGCTTCATGGATGAGGATATTCCCTCCCAGCTGGCGTACTGGCCGCAACTCGATACCCGGCGCTTCAGCCTGGTAGGCCCGCAGCTCGATGGCGCAGGCTTAGACGCAGTGCGAGCGGCGCTGGCTGCCGGCGACTACACACTGGAGACGATCGTGCACCCGTTTTCATCGGCGGACCCGCTCGATGCCGAACCGCGTGTACTGCAGCGTGCCACTGCCAGGCTGCAGGACCAGATCGAGGTGGCCCGGCAACTGGGCGCGAGGTCGATCTACATGACAACGGGTGGCCACGGCGGCCTGACCTGGGAGCAGGCCGCGGCCAGCTTTGCCGCTGCCATCACACCCTGCCTGGGAGCGGCGCGAGCGGCGGGGGTGGCCCTGATGATTGAAAATGCGCCGCCCCAGTACGCGGATCTCCATATCGCTCACACCCTGCGCGATACCATTGCGCTGGCGGAGCTGGCAGACATCGGTGTGTGTATCGACCTGTTCGGCTGCTGGACCGAAGCTGGCCTGCAAGGGCTGATCGCCGACGCCGTGTCGCGCTGCCATCTGGTACAGGTCAGCGACTACGTGCTGGGGGATCGGTCCCTGCCCTCCAGGGCCGTGCCCGGCGACGGCGCGATGCCCCTGCGCAGGCTGCTGGAATGGCTGCTTGCAGCGGGGTATGAGGGGACTTTCGAGTTGGAATTGCTCGGTCCGAGGATAGACGCCGAGGGGCACCTGACCGCGGTCAGGCGGGCAGTCCATGAACTGGGTGAATTGCTGCACGACCTGGGAGTATAGCGCCGGGTCGGTAGTCAAACGGAGCGAGTGGAACAATGCGCACAGGACGAGGATACCGCAATGGCCTTCGGTGACAGCAGCAGCGACGGGCCCCTGCGGGAAGCCTGGCAACGATTCTGTCGTGAGCTGGAATCCGCCGGGGACCGTGTGTTCAAGGACTACAACCCGGCCACCGAACTGCACCGGGCCGACGCATTCCGGTTCCTGACCCAGAACCTGGGGCAGGCCTTCGACCTGGCGCTGGAAACCCGTGACACCCGCTATCCCGCCCTGCACCCGTTTTGCACGCCCACGCGAAAACTGGGCAGCGATGCCGCCGATTTCGTCTATCTGCAGGCCTGGATAGATGGCCAGTCGGTGTATCGCATTTCGGGTAATCGCGGCACTGCGCGCTTCATCAACTTCACCGTACAGGGCAGGCGACCGGAGAAGCAGCCGGGCACCGACTACCCCAGCCTGCACGAACCTTTTGGCGATATTCCCGAGGCCAACCTGTTCGGCCACCAGCTCGAGACCGATGCGGACGGTAATTTTGAGCTTTTTATCGGCGGCGAGAAACGCGCGCCCAACTGGCTGCCGACCACCGCCGACAGCCGCAAACTGTTCCTGCGCCAGGGTTTCGATGGCTGGGACGAGTTGCCGGCGCGCCTGAATATCGAGCGCGTGGGCATGGTGGAGCCCAGGCCGATGCCGACGCCGCAGACCCTGATCGATGCCATGGACTGGGCCGGGCAGTTCGTGGTCGGCCTGATGGATGACTGGCCGGATCATCCCTACCACTACAGCCCCTTTGTCGATCCCCATCACCTCAATCACTTTCCCCCGGACCCGA
>JAHEBL010000136.1 GCA_024642265.1 Haliea sp. | reverse complement strand
CCATTGTCTGATCCCTCTTTTTCATGATGAGTGGCGCTGGTGAAATATGAACCGACTCCTGTCAGAAGGCAGTAGCCGCATTCGCTGAACATCCAGTATAGACCCTGTGGTGGTTGACGTTGGCGGGCCGGGTGGCTGTTCCGGTTCAGCCCATTGATGGGCGCGACACTATCAGATAGCTGAAGGGGTTCTCTCCGGAACGAAAGCGTGAGCAGCGGTGTTGAGGCAGCTGTATTAGCTTGTCGGGTGTTCCGGTTGGGGAAGGAGTTGGGTCAACGGTTTGATTTATATGGCCCGCCCGGCAGAATTCGAATCTGCGACCTCTGCCTCCGGAGGGCAGCGCTCTATCCAGCTGAGCTACGGGCGGTTTAAGCAATCCACCGGGGCTGGTGAGCGGGTGGACAGGGAGCGGAATAATACCCGTGTTGCCCGAATGAGTCCACGCCTGTATGGCTTATCTGTGGCAAACTGGCGCCGCGTCGACAATCGCGGTGGGGAGCGGAACGGTACATGGAGGGACTGGAAAGCTGGCAGCTCATTGCTATCGGCCTGCTCTTCGTCTGGGGTGGTTTTGTCCGCTCGAGCCTCGGTTTCGGCGGGGCGGTATTGACCCTGCCGTTCCTCCTTATGGTCTACAACGCCCCGCTGGTGTTCCTGCCCATCATCGCGATCCACCTGCTGTTTTTCTCATTCATTACCGTGCTGCAGTCGCACCTGAAATCCCGTCGCGCCGGGCCGGAGTCGAGCGGCAACACCGTCAACTGGCGCTTCCTGCGCTATGCACTGCTGCTGATGATTATTCCCAAACTGATCGGCGTCGCCGGGGTGATCACCCTGCCGGCCAACATCGTCAGCAGTTTCATTTTCATCGTGGTATCGGTTTATGCAGTCAGTTATATCCTCGACCGGCCTTTCAAGAGCAACAGTAAATGGCTCGATGCCCTGTTTATGATCCTGGGGGGCTATGTCAGCGGCACGTCCCTGGTCGCCGCGCCCCTGGTGGTGCCCGTTGCCGCCAGCCGGGTGCAGCACTTCCAGCTGCGCGATACCCTGTTTGTGCTGTGGTTTGTGCTGGTGGCGGTAAAGCTGGCCGCTTTCATGTGGTCGGGAATCGACCTGCAGTGGCGCCAGCAGTTGTGGTTGCTGCCCTGCGCTACGGTCGGACACCTGCTGGGCCTGCGCTTCCACGCATACACACTCAAGGCCGATACCAGGTTTTTTTTCAGGGTGCTGGGCTGGGGCCTGTTGGCGGTGAGCCTGGTGGGTCTGGGGCGATTACTGTAGGCGGGATGGCCCGATCATGGCGGCCTTTCCCATCTGCTGCAGAGTGCGATCAACAAAAAAGCCCGGCTGCGCCGGGCGGCATATCCTGCAGCCGGGCAGCGCTCATCAAGGTGGGAACGACGCGAAAATACTGTCAGCCGCCGCATTGTACTTGTCCTGGTCGTTTTGCAGCCCGCCCTTGAGCCGCGACTGGATCAGTCCCCGCCACACGGATTTCTTCAGCTTGGGGTCTATCATGTCAACGATGAAGGTGCCCTCGGTGTAGTTCTGCACCGACACCTCGGTCTGGGTGCAACCCCAGCAGTTGTACATGCTGTAGCGGTTGTAACCGCCATAGCGGCCGTAGCCCGCACTCATACCCATAACCGGCGTCTCGTAGGTGCGCACATCGGTTTTCGCGTTGGTGATCAGGGTCCAGCTGATCAGCAGCTCGGCCTGGTCGGCGTTTTTCTCATCCAGTATCTCGTAACCCTTGTTGCGCAGCGCCTGTTCCAGGGCGACGTCGATGCGATCGCGCTCCATGTCGCTCAGTGGTATCGGGTTATTGCCGGAAATCAGGCCCGAGTCATCGTAGAAGGCAATCTTGCGAACCTGGCTGAAATTGTAGTCGGATTTGTAATCCACTTCTGGCTTGGGTGGCCCGCTGGCGCAGGCGGCCAGCAGAACGGCGCCTGCCACAGCCATGATTGAACGTTGCATGGTAATCATCAGGTGGGTCATTGCACTCTCCGGATTGGCACCGATAAAGGCTGCAGTGCGGCCGCCATCGGCTGGTGTACAGGCGCAGTTTACGCGGCCAGCTTTAGCTCGTGTTGCCCTCACAGGCTGGTCCATTGTAGCCCTTTGTATTCCCCGTCCGCCAACCGAATCATTCGTTCGCCGATTTGTCACCGGCCCCCGACCAGTGCCCCTGGCCCGGATTCGTGCCGCAGGGGCGCTGGATATCCTGCAGCAGTTGCACGTGTCGGCGCGGTGCCTGCGCAAGTTCGAGCAGTTTGCTGTCCCGCTGCTCACTCCACGCCTGGTAGGAGGGGGGCAGCGCAGTTGCCAGCATCTGTTCCAGTTCGCTGACTGGCGGCAACAGCTGATGCAGGCGCCGGTTCAGTGCGGCCGCCCTCGGCTGGATGCCCTCAACAAAGTACTTGCGGATAACATTGGCCAGGATGTCAGCCGCGGCTGGACGGATTCCCGGGGAACACAATGGCCCCTTGTCGACGCGCGCCGCCACAATGCGGTTCGCGGCGGCCATGGCGGCGTCCTGCGCCGTCAGTGCCTGCAGCAGGTCCCCGCCATCGCCGGTGGCCACTTCCCCCAGCAGTATCTCGAACTCCCGGTTGTCGGCGCTGAAGTCACCCGCCAGCCAGCGCCGGGCGTGTTCGTTGATGGCCTGCATACTGGCGATCACGGTGCTGCCGGTGTCGGCCGGGTAGTCGGCGTTGGTGCCGGGTGTTTTTTTCCAGAACTGGCGGTATTCGGAGCTGCCGAGGGTGGCGTTGAAAATGGTGGCGGGCAGCTGCCTTCGCTTCAGCTTCCACGCCTGCTCCAGGGTGTCGGCGAGGGCATCTTCGCCCTGCTCACGCTGATAGTCGATGCAGGCGGGAGCCAGCTGCAGATACTCCAGCTCCAGCAACAGGCGCTGGGAGTCCCTCGCCAGGCGCCCCAGGCTGCTGTTGCGTTTGCCAATGGTGATTTGTACGGCGCAGCCACTGATGGCCAGAAAATCCAGCGCATCCAGGTTGCCCGGCTGGATCTCCAGGTGCAGCTCCCGCGGTGCCGGCAGCGGCGCCGCGGAGCCGGCTGCGATCTGGGCCGGTGCTGTCGACAGGGTGCGCGCAAGCCGGGCCAGGTACTCCTCGAAAGCCGCGTCCGGTCCGCTTTTGCTGCAGCCGGCCATGAGCGCAGCAAGCAGCGCGAGAGCAAGCGCTGCCCGGTGGGCGTTGTAGCGCAGGACCGGGCCCGCTTCTGCGCCTTTGGCATTGTTCAATGGCATTGCCCCTTTATACCGCAGATTGCCTCGCGTCGGATCGTCCGGGTGGTTCGCGCCAGGCGATCATTTCATGACATGGGTCCATGCACTGCATCGACAAAATTGTTTACACTGATCCGGATACCTTCACCGGAGTTAATACGATGTTCAGACGACTAGTGGTTTGCCTGCTTGCCTGCTGGGTTGGCGGCGCGCTGGCCCAGGAAATCACCGCGGACGAGATTATCCGCAAAGCCATGGATCACTATCGCGGTCTGAGCTCCTACTCGGAAATGTCCATGACCATTCACCGGCCCGACTGGGAACGCACGATGACGATGCGGGCCTGGACCGAGGGCGATAAGCACACCCTGGTGAGGGTGATAGAGCCGAAAAAGGATGCGGGCAATGGTACGCTGTCCGTGGATGGCAATATGTGGACCTACACCCCCAAGATCAACCGTGTAATCAAGATTCCGTCCTCCATGATGAGCCAGAGCTGGCTGGGGAGCGACTTCTCCAACAAGGATGTCAGCAAGGACACCAATATCATCGACCAGTACGACCACAGTCTGCTGGAACATTACGAGCAGGCCGGGCACACCGTTTACGTCATACAGTCCATCCCCCACGAAGAGGCGGCGGTGGTATGGGGCAAGGAGATCCTGTGGGTTCGCGACGACTGGGTATTGCTGGAACAGCAGTTCTGGGACCAGGACGGCGCGCTTGTGAAAACTCTCAAGGCGCTTGAAATCGCGCCCATGGGCGGTCGCAACGTGGCCGCCGTCATGCGCATGAGCAATCAGGACAAGCCGGACGAGTGGACGGAACTGCGCACTTCGGCCGTTGAATTCGACCTGGAGCTGCCTGCCAACCAGTTCACCCTGTCAAACCTGAGAAACCCGCGGGAGTGAACGTTACCTGGGTACTGGCCTGGCGCAACCTGTGGCGCCACCGGCGCCGCACCTGGCTGACGGTTGCAGCCATGGTGTTTTCCAATATCCTGCTGATTTTCCTGGTGTCCCTGCAGTTGGGTTCCTACCAGATGATGATCGACGGCAGCCTGGCAGCGTTCACCGGCCATATCCAGATCCAGCACCGGGATTACCATGAGCAACAGCATATGTACCAGGATGTGCCCGCGGTCGTCGACCTTGCAACGCGGGTGCGGGCCCTGCCCGGTGTGGAGGCCGCATCCGCCCGGGCTGAGGCTTTCGCCCTCGCTTCCAGTGCCGAACGTTCCTTCGGTATCCTGTTGACGGGTGTGCAGCCCCGTTTTGAGCCAGCTGTGTCCACCTTTCCGGGCAAGTTGCGGGAGGGGCGCTACCTGCGGGATGGCGACGAGCAGGCGATTGTCATTGGTGCCGTACTGGCGCAGAACCTGAAAGTGGCGGTGGGTGACGAACTGACGTTTCTCGGCAGCGGCCGCGACGGGTCATTTGCCGCCGGGGTTGCCACTGTCATCGGTATCATCGACTCGGGCCTGGAGGAGGTCGATCGCAGCATGGCGCAGGTGCCGCTGGGCTGGTTCCAGCAGGTATTCGCCATGGGCGATGCGGGCCACGCGGTGGTGGTGCGGGCACCCTCGGTTGATCAGGTGCAGGCGACGGCAAGCGCCTTGCGCTCGCAGCCAGCGCCGACGGGCGAGCTGGTGGTGCTTGACTGGGAGACCCTGGTGCCGGGGCTGCGCCAGGCCATCCAGTCCGATATGACCAGCGCCTGGTTTACCTACGGCGTGCTGGTGGTGCTGGTGGCCTTCGGCGTGCTCAATACCCAGCTGATGTCGGTGCTGGAGCGCACCCGTGAATTTGGTGTGATGCTGGCGCTGGGCATGAGCCCAGGGCGGCTGGCGCGGCTGGTGGGTATCGAAACACTGCTGCTTGCGGGGCTCGGCCTGGGCCTCGGGCTGGTGGGTGGTGGCCTGCTCAGCTGGTACCTGAGCGTTGCCGGTTTCATCTACCCCGGGGTGGAGGAGATGATGGAGCGCTTCATGCTGGGCGGGCGCATTTATCCCGAAGTGAGTGCCGTGTCCATGCTGATCGGGCCGGCCGCGGTGTTTGTGGGCGCCATGCTGGCAGCGCTGTACCCGGCGCTGCGCCTGTTTCGCCTGCGGCCCGTAGCCGCCATGCAGGTGGCCTGATGTCGCTGCCCCTGGCTGCACTTGGTACCCTGGCCTGGCGCAACCTCTGGCGCAATCACCGGCGCACCCTGATCATGCTCGCGGCCATTGCCATCGGCGTGTGGGCCATGATTTTCATGGCGGCGCTGATGCGCGGCATGACTGACCAGATGGTCCGCAATGGCCTGCAAACCCTGCCGGGTGAGCTGCAGCTGCACCAGCGGGACTATCGCCGGGATCCCAGCGTGGTGAACTCGATGGAACCGCCGGCGGGTGAACTGCTTCAGGTATTGCAGTCAGCGCCTGTTGCCGGCTGGGCCGGGCGGGTGCGGGTGCCGGCGGTGATCAGCAGCGAGCGGGGCAGCCGCAGCGTTACCCTGCTGGGTATCGATCCGGAAGCGGAACAGGCCCTGGGCTCGCTGCCGGAGGACCTGTTTGAGGGACGCGGCCTGGAGGGTAAGGGCGACCGCGGTCTGGTGATCGGCGCCAGTCTGGCGCGCCGCCTGGAAACGGCGCTCGGCAAGCGGGTTGTGATCATGTCACAGGACCCTGACAACAACGTGGCCGAGCGCGGCGCCAGGGTGGTGGGTATCTATCGCGGCCGTTTGCAGGGCGACGAGGACCGCTTTGTCTATGCGGGACGCGCGGCGGTGCAGGAATTGCTGGGCATTGGCCAGCAGATTTCGGAAATCGCCGTAAGCGGTAACGACTATCGTCGGGTCGACGAATGGTACCCGCGGATTGCGGCCGCGGCCGGCAGCGGCCTGGAGACCCTGACCTGGACCGAGCTCGATCCTTTTCTGGGCAGTATGCTGGCGGTGCAGGATGGTTTCACCCTGGTGTTCATGGTTGTGGTGTTTCTCGCCCTGTCCTTCGGCCTGGTGAATACCCTGGTGATGGCGATATTCGAGCGGGTGCGCGAAATCGGCCTGATGCAGGCCCTGGGTATGCGCCCCGGCCTGATCCTGGGCCAGATTATGCTGGAAAGCCTGTTCCTGCTGTGCCTGGGCCTGGTCGCAGGCAACCTGCTGGCCGTGCTCACCATAGCGCCGCTGGCCAGCGGTATTGATATTTCCAGTGTGGCTCAGGGGATGGAAATGATGGGCATGAGCGCTACTCTTTACCCCGCCCTGCACGTCCAGGACATGCTCATGTCCACTGCCGTGGTTATCATCCTGGGGCTGCTCGCCAGCCTCGCGCCGGCGTGGCGGGCTTCCCGGCTCGACCCGGTAGCCGCGCTGACCAGGGATTGAGAGGCCTGTTTTTATGAGCGACATAGCCTGCCGCGAGCTGTGCAAGACATTTCACCAGGGTGGGGAAACCATCACGGCCCTGGATCACGTCAGCCTGGATATCGAGGAGGGTTCGTTTGTCTGCCTTTTCGGCCCCTCGGGTTCCGGGAAAACCACGCTGCTCAATGCGCTGGGTGGGCTCGATACCCCGGACAGTGGCGCGATCACCGTTGGCGGCCAGCGCCTTGACGGCCTGTCCCGGGGCGAGCTGGCGGACCTGCGCCTGCACAATATCGGTTTTGTGTTCCAGGCCTACAACCTGATTACCGTGCTGACCGCCCGGGAGAATGTCGAGTTCATCATGCAGGTGCAGGGTGTGCCGGCCGGGGAGCGCCGTGCGCTCGCAACCCGGGTACTGGAGGAGGTGGGCCTGGCGGGTCTGGAGGGACGGCGCCCGGGGGAACTGTCGGGTGGCCAGCAGCAACGGGTTGCGGTGGCCCGGGCCATTGCCACCAGCCCGGCTCTGGTGCTGGCGGATGAACCCACGGCCAATCTCGACAGCCGCAGCGCGGCACAGCTGATGGACCTGTTCGTGACGCTCAACAAAGAGCGCGGCGTGACCTTTGTCATCTCCACCCACGATGCGCGGGTGATGGGCTATGCCCGGCGCCTGATCGGCATGCGCGATGGCCTGATCGTCAGCGACGAGCAGCAGCAACCTCACGCCATGGACGTTTGAATGACGGGCAGGTTGTGCTGGTTGGCGCTGCTTGCCCTGCTGCCGGTGTTCGCAACCGGCGCGGTCCCTGGTTTCGACGGTGGCCACATCAAGCTGCGCTGGCTGGGCAGCAGCTACCCCGATGACAGTGCCTACCGCGACCTGTTCGGCGAACTGGCCAGCGACGAATATGCCGACCTGCGCCTCAAATTCACCGGTTCGCGCGAGCGCATCGGCTTCCAGGCGGATTACCAGCTGATAGGCCAGTGGGGCGACAGCCTCGACCTGCCGGTGGATTCCAATGGCCTGTTGCTGGTGCCCCCGTCCCTGCCCGACGATGACCGCCGCTGGTGGAATCTGACAGATACGATCAGCGATAACTCGTCCCGGCAGCTGGTGCAGCGGCTGGATCGTCTTAACGTGAGCTATACGGGTGACGCGACGGTGCTGCGGTTTGGCCGCCAGGCGGTGAGCTGGGGCAACGGTCTGATTTTCAACCCGGTGGATTTTTTCAACCCCTTCAATCCGGCGGCAGTGGACACGGAGTACAAGCAGGGTGAGGACATGTTCTACGGCCAGTACCTGCTGGACAGCGGCAGCGACTGGCAGGGCGTGTTCGTGCAGCGCCGGGACGAACAGGGCGACGCCAGCAGCGAACAGCGCACCACCGCGCTGAAGTTCCACGGCTTCGGCCTTGAGGCCGAGTACGACCTGCTGCTGGCGGAGAATTTCAATGAATTCATCGCGGGAGTGGGCGGGGTCACCAACCTGGGGGAGGCGGTGTTGCGCGGCGATATTACCCTGACCGACGCCCGCGATGGCTGGGTCGCCAGCGCGGTGGCCAACTGGTCCTGGTCCTGGGTGTTGGCCGGCTACAATGCGACTGTTGTGCTGGAGTACTACTACAATGGCTTCGGCCTGGCGGAGGACGACTACAC
>JAHEBL010000135.1 GCA_024642265.1 Haliea sp. | reverse complement strand
CGCTTACTATCGATAGCCCCGATGATGGACTGGTCGGATCACCATTGCCGGTTCTTCTGGCGCCTGCTCACCAAACAGGCGCTGCTGTACACCGAGATGGTCACAACCGGGGCGCTCATTCACGGTGACCGTGACCGGTTCCTGCATTTCAACGCCGAGGAACACCCGGTCGCACTGCAGCTGGGCGGCAGTGATCCGAAGGACCTCGCCCGCTGCGCCGCCTGGGCCCAGCAATGGGGTTATGACGAAGTCAACCTGAACTGTGGCTGCCCCTCCGATCGAGTGCAATCCGGCATGTTCGGCGCCTGCCTGATGGCCCATCCGGGGCTGGTGGCCGATGGGGTCAAGGCCATGCGCGATGCCTGCACTATTCCTGTGACGGTCAAACACCGGATCGGTATCGACCACATGGAATCCTATGATGAACTGCTTGAATTTGTGGGACGCGTCGCAGAAGCCGGCTGTGAAGTGTTCATCGTGCATGCGCGCAAGGCGTGGCTGCAGGGACTGTCACCAAAGCAAAACCGGGAAGTGCCGCCGCTTAACTATTCCTGGGTATACCGGCTGAAAGCCGACCTCCCGGAGCTCTCCTTTGTGATCAACGGGGGCATCCAGACGCTCGAAGAATGTCGCGAACACCTTCGGCGGGTAGACGGCGTGATGATCGGACGGGAAGCCTACCAGAACCCCTGGCTGCTGGCACAGGCAGACCGGGAATTGTTCGGCATGGACAATCCTGCACAATCCCGCGATGATATTATCGTTGCTCTACTCCCTTATGTGGAGCGGCAACTAGCTGGCGGGGCTCAGCTGAACCATATCACCCGGCATATCCTGGGGCTTTACCAGGGTGTGCCCGGCGCCAGGAAATTCAGGCGCCACCTCAGCGAAAACGCCTACAAAAAAGATGCGGGGCTGCAAGTACTCATCGATGCGTTTGCGCTGGTGAGTAATCGCCCGGAGCAGTCGGTGGCGGGGAATACCGGCTGATCCCGGTCCCGCGACAACCGGCCCGACCGCGCAGGCGCGGAGTCATTCGACCAACGTACAAGGAGCACGTCACAGGCATGAGCAACAAACTGGACCAACTCAAGGCGATCACGCACGTGGTCGCCGATACCGGCGACATCGAGGCTATCAAACGCTTTCAGCCACAGGACGCCACCACCAATCCCTCACTGCTTTTGAAAGCCGCCGCCTTGCCCCACTACGCCAGCCTGCTGGACCAGGCCAAGGCCTGGGCATACAAGCAGGGAGGCGACAGTGCGCAACAACTGGCCAACTGCTGTGACCGTTTCGCGGTGGATGTCGGCAAGGAGATTCTCGCGATCGTTCCCGGGCGCATATCAACCGAGGTGGATGCTCGCCTGTCATTTGACAGCAATGGCACCATGCAGCGGGCGCGCAAGTTGATTGGTATGTACGAAGATGCCGGCATAGGTCGGGAGCGCATTCTGATCAAGACCGCTTCCACATGGGAGGGAATACGAGCGGCCGCCGAACTGGAAAAGGAGGGTATCAACTGTAACCTGACGCTACTGTTCGGCTTCAGCCAGGCCGCCGCCTGCGCAGACGCCGGCGTGTTCCTGATATCGCCGTTTGTCGGTCGTATCCTGGACTGGTACAAGGCCAACACGGACCTGGTCATTACCACCCCCGCTGACGACCCGGGGGTACAATCGGTGACCCGCATCTATCACTACTACAAGCAACACGACTATAAAACCGTGGTGATGGGGGCGAGCTTTCGCAACGCCGGCGAAATCGAGGCGCTGGCGGGGTGTGACAGGCTGACCATCAGCCCGAGCCTGCTCGAAGAACTGGCAGCTGACGAGGGCGCACTGCCAAGGCAGCTTGATCCCGCCCGCGCCAGTTCCCAGGAGCCCAGACTCTCAGTTGCCGAATCCGGTTTCCGCTACGAGTTAAACGCGGACGCCATGGCTACCGAGAAACTTGCCGAGGGCATTCGCAACTTTGTCGCGGACCAGATCAAGCTGGAGCAACTAATCAATTCACGATGATCAGCGCATTCAAGAAACTGTTTGAAGTACCCGCCCAGGAGACAGCGGCCGAGCGGGAACATCGCCTGCACCTGGCCGCCGCCGCCCTGCTTGTAGAGACAGCCCGCGCCGACTTTAGCGAGGACCAGGTTGAGGACGCCGCACTGAGAAGCCTGTTGTGCGAGACCCTTGAGCTAAGGCCACAGGAAATCGATGAGATTCTGCGGCAGGCGGTCGCACAGCTGGATGAGGCTACCTCGCTGTACGATTTCACCCGGGTTATCAATGACCACTATTCGGCAACACAGAAACTGGAGCTCATCAGCTGTATGTGGCGAGTGGCGTATGCCGACGGTCGACTGGACAAGTATGAGGAGTACCTGATCAGGCAGGTGGCTGAGCTTACCTACGTGCCCCACTCCGATTACATCAGGACAAAACTCGCGGCAAAGCCCTGATTCAGCTCCGTTCGAGCACCGACAGCAGGTCCTTGAATCGCGCCCGGTTCTCGGCGCTGAGCTCCATCAATACTTTATGGGCCTCTATCACCTTGTCTTTCACTTCACTCTCGCTGCCATCAACGACCGGGATCGCGGCCGCCTCGTCCGGGGCACCACAAACCTCCTCGCGCAGGTCAAACAACTGCTGGAATCCCATGCTCTTGATCAGGCGATTGATGCCAGGGTCGCAGGAGTAGATGGCGGGCTGAAAGCCAAACCGTTCCTTCACCGTCAGAGCCAGTTTGGCGAGCAGCCCGAGGGTCGTGCTATCCAGGCCCTCGGCACTGCACAGGTCAACCCAGACGCTGGCGAAGGCCGGGTCGTCGAACATCCGCTGGAAGTAATCGTCGATAGAGGTACACAGAGTAAGGCGCACATCGCCTTCGAAGCGAATGACGTAGGCGCCGTTATGACTGGCAGCGAGTATTTTTCCGTCCTGCATCTCAGCCACGCTTGCTTATGAAAAGTGCAGCGATATCATCGGGCGCGGTATCCACCCGGTCAAGCCCCAGGCGGGTCACCAGCTGGTCGGGAGATTCCGATGTCTGCTCGAATACCTGGAGAAAGTACTTCTCCTTCTCTATGAGGTTCTTCGGCGGGAGTATCTCCAGTATTCCATCAGAAAACAGCGCCAGCATGAAGCTGTCGGGCAGATCGATCAGGTGCTCCTCGTAGTGTGCGTCCTCCATTATGCCCACCGCTGGACCCTCGCCGCGCAGGTAACGCGCTCCATGACCGGATACCAGCACAGGCTGCGGCAGATGCCCGGCCACGCTGTAACGAAGGGTATTGTCATCCATGTCCAGCAAACCCACCACCATGGTTGCGAACTTGCCGACCGCCAGCCCGAGCAGCTCCTTGTTGGCATGTTTGAGCATGGCGACAGGACTGAGCACCGTATGATCGCGCAGGCGCAGGTAATCCGAGCGCTTGCGGGCAAACAGGTTTTTCAGGAGTACGGTAGCAAACGCCGAGGAGCTGCCGTGGCCCGACACATCGGCCATGAAAAACGCAACAAAGTTTTCACCCACCGTAAAGTAATCGGTGAAGTCGCCGCTCAGGTAGAGGGATGGAATCACCGTGTGGCTGATAACGTAGTCATCGAGCACCAGCGGGGTGTCAGGCAACATTTTCAGCTGAACCTGCCGCCCGGCCTGCTGGTCCTGCTCCAGTACTTTTACGGTAGCGCGCAGTTCGTTATTGGCGGCTTCCAGCCGCTGCCGGGACTCCCGCAACTCGCGGCGCATACTGCGCTGGCGGACACAGCGCTCTATCGACTTCACCAGGGCCTCTTTGTCGTCTATCGGACGCACAAAAAAGTCACTGGCGCCTAATCGCAAGGCAGTCATCATCTGTTCGGCATTAACCGTGTCGCTCAACATAATAGCCGGCACCTGGGCGTCCATCTCCCGCAGCACCCTGCGGGCCTCCTTCCAGGAGACCCCTTGCAGGTTCAGTTCGCACAGTACGACATCGAATTCACTCTCGATGCCCAGTGAAACATTGACGCCAATGATCTGGGTAAGCGTCGTTGTGGCAAACCCGACAGAAGAGACGAGCTGCTCCAGCTCCCTGGCGCGCGCGGGAACGTCATCGATGATCAGTACATTGCCTTTTGCAGCCATCAGAGGAGACTTTGAGCGGAGGTTCGGCGTGACACTACGCCCATCGTTCCCGGCAGGCAACCAAAAGCACCCGGCTTTAGGCAGGATTTCACAGATTTTGGAAAGGTCATTCGGGAATGAGGGCTGCGAGAGAACCGGGGGGATCAGAACTCCTCCCAGTCCTCCGAATCCTTCTCGAAATCGGAGAAGCTGTCGTCGACAGCACCCCGTTTGACAAAGGCTTCACGGCGCTGCAGGTAGGCATCGCGGAGGAAAATATAGCGGTCCCCGGTAATCAGGTCGTCTGCATCCAGCAGTTGGGCACGGTAGTCGATGAGCTCAACCGTCCAGAAGCCCCAGGCCCAGGTCTGCTCATTGATCAGGTAGGGAATGGACGTATAAGTATCGGTAAAATAACCAAAAGTGCTCCGCACGGTTTTGGGGCCAAACACCGGCAGCATGACATAGGGGCCGGGTTCCATCCCCCACACTGCCAGCGTCTGGCCGAAATCGGCCCGAAAGGGGGTTATGCCCATGGGCGTTGCCACATCGAACACGCCCAGCAGCCCCAGGGTGGAATTTACCAGGAAACGCCCTCCGGCATGGGCAGCCCCGCGGAATTCCCCCTGCAAGAGCGAATTGAAGAAAGAGTTGAACTCGTACATGTTAACGATGAAGTTGGAGATGCCCTGCTCGGCGAAGTCTGGCGTCACGTACTTGTAGCCCACCGCCGTGGGCCGCAGCACCCAGCGGTCAAGGGCATCGTTGAACACGAATATTTTGCGATTGACGGACTCCCAGGGATCGATATTCCTGGTTATCACGGACTCTTCAGCCCACCCAGATGGGGGCGACAACACCAGCAGGGCCAACAGGCAGAGGCGCAACAGGGTCATGGGGTCTGGCGTCTTGATTTCGGGACCAAGATTTTACGCGCACTACCGGCCAGGGGCAACCAGTCAGTGAGGGGCATCGTTGTCCGCAACAGAGCCCAAAACGGCGGCGTCATACAGTTCCTCCAACTGCCTGGCGCCCGCTTCCAGAAGGTTTTCGACCGGCATTCCGCTCTCCTGCGCCATGGTTTGCAGCAGGTCGCGCCCGGTGGCGCCGGTATTGTCCCTGGTAAGCTCGACCAGGCGGGCTGAAAATGCATTCAAGGCCATGAATCGCACCTGCTCCTGGCAGTCGCGGTACACCACAAGGTAGGTGGGCTCACCAGGCTGCTGCGGCCGAAATGACGGTCCGATATGGTGCACGGGATAGTGATAGCACAGTAGCCAGGCCAGCGGGGACAGCCGGGGCAGGCCGGCCAGCACGTCAGCAGGGCGGCCAGTGGCGGGCGGCTCCGCCTCGGCCACATCCAGCGCCAGCTCTACCCACTCATAATGTGCGAGCTCGGCCAGAAACGGCGGATCCTGCTCCCGGGGCTGGTACTCGCTCATCAGGAACTGGATAAATTCCTGGCTGATCTCGAGGAAGTACGGCGTGCTGCAGCGGTGTCCGACAATGAAATCGCGTACCAGGCGGTGCCAGTCAGCGTCGTCATAAAGACTTCGCAGGACCGGAAAGCCGCTGCTGATAAAGCTTTCGATATTGTTGTAAACCAGCCGCTCGTAGATCGCCATACGGCGCTGCTCTACGCCCGCTGGAGGCTTTTCCGCCTCCGGGTTGCGCAGGTACCGTGCCATGGCCAGCTGGCTGTCCCGCATGCCGGAATCATTCACAGGCCGGCCTGCGCCATCAGGGGTTTACTGGCGTCCGCCTGGATCCGGCGCACCTGCTCCACCTCCTGCAGTAACTCTGCCAGGGGTGGCAAATTGAAATCCCGCTCCAGCAGGGTAGGCACCGGGCCGAGCCTGCGGTAGGCCTGCGCCAACAGCGCCCACACCGGATCGATGACATCAGCGCCATGGGTATCCACCTTCAGATCCGGAGCCTCGTCGTAGTGCCCGGCCACATGAATATAGCGGACACGCTCGAGCGGCAACGCATCGAGGAACTCAATGGGGTCGTAGCGATGGTTGATTGCGTTTACATAGATGTTGTTGACGTCCAGCAGGAGCTCGCAGCCACTTTCATCCAGCACCGCCCGGATGAATGCCGCCTCGCTCATGTCCGCGTGGGGCTGGGCGTAATAGGACGAATTCTCCAGCGCAATATGCTCGCCGAGCACATCCTGTACCTGGCGCACCCGGGCCGCCACGTGACGCACAGCCTCCTCGGTAAAGGGGATGGGCAACAGGTCGTATAGATGGCCGCCCGCAGCACAGTAGCTCAGGTGCTCGCTGTAGGTGGGGCTACCGAGCTCCGATTTCAGCATTTTGACCGCCTGCACCAGGTCGACATCGATGGGGTCGGGGCCGCCGATGTCCAGTGACAGGCCATGCAGGACGATCGGGTAACGCTCGGCGAGCTCCCGCAACTGCCTGCCAAAGCGGCCCCCTACCCCGATCCAGTTCTCCGGAGCTGCCTCCATGAAATCAACGGCCCCCGGGTCCATCGCATGCAGGGGACCCAGTAGAGCCCTCCGCATGCCGAGACCTGCGCCGTGCAGTTCCCGGGGGTTGTCAGGCATCAGCTACCGCCACACTTACCTTCGCCACATTTTCCTTCGCCGGCTTTTTTCTCGCCGCAACTGCCTTCCTTGGCCTTTTCACCGCAGCTGCCTTCTTTCATTTTCTCACCACAGCTGCCCTCTTTCGCTTTCTCGCCGCAGCTGCCTTCCTTCATTTTTTCGCCACAGCTGCCCTCTTTCATCTTCTCGCCACAGCTGCCTTCACCGCCGGCTTTCTTGTCAGCGCCGCATTTACCTTCGCCGCACTTGCCTTCAGCGTGCTTGTCATAATTGGGCAGGTCGTAACCGCCGCTTAACTGCTGGGCAGAAAACGGGTCAACGGCCGCCGATGCCAGCGGTGCAATGGAACTTGCCAGGAACGCGGCACCCAGTGCGGCCGCGAGGGGTTTTTTGAAATGAGCCATGATAATTTCCCTTCAGTTAATTCATTCATTTTCGTTGTTACGCGAAGCGCCCGGGAATAACCATCATCCGCCGGCTACGTCCGTGAGAAGTATGACACAGTACCCCGCGGGAAGTTTCATGCTGCGGTTTACAATCGCTGCATCCGGAAATAACCCTGTTTCTAGTGTGTTAACTTGCTTTGCCACTGCAGCACCGCCTGCCATTGTTCCTGCAGTCGCTTGGCGGATACCGCCTGCCGAGTGCCAAGATTCTGCGCAAAGAGCGAGACCCTGAACTCCTCCAGCAGCCAGCGATACCGGGCAGCCTCGGGGCTCAGCAGCAACAGGCCCGGACGCTGTTTCGCAAGCTCCCACAAGGGCGCCTCCAGCGCCTGCAACAGCGCTGTATGTGTCTGGTCCTTGGCATATTGGCCCGCCAATCGCTCGATCCGCGTGCGCAGCGCCTTCAGGTAGCGCGGTAACTGCGCCAGCCATTCCGCCGGCGTGTCGCGCAGGAAGCCCGGCGTCAGCAACCGACCCAGCTGAGCTTCAATATCCTGGCGGGTGTCGGGCCAGGCGCCCGCCTGCAGCCCTGCAAGGCGTTTGCGAATATCCGCCAGCACCCGGAGACTGCCCAGCAGCATCGATTCAAGTTCATTTCCCTGCGCAATTACCTGTCCTTTCCCGCGTTCAAGCATCGCCAGAAACTCCCCCTGCGCGTAAGGGGCTTCACTATCCACCGCCATCGCCTGCATGTAGCAGGCATCCACAAGGTCCTCCAGCAATGCTGCGGGGGTCAGCGCGGCAGCGGCGAGCACCAGGTTGAACTCGTTGCCACGCAGTAATTGCTTGCGCAGGTACTTGACCTGTTGGGCGCTGTGCAGGCGCAGCAGACGCAGCACGCCCAGACGATGCTGCAGCTGCGCCTCGCCCGGGTAATCACACAGCACGACCGCCACGCTATCGCCCTCGTCCAGCAGCGCCGGGTAGGACACAATATCGACACCCGCCTGACGGAAGCGCCACTCTCGCGGCAGGTCACCGAAGTCCCAGCGGCTGAGCCCACTGCGGGCGGGCGATTCATCCATGGCCGAACTGATGCTCTGCCGGGTGTCATTGCGAAACCGCTTTACCAGGGCAGCCAGGTCACGCCCCTGGGCGAGCAGCCGGCCATCGGCATCCACCACCCGCACATTCATGCGGTAGTAGTCATCGAGCTTTTCCAGGGCCCAGTCAGCGGGCGCCAGCTGCGGGCCACCCCC
>JAHEBL010000233.1 GCA_024642265.1 Haliea sp. | reverse complement strand
CAGTACCATTTTCTGCTCTTTTTTAAAGATTATTGCGGCTCGATGCCTCGGGACTGGGATAACATTGGCACATGGATGATACAGACGACATATACGACGCGCTCTACAAGGCTCTTGACACACTTGAAGAGTTGGACCCCAACGATTCGGACGAACCGTGGGTTCAGGTATTGGAAAAAGCCTTGAATCGTGCGGTGAGGTCCCACCTGGGACTGTTGCACCCAGCTCACGACTCCGGCCTTGCCCCGCCTGTGTAGCGCCAGCCAAGGACCTTGAGTTAACTTGTCGGTACCATTTCGGCGAGTCTATTTGGCACTATCTCTGGAACGCAAGAAATGCATCGCCTCGAGGTCACTCATGCCGCCGCCGGATCTTGCGGTGCTGGCAAGCCGAAGCCCTGTAACGGTGCCGTCGGGGCCTGGTTCGAAACGAACAAGAAAGTCTGCATCAACGGTCGGGTCATACCATTTAATGAGAAACTCGTGACCTGAGCGCGGGAACATTTCCCCCGCCATTGCCGGCATTCGGGTGCTGGCCAGGTCCAGTCTCCCGTCTTCGCGCGCCGAGACGTTTATGGTTCCGAACCATGTGTCAGCATAAGTCCCCGTATAGGCCTCCAGCGGCAGATCAACGGTCTCCGGCAGTTTGGGCATTTGCCGGGGCGCGACGACCGGCGCCGAATATTCCACGATCCAGTCTCGCGGTGAAACATCGGGCGCGAGCCACGATGCCAGCAGTGCCTGCATGACGGCCGCGCGAGCGCGGGTGTTTGTGCCATTGGTCAGCACCGTGATCCCAAGGCCTTTTGCAGGCACCAGCATCACCTGTGACTGGAACCCAAGCAGCGTGCCTGTGTGGGAGACCGTCTCAAATCCGAGAATATCGGCTATCCGCCAGCCAAGTGCATAGGCGCGATGCGTTGTTTTGTCTCGCTCTCTCTCCTGCGCCGATACTGGCATTTTCGTTACGCCTGTCCACAGCTCGGCGATTTGCCGGGGTGCGAGCACGCCCTCGCCGCCAGCGAGCAGCGCGCTCATCCAGCGCGCCATCCCCTGGGCATTGCAGGTGATCCCGCCCGCGGCCGCCATCACCGGCGGTCTGCCGATGAGTCGATTGCGATCCACGCGAAGCGGTTTGCCCTGGTAAGGCACATAGGGTTCTGCGGCATCGGTCATTGCCGCATCGGGCACTTCGCCGGCAAAACAGGGAATCCCCAGGGGCTCCATCAGCCTGGTCTGCACAAAGGTTTCATAGGGTGCACCCGTTACACTGGCGATCAGCTCCCCGGCTGCAACATAGAGTGCGTTGCTATAGGCGTAGTGTGAGCCAAACGGCGTCACCGGCTTGAAGTGACGAAGGTTGGCGATCACCTCGGCCCGGCTGAAGCCCGAGGGCGCGGGCCACAACATGTAATCCCCCGCTCCGCTCCAGAGGCCCGAGCGATGGGTGAGCAAGTCGCGCACCGAGAACGCCTGGGTCACCCTGGCATCGTAGAGGCCGAACTCGGGCAAATGCTCCGTCACCGTGTCATCCCAGCCCAGCTTGCCATCCTGAACAAGTACTGCGAGCGCGGCGCTGGTGAAGGCTTTGCTGGTCGAGCCGATACGAAAGTAGGTGTGCGGGGTAATGGGCAGGTTCCGCTCCACGTCACGCAAGCCGTAGCCTTTCTGAAAAATGGTCTCGCCGTTCCTGACCACCGCAACGGCCATGCCGGGAACCTCGAAAGCATCAAGCGCCCTGGAGACGATATTATCAATCGCTTTCTCATCCAGACCCGCCGCCTGAACTCGCAGGGAAACGAGCAGCACAAAAAGCAGGCAAAGTCTGGCAGGTCTATGACACTTCATGGTGCTGACAAGTTTACTCAAGGTCATGGTTTACTGCTACACGCGACGGGGTTGACCGCCCGGGAATGTGTCATGAGACCCCGCATGAATAACCTTTTGGCTGACATCCGACCAGCCGCTCTCGTCCGACTGAGCCGCACTGTCACGTTTTCTCATTAGCAGTATGCAGTACGGGCCGCATCGGAGCTGCTCAAAGCCTGCGAATATCATCAACACCAATGCGCGACAAAGTGTGGTATGCCGAGGCCGTCATCAACGGCCTCGGCCACTGGTTGAGCTGCTCTACCGCTGCAGCAACGGACCCAGGTACATCATATCGGTGGTCCGCTTGAAGTTTCCCTTACCTCTCTTACCATTGATAGTGCTGGTGTTCATTGCGTACTGCAGAACTGCCAGGGCTACCGCATCAGAGTTGGTATCCAGTGCCTCCAGGCTGATGTTGTCGAAAGTATCGCAGGCAAGGTGATAACAGGGGTCGTACT
>JAHEBL010000035.1 GCA_024642265.1 Haliea sp. | reverse complement strand
CTACCCGGTACTCAATTCTGTCGGAATCGTGCTGGCCAAATACGCAGATACCACGCTGCGCATCACAGGACACACCGACAATACCGGTACTCGCCAGTACAACCTGGACCTGTCCGAACACCGGGCCGATGCCGTGGCAGCATACCTGGTAACACGTGATGTGGCCCGCAACCGAATGTTTGTGCAGGGCCTGGCATTTGATTCGCCCATTGCCGATAACGGCAGTGCCGAGGGCCGGGCGCAAAACCGCCGGGTAGAGCTGTATATCCTGCCGAAAACCAGCTG
This sequence comes from Haliea sp., assembly GCA_024642265.1. GTDB lineage: Bacteria > Pseudomonadota > Gammaproteobacteria > Pseudomonadales > Halieaceae > JARRPM01. The sequence goes on along the minus strand of JAHEBL010000035.1, from coordinate 32,866 downwards.
ACCAGTCCGGGGCTAACGCGGGGGCGGCTCCGGCAGCAAAGGCATGGGACGCTGCCGGCAGCGTTATTTGATATCGAACGAGTAGTAGAGATCCACTGAGTTCTCCAGCCGACTGACAACCTCCAGCCACAGTCTTGTTTTCAGGTACAAGCGGGCGGTCAAGACATTGATCGGTTCGTATATACCCATACCGTAGGACAGGTAAAGGCGCTCGCCGATATAACCGCCCACAGTTGCCGCCGTATCCTGCTCGGTAGTGCCCTCGGCGCCGAAGGCGAGATTACTGACGCCCGGAATTCTGTTGAGCTCCTCGACCAGCGCCGTCTGGTTGACAAGGCTGGAACCGACCGAGAGGGCCATGGCAATGCCGTCGTTACTTGCGCCGGTGTCGAGACCCCTGCCACGCACGAGGTAGGACATGGTTTCCCCGTCCGACATCACCGGGTCAGAGAACACATCCAGTTTGGGCTGTTTGAGAGTGCCCTGCAATTGCAGGCCTACCACCACGTTGTCGGCCGAAATCTCGCGCTGGGCGCGCACGTTAAGCTCGGGATTATCCGGTGTCCCGGCGAAACTCACGGTTCCGCGCTCGATTCTCAGGCGCTGCTGGTAAGCGCGTATTTCGCCGCCTATCACGTTGAGATTGCCGAACACCTGTAGCGGCTGGCGCGGCCGCTGCCGCAGGCGCAGATCACCACCCACTGTTGCATTGACGGTATCACCGACAATCCTGAACTGTTCCTTTATCAGGAGTCCGACGCTCATGCTGGTGTCAAAGGGCGCGGCTTCGTAGATCACATTGCCGTCGAGATCCACTTCCACCACATCCGTTGACAGTGTCACCGCGCCCTCGGGCAGCTGCTCATGCTCCAGCGTTCCCTCGAGCACGACGACGTCACCTTTAAGGTCCAGCAGGCCATCGGTCAGTGTCATCGCCAGCTTTTCCGAGACCAGCATTGTGGTGTAGGGGGGCAGGAGGATCTCGTGACTGTCGCCTTCGATGGCCAGCTCGAGTCGCCACTCGGGTTCGGAAAGCACCGTGCCATCGAGCGTCAGAGCTCCCCCGCCCAGCAAACCACGCCCCTGCACCGCCGCCCTGTCGCCCAGTGCCTCCAGTTGCAGTTCGAGTTGCTGTAGCTCGGTCGGGTTGCCCAACAGGGCGAAGTGGCCGCCTGCCAGGCTAATGCTACCCTGCGCCAGGGGTTGGTCAACGGTGCCGGCCAGCTGCAGCCGGCCGCGCAACTCCCCCGCAATTACTGACATGGTCGGCGCGAAGGGCGCCAGCGACGCCAGCTGCAGCCCGGCAAGCTCGAGCATGCCGGTCAAGGGCTGGCTGCGATCAAGGGGCAGCGCGAGTTCCAGGCCAATGATCCGACTGTCCTGGCTGTAGAGCCCCGAGATCAGGGAGAGACCCTGTTCGCCGCTGCGAAGCTCGACATCGAGCCTTTCCCAGCTGACGCTGCCCGATTCCTCACCACCGAAATGGCGGGTAAACACGAGGTTACGGGCCTCGATCCTGGCTTCGAGCGAGAGCGGTTTTGCGGCGGACCAATCGGCGGCGACACGGCCCGTCAACAGGCCTTCCAGCCCCAGGTATTCAGGCAGGAATGCGGCAGCAATATCCAGGTCGCCGTCCAGCAGCAGGCTCACATTCCCCTCCTCCCCCACCAGTGCTTCGCCAGGGCAGACGCGAGTCTGTCGATACTGCCAGCAGTGCGCTCCCACCCGCAGGCGCGCCGGGTCCGGTAAATAGTCCAGCGCGACGGCCTCTCCCAGGTACCAGTTTCCCGCGCCGGTCTGCAGGGTGGCCGGAGTCAGCTGACCCGACCATCCGCCACTGGCGTCGAAGCCTCCGGCAAGCTCCAGCTGACCCGCAACATCGCCACGGCTGCGCAGTGTCAGGGCCTGACGCGCGGCGTCACCGCGGCCGGATATTTGCAGGCTCGCGAGTTCGAAATCTGCCATGGACAAATCGGCCAGCTCAATATCAAGCCTGCCGCCGCGTGCATCACCGGCAACGTAGCGGCCGTCAACCCTGCCGCCGGAGATCCGCAGCTCCTGCCATTGGATATCCCCGAGCTTCCCGGTGACACTGAATTCCTCCCAGCCCGGTAACAGCAGGGCTTCCAGCGCCACTTCCCCATGACTGCCGGGCAGCCAGTTCCCCAGGTCATCCAGTGCCAACTGGAGGCGAGCAGGTGATGCGGGATCAGCCAATGCCCGCAGTGACAGCCTGGTGCCGTTCACCTCCGCCTCCAGTTCACTGGGCCGCAATACCAGCTGACTGTCGATACCGGCGTAGCCACTGAGTCTGGCGGGCAGCCCGTTCAGTGTTCCCTGCAGGTCGGCGTCAACAAGGGAAAGCTCCCATTGCCCAGCGGAAGATTTTCCCTGTAGCTGCAACTGCCCCTCTATTTTGCCGCGCCCGTATTGCCGCAGAGGCAGGAGATCGAGACCGCTGGTTTCCAGTACCGCCGACCAGCTGAGTTGCCCTGAGTAATCGAGAACGCCCGCACCCCACAAGGTGTTGGTGGCACTTTTATCCTGCAGCCTCAGATCTTCCAGCACGAGTTTGCCCGGCTCGTGGCTGCCGGCCAGCCGCACCGCCAGCGCATCATAGCCAAGCCCGCTGACGGTGGTCTCCAACTGGAATACCTGCTCAGCGGCGGTGCCGCTGCCGCTCAACCTCAAGGGCGCGGTAAACAGGACAGAAGACAGTGATTCAGGTACCTCCAGCAGTTCGGACAGCGCCATCAGCTCCGGCCAGTCGGCATCGAGTGACAGGCTGAATGGCAGTTCGGCCGCGATGGTGTTCACGGCGGCCACAGCGGAGAGGGCCAGCTCGCCCCTGGTATCGACCCGCAGGTTGAGCGCCGCCAGGTCTCCCTCGGCTTTAACGGCAAGCTCACGCCCCAGTTTGGCAGGCCAACCCTCAATCTCGGGCACTGCGCCATCTGCAGTGACCGTCAGCGGCCACTGCCCGCTCAAATCAAGCTGACCGGCGGCCCGCCACTGGCCATAGGCGTCTGATTGCACCTCCACCTCAGCCAGATCCAGCGCGCTGCCCCGCCACTGCCCGGCAAGCTTGAGCGAGCTGAGCGCTCCGGCCAGCCCGTTCACGTCCCAGCTCGCACCCTCCACTACCAGCTCTGCGACCAGCAGCTCAAGCGGCAGGCTGATCTCGGGCAGCACAACCGGCCCCTCTGATTCGCTACCCCCCTCGAGCTCCAGCCGCGCTTGCTGCATGCGGGTGCTTCCCACCTGTATAGTGGAGCCGCTGATAGCGACTGAGCCCTCGAGGGCACCTTGCCGCCATTCGCCTCCCTGCCAACTAACACGCAGGGCGTCCAGGTATACGGAGGGCGCATCCAGAGGCACGGGAAACTCGAACAGGGCGTTGTCTGCGTCGGCGGGGGCCGGCTCAGCTTCACCGGCCACGCCGGGCAGTATGCTGATAAGCATTTGCCGCGCATACAATTGTCGGAAACAGACAGCGCTATGCCACAAACAACCCGGCTCCAGTTCCAACACGAGGCCCTCCAGCTCGAGCTGCAGAGTGTCACTGGCCCACGCCAGGCGCCGCAGTTCAAGTTCTCCCGCCAGGGTTCCCGCGCCGTACTCGATGTCCAGCGGCAGCATGCGCCCTGCACTGGAAAGCACCAGCTTGCTGCCCCAACCGGTGAATGGCATAAGCAGCACCGCCACCAGCGGCAGCAACAACAGCGCCGCCAGCAACCGCCACCAGAGCCGGCTCAAAACTCAGCCCCTATATTCAGAACCATCCGCCAGGACGGGTCGTCATCGCTTGCACTATTGGCAAACTCCAGCCGTACGGCGCCCACGGGAGAAACATAGTGAATACCGAACCCGGGGCCAACATTGATATTGAAGTCGGATGAGTCAAATGCATCACCTGCATCAACGAACAGGGCGCCGCGCCAGCTATCGGTAAAGTAATACTGGTATTCCAGGGTGGCCGTGACGAGCCTGTCGCCGCCCACAACAAGCGTCTGTCTGCTACCGTCATCGCGAGTGACATCCAGCTCATTGCCGATAGACTGGTAGCCATAACCCCTTATGCTCTGGGAGCCCCCGGCAAAGAAGCCCAGTGAAGGCGCCAGGTTCACACGGTCGTTATCGGAGATAAACACGGCCCCCACCGCCGTACGCGCCACGACACGATGCAGCGGGAACGGGGTGAGGATATAGCTGAAGTTGGCAGTGACCCTGAGCAGGTCGATGTCTGAGCCAAGGTCTGCAGCACCGCCCTCGAACTTGTAAAACTGGCTGAAGCCGCCGCTGGGGTCCACAAGGGAGCCCACGCGATCACTGCGGGACAGGGTAAATCCCGGCAAAAGATAGCTGTTGTGAAGCTTGGTATTTTTCAGTTCCCAGGACTCGGTCAGTTCACGCGCGGAATAACTGTAGAGCCACTTACCCCCCCGCAGTTCCCGCACCACACCCAGCTCCCGTTGCTCGCTGTCGATATCGCCATACTCGTTATGCTCCAGCAGCGCCGACAGGTGGAGCACGTCATCAAGCGGATGGGACAGCGGTATTGTATAGGTGAAGCGACCGCTGGGATTTACCGCCGAGTAGGATATGCGGGTCTGCTGGCTGTGCCCGTAGCGGTTCAGTAGCGGCGTTCGCCAGGTCATCGATACCCGCTCCTGGGTGTCCGTGCTATACCCCACGCCCACATCAAAACTGTGGCGCCTGGCCGGGTACAAGGTGACGGAAAGGGGTATACGGTAATCCTTCGCCTGGTCGATCAGCGGCCTGATCAAAACCCCGGAAAAATAGCGGGTCTGCTGTAACCTCGCCTGAAAGTACTGGAGACGGGACTGGTCAAAATGCTCGCCTTCCTTGAAAGGCTGGAGTTCTTTCAACAGGGCGGGGTCAACGCCGTTTTCGCTGTATTCCACCTCACCGAACTGAAACCGCTGGCCGGACTCATAGTGCAGGTGGATATCTGCCTGGTCGCTGACCACATTCACAGCCACTCTGCTCTGTGTCAACTGCGCGTCGAAATAACCGCGCTCCTGACCCAGCGTCAGCAAGCGGGTCTTGAATTCCTCGTAATCGCCATGGTTGAAAATCTCACCTTCAACAAAAGGAGCACTCTTCAACAGCTGCAAAAAGGCCTCATCCGAGCCTGCGGCGCCCAACAGCTGTATGTCGACAGCGCCTATAATTACCGGCTCGCCCGCCGCGACGCTTATTGTCAGCGACCAGACAGGCTCCGAACGGCTCAGCAGAATTTTTACAGTTGGATTGTAGTAGCCCATGGCCTTCAGGCTATCCTCGACACGCTGTTCCGCGGTAGCGAGAAAATTGGCCCGGTCCTGCGGGGATTCAGGTGCCGGTCCCAGCCAGGCCAGCGCATTGTGCTCCAGGCTGCCTTCCAGTCCCTCCAGCTTGTACTCAAGCACGGGCTCGATTTCAGCGGCGTTGACGGCGGCTGCGACAAACAACAGCAGTAGCAGGCAAAACCTGCAGACAAGCCGCATAGACAAGGCGCAGTGGCGGACTGAGAAAATCAGGCCGGCACTGCACTGCCCCAGACGTTGTAGCCAGTAAAGCGCGGCGTGCCGGGCAGATACATGGTATCCATCTGCTCAATGTGAAAACCACCGGCAGCCAGCAGCCCCTGAATATCGCGATTCAGGTTGCAGCCACCGAGCAGCTTGCTCCACAGCGGATTTATGCGATCCTGCCATTTGCATACATCGGTATCGGGGGCCTTGCCGTGTTCACAGAAAATCAGCTTGCCGCCCGGACGCAGTACCCTGGACATCCCCCGCAACGCGGCCACGGCGTCGGGTATTGTGCATAGGCTGTAGGTGACCAGAACAGTGTCCACACTGGCGTCGTCCAGCGGTATCCGCTCGGACGGCAGGCCGATGAACTCCACATCGAAAGCCAGCTGCGCGGCTCTCCCGCCCGCCAGTTTCCAGGATGTTCCCGAGGGGTCGAGCCCTATCAGCCGGGTGACCCGGGTGGGATCGTAAAACGGCAGGTTATGGCCGGTACCTATGCCGATCTCCAGCACAGTGCCCCTGGCCTGGGGCACAACTTTCTCCCGCTGCTTCATTATCGGTGCGGTGCCACAGGCGCAATTGATCAATCGCGGTAAGATGCGTTGCTCGTAAAAACTCATGATTTTGACTCCGGCGCTGGAAGTGAACGATTATAGTCCGATGGCAAGCGCAAAAATACGGTAATGTATCCCGGGAAAAGGAATCTGACACACGATGTTTGAAACACTTGAAGTCGGTAAGCGCATAACAGCTGACGATTACGGTTCGCTGCAGAAGCGGCTGCGTGATCGTTTATTGCAGGCACAGCTGGACCTGGCCGGACGTGACTACCCGGTGATAATTGTGGTTGCGGGTCTCGATGGTGCGGGCAAGGGTTCGCTGGTGCAACAGCTCAATGAATGGATGGACCCCCGCTGGATTGAAACCAATACCTTCTGGGAACACTCCGACGAGGAGGAATCCAGGCCCTACTTCTGGCGCTTCTGGCGCAGCCTGCCGGCGCGTGGCCAGATTGGCATTTTCCTGGGTTCCTGGTACACCAGGCCAGCCCAGGCGGCGGTCAATGACGAAATGGCCCCGGAGGAGTTTGCCCTCTATTGCAAGCAGATCGAATCCTTTGAGCGCCTGCTCACGGACGACGGCGCACTGGTCATCAAGCTCTGGCTGCACATAAGCCAGGAAAGCCAGCGGGCGCGCCTGCAGGACGACTCCCCCCACCGCAAGAGCAGCCCCCGCAGCTCGGACCATCCCTATGAAATGCGCGGCGTTTACCAGCGCACGCTGGAAGTCTCGGAGCAGCTCATCCTGGCGACGGATTCCAGCCACAGCCCCTGGCAACTGCTGGAAGCGGAGGACAGATACTATCGCGATATCACCGCCGCTGAGCTGATCCTCGACGCCATGCTGTACCGCGCGAGCCGCGAGCCCGCAGGGTCGCGAGCACATATCCCTGCCACGGAGACCATCACCGGGCGTCAGCCGACCGTGCTGGACAGCGTGGACCTGTCCCTCTCCATTGACAGGGATGACTATGACAGTCAGCTGGAGCATTACCAGGCACAGTTGCGCGACCTGGGCTGGCAGGCGTACCAGCAGAAGCGGTCGGTAGTTGCCGTGTTTGAGGGCTGGGATGCCGCCGGCAAGGGGTCCGCGATCAGGCGGGTCACCCGCGCCATTGACCCGCGCCTGTTTCGCCTGGTGCAGTTTGCCGCTCCCACGGATGAGGAGCGTGCCCATCACTACCTTTGGCGCTTCTGGCGACAGTTGCAGCGGGATGGGCGCTGTACCTTCTATGACCGTTCCTGGTACGGCCGGGTGCTGGTCGAGCGTGTCGAGGAGTTTGCCACGCCCGCCGAGTGGCAGCGGGCCTACAGTGAGATCAATCGATTTGAGCATCAGCTGGTTGATCATGGCGTCATCGTGTTGAAATTCTGGATACACATCAGCAAGAATGAGCAGGAGAAGCGCTTCAATTCGCGCAAGAAAGAACCACACAAGCAGCACAAACTCACAGAGGATGACTGGCGTAACCGCGAAAAGTGGCACGAATATGAGCTGGCGGTAGACCAGATGGTTAGCCACACCAGCACCCGGCATGCCCCCTGGACCCTGGTGGCTGGCAATCACAAACCCTACGCACGGATACAGATCCTGCAAACCTTCTGCAAGACCATCAGCGAGGCCCTGCAAGTATGATGCGCGCCATGGTGTTCTCAGGGCCGGGAGAGCCGCTGCGCCTGCAGATGCTGCCCAAACCAAAGGCGGGGGCCGGACAGGTACTGCTGAGAGTCTCCGCCTGCGGTATCTGCAGGACTGACCTGCACGTGGTTGACGGCGAGCTCGACCAACCCACCCTGCCCCTGGTGCCGGGCCACCAGATCGTTGGGGAGGTTGAGGACACAGGACCAGGCGTCAGCGGATTTGCCCGCGGACAGCGGGTGGGTGTGCCCTGGCTGGGAGGCAGCTGCGGCAATTGCTGGTATTGCCGGCACGACCGGGAAAACCTCTGCGATGCTGCCCGCTATACCGGATACCAGATCAACGGGGGCTTCGCGCAGTACACGGTTGCCGATGCGAGATACTGCTTTGAGCTGCCGCACGACTACGACGACCTGCAGGCCGCACCACTGCTGTGTGCGGGGCTTATCGGGTATCGCGCCTACCGGTTGGTCGAATCGGCCGAAAGAATTGGTCTGTACGGTTTCGGTGCGGCCGCCCATATTCTTGCCCAGGTAGCCCGTCATAACGGCCAGCGTATTTACGCGTTTACGCGCGAAGGAGACCTGAGTGCACAGGACTTCGCCCGCGAACTGGGAGCGGCCTGGGCGGGCGACTCCACCCGGTCGCCCCCGGAGGAACTGGATGGGGCAATTATCTTTGCACCGGATGGGCAGCTGGTGCCCCGGGCGTTGCGCGCGGTGCGCAAGGGCGGACGCGTGGTCTGCGCGGGCATCCATATGTCGGATATACCGTCATTTTCCTATGATCTGCTATGGGGTGAGCGAGACATATGTTCAGTGGCCAACCTGACCCGCCGGGATGGCCTGGAATTCCTGCCCATGGCGGCAGCGATACCGGTGACCACCACCGTGCACCCCTACCCGCTGGAGCGCGCCAACGAGGCACTTGAAGACCTGCGCCATGGGCGTTTCAATGGTGCCGCGGTCCTGCTGCCCTGGGCCGCAGCCGATCAGGCAAATACTTCCTGAAGAAAGTCTTCCAGCGCCGCCGAAGAACGGCGATCCGCCGCCGGACTGTACACCGTTCCCATCGCCGGGTTGTCAGCCGCCGGATTGGTGAAGGCGTGCATCGTATTCCCGTAGGCATGAATCTGCCAATCCGCACCTGCCGCTGTCAGCTCCGCGGCCAGCTCAAGCATGGCCGGGGGCTCGGCCATCGGGTCGTCGTAGCCATGCAGGCACAGCACACGGGCGCTTATTGTGTTGCCACGGGTATTGGCGGGCGCGCCGAACAGGCCGTGAAAACTGGCAACTCCGGCGACATCGCTGCCGCTGCGCGCGAGGTCCAGCACACAAAGTCCACCAAAACAGAAGCCAATGGCAGCGACCCGTGCCGGGTCAACCTCCTCCTGCTGCCGCAACACGTCCACAGCTTTGCCGATTCGTGCCTGCAGCAGCGCGCGGTTCTCCATCAGCGGCGTCATCAGCGCGGTGTTTTCCTCGGGTGTAGTCCCCAGTACGCCCTTGCCGTACATGTCGATGGCAAAACCGACATAGCCCTGGCGGGCCAGCGCAATGGCTTTTTCCTCTTCAAAGGGGCTGCGCCCGGCCCAGGTATGGGAGATGGCAACGGCTGGCCCCGGGGTACCGATGGCGTCGTCCCAGGCCAGCAAACCCTCGAGCGTCAGATGTTCATGCTGGTATTCGACCAGCCGGGTCCGGATTGTCATTTTTCCCCCACTGCGGCTTTCATCTCGATCATGTGGTAGTAGCCGAACACAAATACCTGCAGCAGGTTGCCAGGCAGCGACCCGCCAGCCCGCCGGCACAAGGGATACAACACTACCATCTCAGCGATATGAACCACCGCCAGTATGCCAAGTACCCACACCGCGGCGGTGCCGGCGGTGGTACCGGTCTGGGTCAGGGCTACCGCTGCCAGCGCCGCATAAAGCACGAGACAGCCAACCTTTCCTGGGGACATACTTATACCTCCTGCCTTGGTTTATCGTAGGCTTCCGGATCGAGGCGATGCATCTCTGCCTCTATCCAGTGCTCTATCTCATCCATCAGTTCCCCGGGCTCCCTGCCCTCGGCGCTCACGGGCTGGCCGATTGACACATCGATCATCCCGGGGGTAAAGGAAAACGAGCGCCTGGGCCAACAGCGGGCCGATGTCACCGCTATGGGAATCACATAGGCGCCGGTGGCAACAGCCAGGCGCGTGGCACCCAGCTTGTATGTGCCTTTCTTGCCGCGTTCCGTGCGGGTGCCCTCGGGAAACATAATCATCCACTTGCCGCGATCCATCAGTACCCGGCCCTGCTCTGCCACCTTGTTCCAGGCCTCCTTGCCCTTGCTCCTGTCAATATGAATCATATCCAGGGCACCGATACTCCAGCCAAAAAACGGGATGCGCAGCAGTTCCTTCTTGAACACATAGGCCAGCGGATGCGAGGTCATACTGGGAAAGAAAAAAGTCTCCCAGGTGGACTGGTGCTTGGGACAAAGGATAACACGCCGCATATCGTGCGCCGCGGGCAGATTATCTTCGCCATGCAGGCGGTATTTTACGCCGCCAACGATTCTTGCGGCCTCTACAACGCCTTTCAGCCAGGGCACTGCAAACCACCACCATACCTTCTCGTCCTTGAGGAACAGGGACGCAACCAGCAGCGCTATGCCGCAGGGAATAAGCGACAGGACGAGCCAGGTAAAAACCAGCGTCGAACGAATGGCATTCATGCATAGCTTCCAGCGCAGTCGGGAAGAGCATTAAACCAGATTGTGCTGCCCAGACAAAACCTTACGCCTGTATTCGGGCGTAAATCTGCGTAGTATTGGTCTGTGCACCACGACCGGGGAGAAAGGAGATGAGCAATACACCGAAACCGGGGCTGCAGCCGCTGACGGACAGCGCCTATGCCTGGCTGGCTCCAGACGGCAGTTGGGGATGGAGCAATGCGGGCCTTATCGTTGACGGGGAGCAGTCGCTGCTGGTTGATACGTTATTCGACCTGGAGCTGACCGACAGGATGCTGCGGACAATGCGCAAGGCCGAGCCGCGCAGCGCGACCATCGACACCCTGGTCAACACCCACGCCAACGGCGATCATTGCCACGGCAATGAACTGGTTGCCGGAGCCCGTATTATCGCCTCTTCCGCCTCCGCCGCGGAAATGAACGAGCTCCCTCCTGAGGCCATGGCCGCTATCATGGAGGCCGCCGCCACCATGGGCAAGGTCGGCGAGTATTTCCTGCACTGCTTCGGCCAGTTCAGATTCTCGGGCATCACCCATACCCCGCCCAACAGCACGTTTGACGGCCGGCTCGACCTCCTGGTGGGCGACAAACCGGTACACCTCATCGAGGTCGGGCCCGCCCACACCCGGGGCGATGTGCTGGTGCACTCCCCCGCTGACCGCACCGTCTTTACCGGCGATATCCTGTTTATCGAGGGCACTCCCATCATGTGGCAGGGGCCGGTGGCCAACTGGATCAAGGCTTGCCGGCTGATCGAGGCGATGGATGTAGACCATATCGTTCCCGGCCACGGCCCCATTACCGACAAGCAGGGCGTGGTGAAGGTGCGGCAATACCTTGAATATGTCCGCGACCAGGCCAGGGCGCGGTTTGACGCCGGCATGGGCGCCTTCGAGGCGGCCCGCGATATCGAGTTGCGCGAGTACTCCTCCTGGTCGGACCCGGAACGCATTGCCGTCAATGTGGACTCGCTGTATCGCGAATTCTCGGACAATGCCGCGGTGACAGACATTTTTGAACTGTTCACCAGAATGGCCCAAATGGCTGGCTTCACCGAAAACGGGGCGCCGGAAAAACGCCCCTGACACTATGAAGCGTGCCATCTGCCACTACTGCCTCGCCCTGTGGCTGCCCCTGTGGCCGCTGGTGTCCCCGGCAGCCGCCGAAACCACCAGCACCAGGCAGGTCTTGCGCCAGGATGACCGTCAGCTGGAGGTATTGATCAGCAAGCAGTACGCACCGGCCATGCGCGAAAACCTGTTGCAGTGGGCTGACTATATCGCGGGAGCACTCGACCGGGTCTACGGTCACTGGCCCGACCGGCGCTGGCAGATATCTGTCGTTCCGGCTGCCGCCGCGAGCGCCAGTGATCCGATTCCCTGGGCCCAGGTGCACAGGGGCGAGGTCAACAGGGTGGAATTTTTTGTTGCGGCCTCGGCCTCCCCGGATGACCTGCGGCGGGCGTGGACCGGTTACCACGAGTTGGCTCACCTGCTGATTCCCTACCGTGGTTGGGGTGACGCCTGGTTCAGCGAGGGGCTGGCCAGCTATTACCAGAATGTTCTCCAGGCGCGCGTGGGTCTCATCAGCGAAGACCAGATGTGGCAAAAACTGTATGACGGTTTCCAGCGCGGTCTGGCGGAAAAGCGTTTCGACGGCATGCCCCTTGGCGCGGTAAGCGAAAAGTTGCGTGACGAGGGCGGATTCATGCGGGTCTACTGGAGCGGCGCCTGGTATTTCCTGGCGGCAGATACCCGCCTGCGCCTGCAGTCCGGCGGGCGCCAGAACCTGGATATGGCACTGCAAAAACTCAACCAGTGCTGCGCTGACAAGCGCCTGTCAGTGCCTGAGATCGTCGAACAGCTGGACAAGCTGAACAAGGTAGTGCTGTTTGGCACGCTCTACAGGGAGGTGGCCGAATCAACCTCCGTACCGCCGTTTGCCGGAATTTTTGCCAGCATGGGCATCGACGTCAGAGACGGGGAAATATACCTGCAGGAGCAAGGCCCCGGTGCCCGCCTGCGCAGGGACATTGCCCGGGACCCGACGCAGGCTGCACCAATTGGGGCCAATCCACGGTCTGCTCTGTAATTGTTGCGATACGGCGTTATACTAGGCCGTTTGTGCAACTCGATACCTGGAGCAGGTTATCTTGAAAAAACCTGTGTCAAAAGCGGAGGTGCGGGCTGAACTTGAACAGGAGACCGAGCGTTTCCTCAAGCGCGGCGGTGAGGTCAATAACATCCCCAACGGCGTCAGCGGCAAGGAGCCGGGAGATGCCCCGCTGTTCCTGAATCGCCGCCTTTTCATTGAACCTCCCACACCGCGCACCCCGGTACCGGAAGTCGTCGCGGCCATCGAGGCCAGACGCAGGGTCCCACCCAGACGCGGTGCGATGCGCAAGCGCAGCCGGCTGCCGCAGCCCCGGCGCAAGGTAATTTACGATGACTTCGGCGAACCGCTGCGCAAGGTATGGGTTGAAGACGACTGAGCCGCTCGCACGCAGCTGTCAGGACGCCGCTGCTCAATCGACCGGCGTCTCGATAGCACTTGTCTGGGGCGTGTTGCTGTCCAGTACGGTCAGGGCGAAACGGTCTTCGGGCAGGTAGATATTCAGTCGCTGCCCCTCGCTCAGATCCGACAGGCGATACTCGCGACCATCGATGGCAACACGCCACTTGCTGTCAAGGGTGACACTGCGTCGTTTGCCCAGTTTGCCATCCGTGAGAAGTGTACGAAAACGCAGGGTAGTGCCGAGCACCCTGACCACCTCTATGGTGGCCTTTGCATACAGGATACCGTCTTTTTCATACACGCCCCGGCAGGCCGACGCGATATCCGGATTAGCCGCAAGCACCTCAGCTGACCACTTGAGGTCGGTGCACTCGACCGCACCGCGGGGCTGGTCTGCAGCGGCTGCGCCGGCTGCCGCGAGCGCCAGGGCAAGACCCGTTATGCCGAAAAACCTGCGAATCATCTGAACTCCTCCCCAATTGATTGAATGACACCACCTGAGCGACGACGGCAACAGCGCGCCAGCTGCGAGAACCATGCTGGCTGAGGCAAAATTTGTCAAATCCGGCGCCCGCCGGAAGCGGTCGCAACAAGCGCAGGCTTGCTGCGGACTTGCCCTGCCGCCCTGCCCTGACTTACTGTTGGAGCCTCGACCCGGCCACACACGGACTTACATTTATGAACAGCAAGATATCACCCTTCAGGGTCGCCATAGCGGAAACGGAATTGCAGGACCTCAGGCGCCGTGTCAGCCAGACCCGTTGGCCCGAGCATGAGACCTGTGACGACTGGAGCCAGGGTACCCCCCTGGCCTACACACGCGAACTGGCCGACTACTGGTGCAATGACTACGACTGGCGCAGATTCGAGCAACGACTCAACCAGTGGCCTCAGTTCACCACCGGGATCGAAGGCATAGACATCCATTTCATCCACCGCCGCAGCCCCAGGGCGGATGCCCTGCCGATTATTATTTCCCACGGCTGGCCCGGATCGGTGGCTGAGTTCCACAAGGTTATCGACGCCCTGGCCGATCCGGTTGCCCATGGCGGGCGGGCCGAGGACGCCTTCCACGTGGTGGTGCCGTCCCTGCCAGGCTTTGGCTTTTCCGGAAAGCCCGAAGTGACAGGCACTTCGGTGGAGACCATTGGTCGTATGTGGGGCACACTCATGTCGCGCCTCGGCTACGACCGTTACGTCGCCCAGGGCGGGGACTGGGGCTCCATGATTACCCAGAATATAGCGCTGACGGAAACCGCCCACTGCGCCGGTATACATATCAATATGCCTATTGTCGCGCCCGACCCGGACACAATGGACAGTTTGACTCCCCAGGAGCAATCAGCCCTGGAGGGCATGACATTCTACAGCGAGTGGGATTCAGGCTACTCGAAGCAGCAGTCCACCCGCCCCCAGACGCTGTCTTACGGCCTCGCCGATTCACCCGTTGGCCAGATGGCCTGGATTGTGGAGAAGTTTTACGCCTGGACCGATTGCGAGAGGGACGGGGTCAAACATCCCGAACACATCCTGAGCAAGGATGAACTGCTGGACAATGTGATGCTTTACTGGCTCACCAATAGCGCAGCCAGCTCTGCGCGGCTGTATTGGGAGAGTTTCAACAAGCCGAACCTGAATACGATCGAAATGCCGGTGGGCTGCTCAATCTTCCCAAAAGAGATATTCCGGACCAGTCGCCGCTGGGCGGAAAAACGCTTTACCAACCTGATTTACTGGAACGAACTGGATAAAGGCGGCCATTTCGCAGCCTTTGAACAACCGCAGCTATACCTTGAGGAGATTCGCAACTGCTTCCGCGGCCTGCGGGACTGACCAAAGGGCCCGGCGGGCAGTAAAGGTGTAATCCCCCCCGCCTGTTGCCCCGCCGGTTCAGTCCTCGTAGTCTTCGCTGGTAATCAGGTTGCTGCTGAAGCTGCTCTTCTGCGTAGAGCCCTCAGTAAAAATCCTGTCGTTGAAAATACTGTCACTGAAGGGCCGGGAGATTTGACCAGGCTTCCCGTGTTTTGCTGCCTGGCCAAAACCGTGTCGGACCTCACTGTCGTCCAGTAGTGTCTGGGCCGGCTTTTCATCGCTGTGGGTCTTCAACACCGCGGGCGGAGACGCGGGATAGGCGTCATCCATATCGATGCTCGAGCGATCGGGCAATGGTGCGCGATCGAGCGCTGGCGGGGGCGGACTGGCGGGCTCCCTGACTTGCGCCGGGCGTGGCTCCGTGGCCGCGGGAGTCTTCCGGACCGGGCCGGGGCCAGGCCCGACAGCTGCTTTTGCCCGCTCACCCGTCCGCGCGCGCGGATCGCGGAGGCTGGGAGACGGTGCGCCGTTGACCAGCGACGGCAGTTCTGCTGGCGGGGCCGTATCGAGACCGATACCCGGCATCTGCGCACTGCTGCCGATAAATTCCAGATTCTGCAGCGCGGCATCCGATGCGCGACGGTTATATTTGGGCCTGGCTGTTTCGGGTGATGACGGGGCTTCGCTGCTGGCAATCGCCTCATTCGCCGATTCTGTGGCTGCCTCCTGGCTACGCCGCTCGCGGTCAGGTTCGCCCTGCGCGGCCCTGCCGGCGCGCGGAGGGCCCAGACGAAAAACCCCGGGACCGGGTTTGTAAGTGCCCGGCTTGAGCATCCGCGCCTGCTCGGCAAGGGTAAAACTGCCCACGGCGGCGCCCTGCGTGCTGGCGACGGCTGCGACCTGTCCGGTTGAGGAGTGCGCTGCTGCAGACGCTGTCACGCCCTCAGGGTGGCCACTGTGGCTGGCGGCCTGTTGGCTGTCGCCCGGGCTGAAGGCAGCAGCACTGCCGGTGACGGCAGTGCCAACGGCCTTGCGCAGAGGTTCAGCGTAATCCTCATCGACGCCCTCGCCCGGTTCCCGTTCCTCCCCAAGCAGGCGCTGCTTGAGCACCTCGTGCGCACAATCAGACCAGCGGCCAAAATGTGAGGATTCCGCGGGATCGGGCATGCGGTGCTTGCGGAAACCACGCATGGCCTCCATAAAGCGCTGTTTGACCGCCCTGTAATGATAGATGTAATTGTCGGTCTGGAGAGGAACCAGGTCGTCACCGCCCCGGATAATCAGCATCTGGGGGGGCAACTGACCCTGCAGGCTGTGCAGCAGATCCGCGAGAAAACACAGCCGGAAAGCCGAATGCAGATTGCTCCTGGCCTGGGTGTCGCAGGGTATGTAAAGAAAATCGCCCAGCTCAGAATACCCGCTGGTACGCACCAGCAGGTTGGCTGCTCCGGACAGTGGCCCCAGCGCCAACTGGCCATTCACGATGAAATCGGATCCCCCGCGCATGGCTTCCAGGGTGGCACTGCGCCGGGAGGCCTCGTCCGCCTCCCAGTCGATCAGGCAGACATCCTTGCCCTGGGCTCGCAAGGTGTCTGCCATATCGTCCTGGCGCTCGATGCTGCGGCCGGGCGGCACGCTGCCGAGGTCGGGCGGAATACCGTGGTCGGGGTTCTCCAGGGTGAGTCGTTCCATCCAGCAGGCGAAGGGAGATTCCCTGAACAGGACGAAATCTTCTGAGGTATAAGTTACGGCGTTATCGACACTGTAGCGATACATAAGTTACGGCTCGTTTCCCCTGACGGCTGAAAACAGCCGAAGCGGAATTTCCACCCAAGCCGTTTGGCTATTTATATCGGAATGGCTCGCGGGTGTCCACGTTCTCGGCAAGAAAGTGTCAGGGCTTGCGATAGATCGTAGCGCCTCCGATGATGGTCTGCTCCACCAGCAGGTCTCGCATACCCATGGGATCTGCCAGAGGGCTGCCAGACAGTATTACCAGATCGGCATACTTGCCCGGCTCCAGCGAGCCCCGGTCATCGTCCTGGAAGACCTGCCAGGCCGCATCGATTGTCACCGCCCGCAGCGCGTCCATCACGCCGATCCGCTGGTCCGGGCCCAGTACATCGCCGCCGTAGGTGATGCGCTGCACCGCGCTCCACGCCGCCTGCAGCGGCAGCATCGGGGTCACAGGCGTGTCCAGGTGCGAACTGAAGCGCAGACCGTAGTCCTGCGCCCATCTGGCGGGGCTGATGATCGCTGCTCGTTCGGGGCCGAGAAAAATGTCCCGGTGCCGGTCACCCCAGTACCAGGTGTGGGCGCTGAAAAAACTTGGCGTAACGCCCAGCTGGCGCATACGGGCCACCTGGTCCTCACGGGCCATCTGGGCGTGAATCAGGATCATACGCGGGTCCTCCACCGGGTGTTCCCGCTGGGCCGCCTCGAAGGCATCCAGGATATCCTCAATGGCCTGATCACCATTGCCGTGGATGGCGATCTGGTAGCCCGCTGCGTGCAGCGCGGCAACCTGGCTGAACAACTTGTCGCGGGGAATCGACGGGTAACCGCGGTAGTCCGCATCGCCGTGATAGGGCGTGTAGTAAGGTTGGCTCAGGTAACCCGTATAACCCTGGATGCTGCCGTCAGCGACCAGCTTCACCGCGCCCATCTCCAGACGGTCGCCATTGTAGTCCGCGGGATCGTAGTCGCCATTGAGCAGCGCCTCGCCAAACTCGGTTTCAAAGGGGAACAACACCAGTCGCTGGGGTATGACACCCAGTTTGCTGAACAGTGACAAGCCGGTGGCGAGCTTGCCACTGACACCGCCCGATTGCGCGGTGGTGACGCCACGGGCAGAGTACTCGGTGGCCGCCGCCTTGATCAGGCGGAAAGTGTCCGTAAGGCTCATATCCTGCATCTTGACCAGGACTCCCATCCGCGCGGTCTCTTCGAGCAGGCCATTTGGTTCGCGCGAATCCGCCTGGCGGCCAATGACACCGCCCTCGGGATCGGGAGTACTGGCGTCGATACCCACTTCTTCCAGCGCGAGGCTGTTGGCCACCAGCATATGCCCGGAGATATGCATTGCCACCACCGGGTGATCTGTGGAAACCGCATCGAGCTCGGCGCGGGTGGGGTGACGGTTCTCGGCGAGCAAGGTGTCGTCGTAACCGAAACCGGACACCCAGTTACCGGCGGGGGTTTTCGCGGCCTGCTCCCGCAGGGCTGCCAATACCTCGTCCATGGTGGTGAGTGTGCCTATAGGCGGGCTGTTGAGATCGGCGGCGATCACCTTCAGGCCGGAACCGGGGAAGTGTCCGTGAGCATCAATAAACCCGGGCATGAGCGTACGGCCGCGCAGAT
Source organism: Haliea sp. (assembly GCA_024642265.1). GTDB lineage: Bacteria > Pseudomonadota > Gammaproteobacteria > Pseudomonadales > Halieaceae > JARRPM01. Next base: position 14,697 of record JAHEBL010000035.1, on the reverse strand, counting down.
CCACCACCTCGCTGTCCTGTTCGGCCAGCGCCATGATCTCTTCGGTACTGCCCACCGCCTCGATGCGATCTTCACGCACTGCGACGGCCTCGGCGATGCTGTTGCGAGCATCCATCGTCAGCACGTTACCGTTGATAAACAGCTGGTGTGCCGGCGGCGGGGGCAGCCGGGTGGCCATGCGGATAACGACTCCAAAGCCGACCAGCAGGGCCGCCGTGACGACCAGTACGGTTTTCCACTTCACACTGCCACCCCTCTATTTGCCATCACTTCAGCTGCCGGCAGGCGCCAGCGGGCCTATCACAATATCCGCCAGTCGCGCACGGTGCCACGCGGCATCGCCCCACAGCATCTGGCTGTGCTTCTGTCGCTTGAAGTACAGGTGCACGTAGCACTCCCAGGTAAAGCCGATACCGCCGTGACACTGCACCGAGCGACCGGACGCATAGGCCGCGGTCTCACTGGCCGACGCCTTGGCCATATGCGCGTACTGCAGCGCGCGCTCGGGCTCGCTGTCGATTGCGCAGGCGGCGTTGTACACCAGGGACTTTGTCTGGTCTATCTGCAGCATCACATCCACCAGCGGGTGCTTTACCGCCTGGAAAAAGCCCAGGGGGCGGTCAAACTGCTGGCGGGTAGCGACGTATTCAACCGTGGTCTGCAGTTGCCACTCTGCCGCGCCCACGATATCCGCTGCCAACACCGTCCAGACAGCGGGCATTGCCTCGGCGAGGGCCGCCAGGCCGTTGGCACTGACCTCCTCGGCGGCGACCCCATCGAAACTGACATGCGCCTGGTCCCGAGTGAGATCGAGGATCGTGTCGGGGACCAAAGTGATACCCGGGGCATCGGCGGCAACCCAGTACAGGCCCACACCAGCCGTCGAACTCGCGCTTACCAGAAGCCGGTCGACCTTGCGGGCATCCTGCACATACCAGGCAGTGCCACTCAGTTTCCCGTCGGCCCAGACCACGTCGGTATCGCCCGGCGACCAGGAGCCTGCCTGGTTGGTAATTGCCAGGCTTGCGGAGCAGCCGCCGGCGATCTCGGCAAGGGCGGACTGGGCGCTGTCACAGGCGGCCAGCACATAGGTGGCGTTAATCGTGCCCAGCAACGGGCAGGGAAAAGCGGCCCGACCCAGTTCCTCCGCCAGCCCCGCCACTGCCACCGCCGGCATTCCTACTCCCCCCGCAGCCTCCGGCACCGCGAGCATGGTCCAGCCGAGGTCGACCATCTCCTGCCACAGCTTGCTATTCCACAGGCATTCACTGCCCCGTTCCGGGCGGTGGTCCCCCGCCACCAGCGCGTGCAGGTCAGAAGTGGGGAACTTTTCGCTGAAAAACTTGCGGGCGGAGGCCTTGAGCAGCGCCGCCTCCTCGCCAAAACCAAAATTATCGGGCTGTGCCATGCTGTTCCCCTTACTTGGACTTTGCCAGGCCGAGCACACGCTCACCCAGGATATTGCGCTGCACTTCACTGGTCCCGGCGGCGATCGTCATACCGTATGAGTTCATGTAGGCAAGATTCCACTGCCCGCCCGCCGGCGCGTTGGGATCGCCCAGGTACAGGGACGCACTCGCACCGGCAACCTCGAGCGCCAGGGCGGCGGTATCCTGGCTGATCTCACTGGCCAGCAGTTTGTTCTGCAGTTGCAGTCGCATGGGATGATCGAGCAGGGCCGGCACCCTCGCCCGCCGCTGGTTCTGGGCCAGCCCGGCCTCACAGATGAGTTGCTGCATCATACGATCGCGCAGCAGTGGGTCCTGTGCGGCGGGATGGCCGTCGCGTATTGCGCTGCGGGCGAAGTCAATCAGGTTGTATGCGGTGGTGGCATGACTGCCCTTGCTTTTCAGACCGCCGGCGCGCGGCGTCTGCAATTCCCCCGCGCCGCGCTCGTGCAGCAGGGTTGTCATCGCCACCTGCCAGCCTTTGCCCAGTTCGTCCAGACGGTAGCTGTCATCCACTTCGAGATTATCGAAAATCACTTCGTTGAAGCCTGTCTCGCCGGTGATCTTGATCAAGGGTCGCACTGTGACACCCTTGCCCAGCGCGGCACGAATCGGCACGACGAAATAGGACAGGCCGTCATACTTGTGGGATTTGTCAGTCCGAAGAAGCAGGATCATCCACTCGGCAAAATGCGCCAGGGATGTCCACACCTTGTGGCCGTTGATTACCCATTTGTCGCCCTTGCGCTCGGCGAATGTCTGCACACTGGCCAGGTCCGAGCCGGCGCCCGGTTCGCTGAAACCCTGGCACCAGATATCCTCGCCGGAAAAAAGCCGCGGCAGCAGGCGCTCCTTCAACTCGTCCTGGGCATGGTAGAAAACCGTGGGGGCGGCCATGCCAAGGCCGATTATGTTTGGGAAATAAGGGGTACGGGCGGCCAGCATCTCCTCGTTGGCGACACGCTGGCAGTCCTTTCGACCACCGCCACCCACTGCCGCCGGGTAATCACAACCGACCAGGCCTGCATCGTACGCCGCCTTCTGCCACGCCTGCAGGTAGCTCAATTGCTCTGTGGTCATGATCTCCAGCGCGCTGAGCGGCAGCCGCACTGTGGGATCCGGCGGCCGGTTGGCCTCGATCCAGGTGCGGCAGTACTCACGAAATTCAGCCTGTTCGGGGCTGTCCTTGCTGGCGCTGTCTGACATGGTTCATCTCCAAAAGTACGGAATGTGAGCTGGAAGGATTCTACCGGCGCCTCCGGTCAGGGCAAGCAAAAAACGTCGCCGCTGCCGCAGGGGCTCAGCACACGCTAATAATGCGGCGGGGTCTCTGCTGCGGGGTCGGGAGCCGCGTGGCCCGCACCCATATCGTCCTGGCGCTGCTTCAGCAGTTGCAACTGGCGCCGCAACAGCAGTATCTCCTGCTGCTGCAGAGCGAGCGCATCATTGAGCTCGCGGACCGCATCTTCCTGATAGGCAAGCTGGCTCTGCATGTCGAACAATTGTTGTACCAGGTCATCGGTATCGGCCAAGTGACACTCTCCCCTCGCGGTCGCTGTTCCGGCTGGCAAAACACTAATATACTGCCGACCTGCCTGAAAAACACGGCTACCGTATGAACAAGCGAAAAAATAGTCAATTGGTCTACTCGACGGCTTCCGGCCGCCTGTGTCCGCAGTGCCATCGGCCGGTGGCGGGTTGCGTTTGTGGCAAGGACAGGCCAGCGGCGACGGGCGACGGCATCGTCCGACTGCGCCGCGAGACCAAGGGTCGCGGCGGCAAGGCGGTTACCCTGATCACCGGGCTGGCGCTGCCCGAGCAGGAGATGCGGGAACTGGCGCGCGCCCTGAAGCAGAAATGCGGCGTGGGCGGCGCGCTCAAGGACGACCACATCGAGATACAGGGAGACAAGCGGCCTGTGATCAAGGCTGAACTGGAGCAACGCGGGTTCACGGTAAAACTCGCGGGCGGATAAGCCAGTGTTCCAGTTGCCCTGCAACAGGGCCGCAGCAAACGGCCCTGGCTGAGGTTATGCCGCGCCTACAGGTCGTAGCCGCGCTCGTCGTGCAGGACCAGGTCCAGACCCTGGGTTTCCTCATCGCCGTCGACCCGCAGGCCAACGAGTGCACCGACCAGCTTCAGCAGAAGAAAGGTGACCACGGCGGTGTATACCAGAGTGGAGAGCACGCCCGTAGCCTGCACCATAAGCTGGCCACCGATGCTGGAAATACCATCTGAAAAACCGTTCCCGCTGAATATACCCAGTTGGGTGGAACAGAAAATACCGGCCAGCAGCGTGCCCAGGATACCGCCCACACCGTGCACCGGGAATACGTCCAGGCTGTCATCGACACGCAGTTTGTTTTTCAGGTAGCCGGTGGCGAAGTAACACACCACACCTGCGGTGAGGCCTATTGCCACCGCCGCAGCCGGGCCTACCGAGCCTGCGGCCGGGGTGATGGTGCCAAGGCCCGCCACCATTCCGGTCACCGTGCCCAGCATTGAGGGTTTACCGTGACGCAACCATTCCATGGTCATCCACGCAAGTGCACCTGCCGATGCGGACAGGTGCGTGACCAGCATGGCCATGGCCGCGCTGCCGTCTGCCGCCACCGCGGAGCCGGCGTTGAAACCGAACCAACCTACCCACAGCATACCGGCGCCGGCCACAGTGAGGGTAAGATTATGGGGCGGCATGGCCACTGTACCGAAACCGCGACGCGGCCCGATCATCAGTGCCGCTACCAGTGCGGCAACCGCTGCGGTGATATGGACAACGGTACCACCGGCGAAATCCTGCAGGCCCATGGCACCCAGCCAACCCCCGCCCCAGACCCAGTGGCATACAGGTGCGTACACCAGTACCATCCAGAGCGCACTAAACAGCAGCATGGCCGAAAAACGCATGCGCTCGGCGAAGCCGCCAACGATAAGCGCGGGTGTGATTATCGCGAAGGTCATCTGGAATATTGCGAACAGTGTCGCCGGGATGGTGCCGTTCACGGAGTCCATGCCGATATTGGCAAAGAACACATTGCCGAAGTCACCGATCCACATGCCCTGCTCGACACCATCACTGCCGAAAGCAATGGTGTAACCCACGGCGAACCACACCAGCGACATCAGGCAGGTCAGTGCGAAACATTGCATGAGCACGGACAGTACGTTCTTTGAACGCACCAGTCCCGCGTAGAACAGCGACAGGCCGGGAATCGTCATGAACAGCACAAGAGCCGTAGCGGTGAGAATCCATGCGGTGTCTGCTCCGTTTATCTCCTGTGCACTGGCTCCTGCAGAAGCGAGCATCAGGACAGCCATCACGGCTCGGGATATAATTTTCTTCATGCCGGTTTCCTTTATCAGAGGGCGTCGTCGCCGGTCTCACCAGTGCGTATGCGAATACTCTGCTCGAGGGGGCTCACAAAAATTTTGCCATCCCCGATCTTCCCTGTGTTGGCGGCCTTGCATATCGCCTCTATCGCGGCTTCTACCCTGGCGTCGCTGATCGCGAGCTGCAACCTCACCTTCGGCTGAAATTCCACCACGTACTCCGCACCACGGTACAGCTCGGTATGGCCCTTCTGCCGGCCGTAGCCCTTGACCTCTTCCACTGTCATTCCGGAAATGCCGATCTGGTTCAATGCATCCCGCACATCATCAAGCTTGAACGGCTTGATGACCGCTGTAATCATTTTCATTGGACTTACCTCAGCTGCTATTGATTGTAATTATGGTGCGTGTCCCCGTCCTGTACCCCGGTCGGGGTGCGGAACCCCGCTGCCGCCGGGTTGCTCACGCGCCCCGCCGGGGGAGAATCCTGCCACAGTGCGCATCAAAGGTTAAGAGCCGCTCGCGTTTTTCCACCCGAGCCCGCTGGCCCGGACATTACACATCTGATCAATACAGCGGACTGCCTGCGAACAAACTGCCGGGCGTACGCCCTCAGAGATTGACCCAGCTGTTGAGCGCGCGCAGCCGAAAGCGGATGCCCTTCACCTCGAGCACCACGGAGTCGGGCAGGATCTCCTCAACCTTGATACCAGCGGCCGCAGCACCGGTGCGCAGGGTCTTGCCGTTGATGACAACGCTGGACCTGGCCGGGTCACCTGAATAGTCGTGTCGCTCGTACAGAAGTGTCGGGATATCGTCCTTGGTTTGCTGCGACAGGGTCGCGAGCAGCGGCACCTCGTGCTCGACGAGGCGCGCGTCCTTGAGTTCGGCCTCCGCCTGCGCCACAAGACTTTCTATATCCACGGCCTCTTCCACGCGACTGACATTTGACGGACTTTCAGCCCCTGACCGACGCACGGAGGGCACTGGCTGCGCGCGGATAGGCTCGGACCGCTGCTGGTAGAGCGCGGCCACCCCGGGGTCGATACCGGATTCCGCCGCCACGGCAGTGTTTGCAGGCGCGATTTCCTCACTCACCGGCGGATTCGCGACAGCAGGTGACGGCGCGGCCTCGACCGGCGCTGGCAATGCGGGCGCTGCGGTGGGTTCAGCCTGCGGCGCAATCGCTGGTTTTGGTTTTGGTTTTGGCTCTGGCACGGTGGTCGGTCCGGCTTCCGGAGAAGCTGCGGGGTGCACCACTGTCGCAGCGCTCTCTGTCGGTGCACCGACCGGCTGCGGCGCGCGGTCGAGCAGCAACCAGGCTATGGCGAGCACGGCCAGTCCCAGCGCAGAGACCAGCAGCCATTGCAACCAGTGACCACCCTGCGGCAGCGCTTCGACGCCGTGCACTGATGACAGCCCCGGCATTTGCTCGCTGTCCTGGCGCGACCGGTTAAGGGCATCGAGAATCAGCGACACCAGCGCCTCCTCATCTGTTCACCATGTCGCCGGATTGGCGCGCCAGCAGGTCGCGCGCTGCGGCGGCCGTCGGGTCGATACCCAACGCCTCATTGAGTTTGAGCAGTGTCTGCATACCGACAACACCGTCGTCTTCCAGTGCGTATTTACGCTGAAACAGCCGTACGCGAGTCTCCAGTCCCGGGGTGAAGCGAGTACCGGCGAGCGGTTGCTGCTGGCCATCCAGTTGCGCAAACAGCATTGCCACCTCGGCAACCGCCGGGCTGTTATCGCCTATGCCCAGCGGGCGGATAAAGCCTGTCGGCGGGTGCCAGAGCAGGCGATAGCGGCCGGTCCACGCCGGGCCCAGTTCGGAGAGTTGCACCTCGACAACACCCCCGCTGGCGGCAAACCACGCGGAGCGACCGTTACTGCCAAGGAACACGGACCCCGCGGCGAAACGCTCGGGCGTGATCATGTCCAGCAGCAGGGGCCGATCAAGAGCGGATAATTCATCCCAGGTCTGCGCTGACCCTTCCACGCAGGCCAGACCGTCCTGTACCTGACCGGCACAGGGTGTCGCAGGCAGTGGCGCCGGGCTGTAGAGCGACCACAGTTGTAACCAGGCCTCCTCAGGGGCCAGCAACCACCCGGGGGCGGGCGCCTCGGGGGTGACAGTTTCGCTGGCGGCGGGAACAACTACTGGCTGGGCCGCTGCCGCAGGTTGCGCCGGCACGCTATCAACGGGAGCAGGATTCGAAACAACTGTGTCGACGGGAGCGACGGTCCCGGTCGCTGCCGTATCCTGCTGCACCGCCGCGGGTGGCAGCTGCCTGTTTTGCCACCACCACCCCGCCGCCAGGGCCACCAATAAACCGGCCACCGCCGCCAGTGGCCAGAACCGGGACGACTCGTCCCGTGAGCCGTCGCTCTCCTCCCCCATTACCTCGATGGCGGCAGTGCGAAGCATACTCATGTCGGCCCGCCCCATGTTGCGACCATAGGCGCCCAGCATCATACGGTCGCACAGCACATTGATCAGGCGGGGAATGCCACGGGTATAACGGTGAATTCCGCGTATTACGGCGACGGGAAATACCTCCTGCCCGGGGTTCATACCCGCCACCTGCAGGCGGTGGCGAATGTACGCACCGGTTTCCTCGAGGCTGAGGGGCTCGAGGTTATAGCGCGCCGTTATTCTCTGGTTGAGCTGTCGCAACTCAGGGCGCCGCAGCATCTGCGCCAGTTCGGGCTGGCCAATCAGGATAATCTGCAACAGTTTCTCGCTGTTGGTCTCCAGGTTTGTCAGCAGGCGGATCTGCTCCAGCACATCAAAATCCAGGTGCTGGGCCTCATCGATGAGCAGTACTGTTTTGCGCCCCCGCTTGTGATTTTCCAGCAGGTAGCGATGGAGGCTGTCAGTGAGTGTCTTGAGGGTGTGTTTCTCACTGTCGTAAGTGATACCCAGTTCATCGCACACCGTGGCCAGCAATTCCATCGCGTTCAGTGCGGGATTGAGAATGATGGCGATGTCAGTATCGTCCGGCAACTGCTCCAGCAGGCAGCGATTGATAGTGGTCTTGCCGGTACCAACTTCGCCGGTGAGCAATATGAAGCCGCCACCGGCCCCCACCCCATACAGCAGGTGCGCCAGAGCGTCCCGGTGACGGGGGCTCATAAACAGGTAACGCGGGTTTACCGCTATGGAAAATGGGGCTTCAGTGAGCCCGAAATATTGGTGGTACATGCAGCCTGTAGCCATTCGCCAGTGCGCAAGGACGTGCCTGCATTATGCCCAAGGGCTGACCCCAAAGCTATGTACTTCGCCGGGGTGGCAGCAAGGCGATTATAAAGTCAGGTAATCTGCAGACCGTCGCGAGTAACCGCGGATGGAACCGGGCCTGCCGGCGCTGACAGCGCTACGGCAGACCCGGCGATTGGTGGCATTAGCTTGTCGTTAGAAGGTGTCGTCGGTTTCTTCGCCGACGTCCTTCCCGGTCGTTTTGTCTGCCGGCCTCTTCGTCTCGGGGAGTTGCTGCTCCCGGGGCGTCTTGTTGACGGGCGTGCTGGAAGCGTAGGCCGCAGTAGCCGACAGCATGGTCAGGATGACGTACACGATAGAATGAATAAACATGGTTCAAACCTCCTCTTGGTTTTGGTTTGAGCACCCATTGAAGCAAGCAGAGCTAGAATAAACATACTAAAGCGGCAGCAAATTTGCTGGGCTCCAACACATCGAAAAGGCTTTTATTCTTATTTTTCAGTATCTTACGAATTGCGGGACATGCGGTGATTGTGGGAATAGTGCCGAAAAGGGAAAAAATGCCCCGGCTCGGCATGAATCCGGGATTCGTGGCGGTTCAGGCTAACGGGCGGCGTCTCGCGGTGAGCCCATGCTTTACGCCCGGAAGCAGGCTCAGCTGTCTTCGCTGTAGGCCAGCGCGCCCGCACTGGCAGTAGCCCGGTTGCCCACCAGATCGCGTTTTTCAGCAAAATGATCGCGGCCGGTTTTCCTGGTATCCCGGTCACTGACCCAGGCCTTGCGGTCCGCGGCAGCGGCGGTGCGTCGCCCTGAGTCCAGGTTAGTGTCCTGAATCCGTATTTCCTCGCGGGTAGCGGAGGTCGCGCAGCCCTTGTCGCTGAAAGTGGTTTTACCGGACACCGGGTCCTTGCACATATACACAGCCGCAGTGGCCATCTGCGGCAACAACACCAACATCAATACCAGAACCCGCATACTCCCTCACCCTGCGTTGACACGCGACATGACATCAGGCGCCAGCCTACAGGGCCCGCTAGCGGGAAATCCAAGGATAACTGGAGAAATCTCCAGATAATGGACCGTGACGGTCAGTTTTCGACCGTGGCAAGCAGCACCAGTGCCTCATCGCACCAGGCGAGGAACTGCTCCCCCTGGTGAATTCCCAGTGACAGCGCCAGATACACGCCCTTGCGCCGGGTCGGCAAGGTCTCGGGAATACTGTAGTGCCGCCGGCGAATCTTTTCATAGAGGTACAGCCGCCGCATCATTTCTTCCCGCCGGGCTGTGATTTCCCCCGACAGGTGAGCGGCATTGGCAGAGTCGAGGTTGTAGAGCTTCACCAACAGGTCGTCCTTTGCCACCTGGGTTCGGGTGCTGGTGAAAACCCATGCGGCCAGCGCCTCGCGTCCCGCCCTGGTCATACCATAGACGATCTTGTTGGGCTTGCCCCGCTGGGTCACCTCCCGTTTGCTGAGCCAGTGCTTGTCCGACAGCTTGCGCAGTTCCAGGTAGATCTGCTGGTGCGAGGCCTGCCAGAAAAAACCCAGCGACGTTTCGAAATCCCGCGCCAGCTCATAGCCTGAAAGATCATCATCCAGCAGGGCTGTCATTATTGCGTGACCCAGCGCCATGGCCCAAACCCCTCCCCCGAAAAACAGCCGACAGCATACTCCGCCAGCATTCTAATATGCAAAAGTATGCATATTTTGATTGCTATGCAATAGTTTGCACAATAAACTGCGCGCCAACCGTTCATTTCGACAAAAACTACAGGAGACAGACAGTAATGGCGCTCACAGAGAGTTTACGCAAGGCCCTGTCACTGCCGCTGGTGGCCGCACCGATGTTTATCATATCCAACCCCGACCTGGTCATTGCCCAGTGCAAGGCCGGCATTGTCGGCTCTTTTCCCGCCCTCAACGCCCGGCCCGCCGCCGAACTGGAGGTGTGGCTGCAGCGCATAAGCAGTGAGCTCGCCGCTTACAACGAGGCCAATCCGGAGCGGCCCGCTGCGCCGTTTGCTGTGAATCAGATCGTGCACGGCTCCAACGATCGCCTCAAGCACGACCTGGAAATGTGCGTGAAGTACAAGGTACCCATCGTTATCACGTCCCTGGGGGCCAAGGAATACGTCAATGAGGCGGTGCACTCCTACGGGGGTATCGTCCTGCACGATATCATCTCCGACCGCTTTGCCCGCAAGGCCGTGGAGAAAGGCGCAGACGGCCTTATCGCCGTCGCGGCCGGCGCTGGCGGGCACGCGGGCACCACCTCCCCGTTCGCCCTTGTACAGGAAATCCGCGAGTGGTTTGACGGCCCCCTGCTGTTGTCCGGGTCGATCGCTACCGGTGATGGCATCCTGGCCGCCCAGGCCATGGGCGCCGACCTGGCTTATATGGGTTCCGCCTTTATTGCCACCACCGAGGCAAACGCCGAGCAGGCCTACAAGCAGGCAATAGTCGACTACGCATCCGCTGATATCGTCAACAGCAACCTGTTTACCGGTGTACACGGCAACTACCTGCGCCCCTCGATCGTGGCGGCGGGAATGGACCCGGACAAGCTGCCGGATGGCGATATCTCTTCGATGAATTTTGGTTCCGGCGGTGACACCAGTGCCAAGGCCTGGAAAGACATCTGGGGTTGCGGCCAGGGTATCGGCGCCGTCAAGGCTGTGTTGCCCACCGCAGAGATGGTGGCACGCCTGCAGCGAGAGTATCAGGCCGCCAGGGCCAGGCTGCTGGCTGCCTGAGTACTGGCTGACCCGCTCAGCTACAGGTCGGCGAACTTCACTACCCGGGCCGAAACCGGCGGATGACGGTCGGCCCCAATCCAGCGCCAGCACAGGGTGCCGTTGCGGTGGCCCGCCGTTTCCACCCAGTTTGCCTGGGGTGGGCGCTGGTGGGCAACGACAATCCTGACACTGCCATCCGGCTCATAGCGGGCCGTGTGCTTGTTGTAATGCACGTTGTGATAACGATAGTCCAGCGACTCCATCCACCAGTTCTGCAGCACGAAGTTCCAGGTCTGGCAGTCAGGAATATCTGCCGCCTCGATCACCAGGGCCTCGTCCTCCGCCAGTGCCCAGGCGCTGTGGAAGTAATAGATGTTCGGGTCGCCACCGATGGCCTGGCAAAAAGCCTGGTCAGCGGGGGCCACCTCATTGGTGGTGGGCAGAAAACCCTCGGCCCAGCCCTCGAACAGGCCGGTGGTATTGCGGACAAACTGGGTTACGCCCTGCAGTGCCTTGTCAAGCTGCGCAGCGGATAATGGCGCGGGGCGCTCCTGCTCGGCCCCGATACGCTCAATGCTGATCTCCGCGCGGATTTCGCCGCGGCGGTCCTGGAAGGTCTGGCGCACGTTGATGGCATTGGTTTCAGGTCCCATGCGCAGCCAGTTGCCCGGATGCTCGCGCTGGCTGACGATAATCTCCAGGCTGCCGTCCTCGGCGATTTCCATGTCACGGGAATCGAGAAAGCCATCGGTTTTCATCCCGCCACCGGTACTGTAGCGGTTGATCACAGTGCCAAATCCCAGGTAGTCCACGGTGCCGCGGGTGCCGCTGATGCGATAGTCATACTTCGGATTGATGGCCGCGCTCTGGTAAAAATTATCGGGATTGTCGGCCCCCATTTTGATGGTCTCGTGCACCGGGCAGCGCAGCACCGGGAAATCGGGCCCATCGCTTTCCAGGAAGCTCTCAAGCCCGGCCCGCAGCATGCGAGTCAGGTAGCGGTAGCCCTCTGCGCGGTTGAAGGCATCCTGGGGCGCCTTGGGTGAGTCAACCAGCTGGCCCGCCTCTTTCAGCGCATCACAGAAGTCGGCCCAGGCCTTGCCATCCAGTACCCGTTGCTCCACATTTTTATCGTTCATTGTCTTTTCACCATGTCAGTCCATGTCCAGGTTATAGCGTTTCACATAATCGCCGAACAGCGCCTCTACCTGCGCGCGGGATATGTCGTAGTCTTCCAGCCGGTATTCGTGCTTGCCATGCTTGCCGCGGGGATGCGCGGCCAGCCAGTCCGCCATCGCCGCCCTGGCGGTGGCGCCCAGGGGCGTGCCTCGCTGCAGGTAAATGGCCTCTATACCCGGCCAGGGATCCGCTACAAATTCGTCGTGATAGAGGTCCAGGAACTGGCCCGGGTGCCGTGGCTCCAGCCGGGCCCGGTCCGCCTCGAAGGTGTGGGTGTAAATCCTGAGCATATCCATCCAGTCCCGGCCGATTTCGGCCCGGTCGATATGGTCTGAACCACTCTTGCGCAGTACCTCGCTGAAACTGCAGCCCGAGGCGACCAGGCTCATGGGAGCCCGGTGGGTCTGCACAATGATCGCATCCGGGTAGTACTTCAGTATCTCCGCGAGACCAAGCTGGTGAAACGGTGCCTTTAACACCCACCGGCCGGGGTGCCTGGATTGCAACAACTGTAACTGCAGCTTGTGCCAGGCGTAGCTGTCGCGGGCGCAAAGGTTTGCGTAAAGCCAGTTGGCATAACTCGGAATATGGAACATGGCCGAGTACTCCACCGACATGAAATTGCGATTGAGCAGCATGTAGCACTCGTCAGGCTCCTCCGCGCCAAGCAGGTGAGTGGCCATGAAACCCGGCAGGAACGCCTCGGTAAGCGCTACTCCCTCGCGCTGTTTGGCAATGCGCGGATCACTTGTATAGCTGGCCGCTTCCGGCGGCGGCACCGGGTTCTGGGCCGCCCACAAGCGCAGGGTGCGATTGCCGTTGTCCTGGTTGAGCATATGGTGAAGTGCGGTAGTGCCAGTGCGCGGCAGGCCCACGATAAACACGGGCTTGATCACCTGCTCGTCGCGCACCTCGGGATGGCTCTTGAGGTAATCCACGATAGCCAGTCGGGTTGCAAGGCCGGCATTGATTGTCATCTGGGCGCGCAGGACACCGAAGTCATTCAGGCGGGCCTCGGTGTTGAGGGCATTGACCAGGCGGTCCAGCGGCTCGCGGAAATCATCGCCGCCAAAGTCAGAGAGTCCGGTCTGCTCCCGCGCCGCCTGCAACAGCTGTTCTATCTCCAACACACCAAGGTCCCCGGCTTCACACGAACCCGCAAGCCTATTACCAGTGCAGTGCTCGGGCAATGCCGCCGTGACATTAAATCGCAAGGCGCACTGATCTTGCGGGCCTGAGGCGCGCCTGGTACAGGATACAGAACCGGGCTTCGCATAAATGGGGACAGACCACGATTTTTTTAAATCGTGGTCTGTCCCCATTTATGTGTGTCGGCCGTTGCGAGGCCGGAAAGCTTTATTCCGGTGTCCAGCCCGGGCATTATAAAAGGCTTACTGTTCCTGACCCGGGAGACCCACCATGAAAGTCGCGCTCATTCCAATCAATATAGGTATGCAATCACTGGAACAGGTGGTCGGCCTCGCCCAGCTGGCCGAGTCCCTGGGCTACGAGTCCGTGTGGACGTTCGAGCACGTCATGGTGCCGCTGGAATACGAGTCCCGCTACCCCTACAGCAAGGACGGCAAGATGGGCGGGGGTGCCGATGCCGCGTTTCTCGACCCGCTCATCGCCCTGACTGCGGTGGCGGCCCACACCAAAACCCTGCGCCTGGGCACTGGCGTGAATATCCTGTCCCAGGCCAACCCCCTGTTGCTGGCCAAACAGGCGGCAACCCTGGACCTGTTATCCAATGGGCGCTTCATGCTGGGGGCCGGCATCGGTTGGCTTAAGGAGGAGTTCGACGCCATGGGCGTGCCGTTCGAGCGGCGCGGCGCGCGCTTTGATGACTATGTCGAGGCCATGCGCAAGGTCTGGTCCGGCGAGGTGGTGGAGCACCACAGTGATTTTCTCAACTGGTCCGGCTTCCAGAGCTACCCGCTACCGGTGCAGAAAGGCGGCGTGCCCATCATTGTCGGCGGCTCCAAGGGCAAGGCCATGGAGCGGATCGCCCGCCTTGGTGACGGCTGGTTCGCCCCCACCAACGACGCCGCCAGCCTGGCGCCGATGCTGGAAGATCTGAAAGCCGCCTGCAGCAAGCACGGGCGGGACTATGGCTCAGTGGAAATCACCTCCATGTGGGACACCAGGGGAGGCATGGATGCCATCAAGGCCTTCGAGGATATCGGGGTATCGCGGGTGATCGTGCCGCTGTTCATGCTGGGTAGCGACCCGGTAGCGGGACTGACCTCACTGGCCGAGACCATTATCGCCAAACTGCCCGCCTGACGCGTTCGAGGCTTAAATGGGGCTTAAATGGGGACAGACCACGATTATATTTAATCGTGGTCTGTCCCCATTTATGTCCCCATTTATTGGCGCAGGACGCTGCCGCCATTGTCAGAGCAGTTGCCGCAGCGGAAACGGCTTGCCACCGCTGCGGTGCGCTGCCATGGCCAGCAGCAGTTCGGCCGTCGCCAGCGCATCCAGCAGCGCGTTGTGTCCCTGGTAGGGAGGCAATCCGTAGCGCTCCCGACAGGCGTGCAGGCGCAGGTCACCCGGCATGATCGGTTGCTCCCTGCGCCGCAACAAGGCTTCTTCCTGCAACAGTGTATCCACCACGGGCAGCAGGGTCGGCGCTTTGAAGGCCTTCCTGCTCACGCGATCAAGAAACGCGACGTCGAGGGCCGCGTTGTGGAATACCAGCACCTTGCCCGCCGCGGCCTCGAGAAAGTAAGACAGCACCTTTTCGCCACTTTCAGCGTCGCTGAGCTCACAATCCCGCAGGC
>JAHEBL010000134.1 GCA_024642265.1 Haliea sp. | reverse complement strand
AGGCGGATATCGTGCTGGAGGCATCGCGCCCACGCGCGCTGAGGCAAATGGGCATCATTGCCGAGGATGTCATCGCTGCCAATCCAGGCCTGAGCTGGGTAAGCATCACCGGCTACGGCCGGCGCGAGCCAGAGGCCAACTGGGTAGCATTCGGGGATGATGCCGGCATCGCCGCCGGTCTGTCGGCGCTGGCGCATCAGGCGAGCGGCCAGTGGCTGGTGTGTGGCGACGCCATCGCCGACCCGCTGACCGGATTGCACGCCGCCGTGGCGGGTTGGGCAAGCTGGCTTGCCGGTGGCGGCAAATTGATCGAACTGTCGCTGGCGCAAACCGTGCGCCACTGTATTACCGCTACCGCACCCGCGGATAACGATTACCGGCACAGGCAACGTCGCTGGACCCGGTACATGCATGACCATCAGCTCACAGTCCAGCCGCCACACCGCAGATACGGGGGCCGCGATCGCCACGCTTCTTAGCAATGTGCGGCCGTTCGGTCAGCATGACCCCGTCGATGTGCGTATCGAGGGAGGCATGATCGCTGACATGGGTTTTCATCTGCCACCAAAAGAGGGCGACAGTGTCATTGATGCGGGTGGAGGCTGCCTGCTTCCCGGCCTGCACGACCACCACATCCATTTAATGGCACTCGCCGCATCACTGGACTCCCTGCAATGTGGCCCCCCCGATATCCAGAGCGCGGCGGCATTGGCGGCGCTGCTGTCAAAACGCAATACGATGCACGGTTCCGGCTGGGTCCGCGGAGTTGCCTACCACCCCTCGGTCGCGGGTGACATCGACCGGGACTGGCTCGATCGTTACGTGCCCGACCTGCCCGTTCGCATCCAGCATAGAGGCGGTCGCCTCTGGGTTCTCAACAGCCGCGCCCTGCAGGAACTGGGTGTGAGCTCCGGGGCGTATCCGGCGGGACTCGAACATATCAACGGCCGCGCCACCGGCCGCCTCTACGAGGAGGACAACTGGCTTCGAACCCGCCTCAAAAGCCGGCCTCCGAACCTCGCCCGGGTAAGCGGCATGCTGGCCAGCTATGGCATTACCGGCGTAACCGATACTACCCCGACAAACGGCAGCGTCGAATGGCTGCATTTCCAGCAGTCACAGTCGAGTGGCCAGCTGCGCCAGCGGGTCAGGATGATGGGATCGCAGCAGATCACGCACTGCGAGGAAACCGGATTACTCGAGCGGGGAGAGTTCAAGATACACCTGCTGGAATCCCGCCTGCCGGACCCGGATACCCTGGGCCGGGATATCGCTGCCGCCCACGCCTCCGGCAGGGCCGTTGCCATCCACTGTGTCACGCTTACCGAACTGGTGTTCGCGCTCAGCGCCCTGCAATCGGCAGGTGTGCGCCCCGGAGACAGGATCGAGCATGCATCCATCACGCCGCCGGATATGCTCGAATCTATCCGGGACCTGGGCTTGCGCGTTGTCACCCAACCCCATTTCATCACGGAGCGCGGCGACCAGTACCGCGAGGATGTCGAGCCCGCGGAACAGCCATGGCTTTATCGCGGCGCGAATTTCCTCGCTGCGGGTATCGCGCTTGCCGGCGGCAGCGATGCGCCGTTTGGCAACCCTGACCCCTGGCGCTCCATGCACTCGGCAGTGACACGCGCAACGCACTCGGGCAGGGTCATGACGGCGGCGGAAAGGCTGAGCCCGGAGCAGGCCCTGTCACTCTTCCTGTCGGATGCGGGGTCGCCCGGCACCGGCAACAGGACGCTCGAGCCAGGGGCGCGCGCCGATCTCTGCCTGCTCGACAGCCCCTGGGAGGATATCCGGGACGATCTCGACAGCCGGCATGTCAGATCCACGTGGCTGGCGGGGGACCTGATCTACAGCGCGGGGTAACTCACAGGATTTCATCGATCAGGCCCCAGGCCAGGGCGCGGCGGGCGTTGATTTTTTTGCCCGACAGCGCCAGCCAGGCCGTGCGCTGGCGGCCGATACGCCGGCTGATACTGACACAGCCCCCGGCGCCCGGGATCAGGCCAAAACCCAGCTCCGGCAACTGAAAGAAACTCTTCGGGTCGGCACTGAGGTGACCGGCGAATGCCGGCAGCTCTATGCCGGAACCGACACAGGCACTGTGCACGTGGCAACTCACCCGGGACGCACAGCGGGCCAGCAACCTGCCCGGGTTATGCACCGAACGAATCCGGTGCGCCGCGGCCGGATCCACGGCAAGGCCGAACTCCCGCAGTTCACCGCCAACACTGAAACAGGCGCCACGGCCGTTGATTTTCAATTGTTCGATACTTTTATCGAGCAACACCAGTTCCAGCAACTCTACCAGCGCATCGCGCATTTCGACGGTAATGGCATTGCGGTTGTCGGGCCGATTCAGGCTGGCGCTCACCACGTTGCCCTCCCGCCGGGTCACGATCGGCTCCCCCTCCCCCCCGGCCACCAGGGCCGGCGCCGCATCCCGGGCGCGCAACCATGTCCGGTATTCGGCGCCCGACTGTAGCGTGGAATAAGCAAGTGATTCGACCGTCAGGGCGGCCTCGACCGGCAGCTGTGCGACGGTGCGCAGCACCTGCACCAGGGTCATGGCCGCGACCGGGCTTCGCTCTATGGCGGCGACCAGCGGGTCTGCCTCCGCGCTGGCGGCCACCAGCACGTCCGCATTGGCCGCATTGGCCGCCTCCCCCTCTCCCACTGCAATGACCGGGCAACTTTGCCGCGCCAGCCAGCCCTCTTCGGGGGGCAGCTCCGCCAGTGGAACAAGGAGGTATGAATCGGGGCTCATGGCTTGCACCGGCAGCGGGGCCATCGGGAATCGTTGCACGCAATATACCGCAAACAGCTCCCCTGTTGACACAGGCAGGGCACAGCAGGTACATTTCAGTGCTCAACACTGCTGTCTATTAATAAATTCCGGCAACCGCTCATCCCAAAGAGGCTCGGCCATGACACCAGCTGAACGCTACGGCCCCTGGGCGCTCATAGCGGGCGCCTCGGAGGGAACAGGTCGCGCCTTTGCGCGTGAGATTGCCGCGCAGGGCATCAACTGCGTGCTGGTGGCCCGGCGCCGGGAACCCCTGCTCGCGGTGGCTGCAGAAATCCAGGAAGAGAGCGGGGTCGAATGCGTCATCGCAACCGTAGACCTTGCCGCGAGCGACGCCCTGGACCGGATTGCGGCCGCCGTCGGCGACCGGGAGATCGGCCTCTTCGTCAGCAACGCCGGCGCGGACCCCAACGGGTCCCACTTCCTGGACCGCGATATCGACGTCTGGATGGAACAGGTGAATCGCAACATCGGTACCCTGCTGCGATGCTGCCATCACTACGGCCGCCAGATGCGCGAGCGTGGTCGCGGCGGGCTTCTGATCATCGGTTCCGGCGGCTGCTACGGCGGCGGCAGTTTCATGTCCGTATATTCCGCGAGCAAGGCATTCCAGCTCTGCCTGGCGGAGTCACTTTGGGCAGAGCTTGAACCTCACGGTGTTGATGTGCTGTTCTTTGCGCTGGGCGCTACCGATACCCCCGCGCTGCACAGCTTGCTGGACAAAAAAGGTTTACCAATACCCCCGGGACTCGCTTCGCCAGCGGATGTGGCTGCCATGGGACTGGCCCGCCTGCCCCATGGCCCGGTTCGAAACTGGGGAACGGACGATGACGTCGCCGGCCATGCACCGAATTCACCGGATGCCCGGCGTGCGCGCATTCGTATGATCGATGAAGCGGCAAAGCGAATATTCGGCGCCGACTGACAAGGACAGGGCTCCAGCTGTCGACAAACATGGCCTTACCGAACCACAGGCTACCCAGTGAGAGGAACAGACTGCCATGACAAGCCAGAATAACCAGACGACCAGGCGCCTGCTGATCACCGGGGCCACCGGAGGCATGGGCCGGGCCTGTGCATTGTTGGCGGCGGCAGAGGGCTATGACCTGGTGCTGGCCGACCTGTCCGCTGAAAAACTCGAGACAGTCGCCGCCCAGTGCGCCCGGCACGGGGTTGCTGCCGAGTGCCATGTGCTGGATGTCGTCCAGGCCGACTCGATAACGTCACTGGTGGGTGCGCTGGCAACCGGTCGGGGCGTGGACGCCATTATCCACACTGTGGGGCTCTCTCCGCAGATGGCTGGCTGGGAAAAAATCATCGACGTCGACCTGATAGGGACCATAAATTTCCTGGAAGCGGCGCGGCCGCAACTGGCAGCGGGCGGGTGCGCAGTCTGCATCGCATCAATGAGCTCCTACCTGGTGCCGCCCAGCAGTGACATCGAACAGGCCATGGCTGACGCGACGACACCGGGTCTTCTCGAGCGACTGAAGGCCATGCCGGGACCCGGCAAACTACTGGAGCACCCCGGCATGGCCTATGCACATGCAAAAAAAGCGCTGAGGAATTACGTGGAAGATGGGGCGCAGGCCTGGGGCAGCGAAGGCAAACGCCTGGTTTCGATTTCACCGGGGCTCATAGACACCGAAATGGGTCGCCTGGAAAACGATGCAATGGATAATTTCGAGGCGATGAAAAGCCGCGTCGCCCTCGGCCGGCTGGGAAGACCGGAGGAAATAGCCACTACCGCGCTGTTCCTGCTCTCGGCTGACGCAGCCTATATCACCGGCTGCGATATCCTGGTCGATGGCGGTTTTGTCGGCACGGTCAACCGGGAGCAGCGCCAGCGGGCTGACGCCTGAGGGGGGCAGGCGCCGCAGAAAAACCAGCGGCCCGCCGGGTCACGGTTTGTTGCAGTTACGCCCGGGCTTACTGGATCTCGGCAATAAGCGCGCCGATGGGGTAAACCTCGCCCTCGGCGGCGATTATCTTCAGGGTTCCGCTCGCGGGCGACTCGATCTCCTGGACCGATTTGTCCAGTTCCAGCGCGTACAGTGGCTGGCCGGCTTCCACCGCCCCGCCATCGGCTATCAGCCATTCGGTCAGGGTACCTTCCTGGGTGGAAAATCCTATCGAAGGAATTCGTACTTCTGTGCTCATCGGGTTGCGCTCCCTTCCATAGTCTGGCGGATAGCCGCCTCGATTTCGCTGGCCTTGTAGAGAAACTCCTGTTCCAGGACCCGGGAAAAAGGCACTGCCACGTCCCTGGACGCCACCCTCAAAACCGGCGCTTTCAATTCGGCGAAGGCGTGCTCCTGGATGCGGGCGGCGACCTCGGCCCCCACACCAAAACTGCGCACCGCTTCATGGGCGATCACCGCGCGACCGGTTTTCTTTACGGAATTCACAACCGTCTCGGTATCCAGCGGCGACACCGTGCGCAGGTCTATGATCTCAACGGATATGCCATCTTCCGCCAGTTTTGGCGCGAGCTGGCGGATGTCCTGCATCGGCCTGCCGTAGCTGATGAAGGTGACATCGCTGCCCTCCTGCTCGACGTGCGCCTTGCCCAGCGGCAGGGTGTAGTTCGCCTCGGGCGCCGGCCCCTTCAGCGTGCGGGTCAGCGCATCCTCGATAAACAGGCAGGGGTCAGGGTCCTCGATACAGGCCCTGAGCAGGCCAATCGCGTCAGCGGGGGTGGAGGGAACAACCACCTTGATGCCCGCGGTGTGGCAGAACCAGGCTTCCAGCATGTCGGAGTGCTGTCCCCCGGCCCCGATACCGGCACCGGTACGGGTACGGATGGTGATGGGCACGCTGGTCTGGCCGCCGGACATGAAGCGCAGCTTGGCGGCGTGATTGACGATCATGTCCATCGCAACGGTCACGAAGTTCATCAGCATGATTTCCGCGACAGGCTTCATGCCGGCAAGGGAGGCGCCGATGGCCGCACCGATGATGGCCTGTTCCGAGATGGGGGTGGTGCGCACCCGCGCGTCCCCGTATTTGGTCGACAGGCCGCCGGTGACCTTGAATACGCCGCCGCCCTCCTTGTCCCCGATATCCTCACCCAGCATGATCACCGATGAGTCCGCGGCCATGGCCTCGTCCAGCGCGCGGTTGTACGCCTGGGTAAACGTGATTGTCTCGCTCATCTTAGGCGACTCCGTAAATATCTTTGTAAACTTCGCCTGGGTCGGGATCCGGGCTCCCTTTCGCGAACTCGACAGCCGCCTCAAACTCCGCGACGAACTCTGCCTTGACGGCCTGCAACTCCTCCTCCGTCGCAATACCCGAATCCAGCACCTGTTGACGCAGACGGCCTATTGAATCCTTCGCCTTCTCGGCCTCCATCTCCGCCTTGGGGATATAGGGGCTGGGATCACCGAAGTAGTGGCCCGAGAAGCGGAAGGTGTTGGCTTCCAGCAGGGTCGGCCCGTCACCCGCCCGGGCACGGTCAACCGCGTTGCGCATGGCGGTCCACATCTCCTGAGCATCGTTGCCATCCACGGTCACACCGACCATATTGGGCCCGTAGGCACAGGCGCGCTCCGCCACGGTTTTCGAGGACGTGGCATCCTCGTAGGTCGTACATTCCGCGTAGCGGTTGTTCTGGCACAGGAAGATGGTCGGCAGCTTCCACACCGCAGCCAGGTTCATCGATTCGTGGAACGCGCCGATATTGGAAGCCCCGTCGCCGAAGCACGCAACTGACACCCGTCCGTCTCCCTTGATCTGGGACGCCCAGGCGAGGCCATTGGCAATCGGCATGCTGCTGCCCACCACACCCGTGGTGACCATCAGGCCACTGGCGGGATGGGTCAGGTGCATGGCCCCACCCTTGCCCTTGCAGGCGCCGGTGGCCTTCATGAAATATTCAGCCACGATCAGTTTCACCGGCATGCCCTTGGCAACCTGGTCGTGCAGGCCCCGGTAGATCGTGCACACGTAGTCGGTGGGCTCCAGTACCGCGCCCATCGCCGCCGCCACGATTTCCTGGCCGGTGGGGGGATGGAAAACCGGGTGAATGGCGCCGGACATGATCAACTTGCGCAGACTCTCGTCAACAACGGTGATCTTGAGCGCTATTTTGTAGACTTCGAGCAGAGCCGAAGGGGTAAACGTGTCACTGGGGGTCATAGTAAGATTCTGGCGGAGGCAAACCCGCTTCCTGTTGTTTTGGGGGTATGACTATGCAACAATGGTGTTCATTATCCATGGCGGCACGGGCGTTGTAAAGGACATATGCTGCTTCGCGATCGCTCCCGACAAAAAGCCTTCCCACCACCCTTCGCACGACTGCACGACATCCGCAATCTCCCTGTATTAACCATGGCAATCGCGTGACAGCACACCACAGTGACAACGACGACAACGCATCCCGGCTGGAGCAGCTTTGCGCCGCGGCGCTGGCCCGGCCCGATACCGCCGCGGCGCTCGAATTCCAGGGGCGCCCGGTGACCTGGGGGGCGATGCGCCGGGTCGCCGACAGCCTTGGCAAGTTTATCGATAACAGCGGCGCCGGGGCCAGCCCCCGGGTCGCCTTTGTGGCGCGCAACCAGCCGTCCGCGGTGGCCGCCTTCCTGGGACTGCTGGCACGGCGCTGCACGCTGCGCATGGTCTACCCTTTCCAGTCCGCGGAAGCACTCGCCAGAGAACTGGCAAGCATAGGGCCCCAGATCGTGGTGGCGGCCGCCGGGGACTACTCCGGGGCGGTACTGGAAGTCATCCGGTCCGGCGAGATGGCCGCGCTCGCCCTGCAGGACATGGATGCCAGGGCGGTGCCGGGCTGCGAGAGCACAGCCCGACGCCATGAGGCGAGTGCCGCAGCCACCGTTGAAATTCTGACCAGCGGTACCACCGGACAGCCCAAGCCCTTCGGACTGAGCTACGAGATGATCGCCCGTCATATTGCCGGCGCCACGGTGTCCCCCCAGCAGCAACGCGTCGACGGTGCACCCGTGCCGCCGGCGCTGCTGATGTTCCCGGTAAGCAATATCTCCGGGCTGTACTCCACCCTGCCGCCGCTGCTGCAGGGCCAGGGCGCGGTACTGCTCGAACGTTTCACGGTTTCCGGCTGGCACGACTATGTGCGGCGCTTCCGGCCGCAGTTCAGCGGCATGCCGCCGGCGGGTGTGCAGATGTTGCTGGAAGCCGACATCCCGCCCGAAGACCTCGCCTGCCTGCAGGGACTGGGCACCGGCGCCGCGCCCCTGGACCCGGGTGTACAGCGCGCGTTCGAGGCGCGCTACGGTATTCCCATCCTGTTGTCCTACGGGGCCACAGAGCTCGGCGGACCCGTGACTCGCATGACACCGCAGTTGCATGCGCAATGGGGCCAGAGCAAGTTCGGCAGCGTGGGGCGAGCAGTGCCGGGCGTGCACCTGCGAATAGTCGATGTGGATACCGCAGATGTTCTCCCCCCGGGAGCGGAGGGCATACTCGAGGTCATATCGCCGCGGATCGGCCCGGACTGGATACGCACCACAGATATCGCCATCATCGACGAGGACGGGTTCCTGTTTCACCGGGGCCGGGTGGACGGCGCGATCATGCGCGGCGGCTTCAAGTTGCTGCCTGCCATCATCGAACAGGCCCTGCTGCAGCACCCGGCAATTTCAGCGGCAGCGGTGGTCGGGGTTCCCGACCCAAGGCTGGGACAGGTACCCGGGGCGGCAATCCAGTTGAAACCCGGTGACC
>JAHEBL010000133.1 GCA_024642265.1 Haliea sp. | reverse complement strand
GTCGGGGGAGCTGACCATGGACGACCTGTTCCAGCCCGACTACGACGGCCCCGGCCTGGCCGGTGTTGATGAGGTGGGCCGCGGGCCCCTGGCGGGCGACGTGGTGGCGGCGGCTGTCATTCTGGATCCGGCCCGCCCCATCGCCGGCCTGCGGGACTCTAAAAAACTGACCGCGCAGCGGCGCGAGGAACTGGCCCTGCTCATCACGGAGCGGGCGCTGGCCTGGACCATAGCCCGGGCTACCGTGGCCGAGATAGACGAGCTCAATATCCTGCAGGCCTCGCTGCTGGCCATGCACCGGGCGGTCAGGGCGCTGGATCCCCAGCCTTGCTACGTGCTGGTGGATGGCAACCGCCTGCCGCGCTGGGAGTACGCCGCGGAACCGGTGGTAAAGGGGGACGACCGGGTGCCCGCCATCGCAGCCGCTTCTATCCTGGCCAAGGTGCAGCGCGACCGCGAGCTGGTGGCGTTGGAGCGCCAGTACCCCGGCTACGGCTTTGCGGCGCACAAGGGCTATCCCACGGCGGCTCACCTCAAGGCCCTGCAGACACTGGGTGTCACGCCGGTGCATCGCCGCAGCTTCGCCCCCGTGCGCGCGCTGCTGCCCCGGGACGACGCTGGCTGAGAAGCCGCCGCCCCTGTGGAATCTTCGCCCGGGCCCTCGAAGCCATACCGCCGGGCAGTCAATCGCGCTTTGTTGGTCCCGGCAATACAACTATCAGAACAAGCCATGTAGAATCCTTCGGATGACTGACTTCGTCCATCTGCGCCTGCACACTGAATACTCCCTCGTCGATGGCCTGGTGCGGGTCAAGCCGCTGATGGAGCGGGTGGCTGCCCTGGGCATGCCCGCGGTGGCCGTGACCGATGTCAGCAACTTTTACGGCCTGATCAAGATGTACCGGGCAGCCTTCAGCGCGGGGGTCCAGCCGATCATCGGCGTGGATCTCAGGGTGCTGGACGCCGACGACCCGGATCGGGCCTGGCCGCTGTGCCTGCTGGCGATGGACCTGCAGGGCTACCACAACCTGACCCTGCTCATCTCCAGGGCGTTCACCGAGGGGCAGCACCTGGGCATGCCCTACGTCCACAAATCCTGGCTGCAGGAGTGCGCGCAGGGCGTGATCGCCCTGTCAGCCGGTGCCGCTGGTGAAGTGGGGCAGGCCCTGCTGGGCGGCAAGCCCGAGCTTGCTGCGGACCGGCTGCGGGAGTGGATGGACTTGTACCCGGGGCGCTTTTACCTCGAGCTGCACCGCACCGGGCGCGACGGTGACGAGACCCACGTACATGCCGCGGTGGCCCTGGCGGGCGAGTTACAGTGCCCCGTGGTTGCGACCAACGACGTCCGGTTCCTGGATGCATCGGAGTTCGAGGCGCACGAGGCCCGGGTGTGCATCCGGGAGGGTCGCACCCTGGACGATCCTCGTCGCGCGCGTATTTATACCGACCAGCAGTACCTGCGCTCCCCGGCGGAAATGGCGGACCTGTTCGCCGACATTCCCGAGGCACTGGCCAATTCGGTTGAGATCGCCCGGCGCTGCCACGTGGTGCTGGAACTGGGCAAACCCTTCCTGCCGGACTACCCGGTGCCCGCGGGGATGAGCATCGATGACTTCTTCCGGCAGCAAGCCCACGAGGGACTGGAGCGACGCCTGGCGGTGCTGCTCGATCCCGTCGCCAGTGACTTTGCCGAACAGCAGGTGAGCTACCGGCAGCGCCTTGATTTCGAGCTGGATACCATCGTCCAGATGGGATTCCCGGGCTACTTCCTGATCGTCATGGACTTTATTCGCTGGGCCAAGCAACACGACATACCGGTTGGCCCCGGGCGCGGTTCCGGTGCCGGCTCGCTGGTGGCCTATGCCCTGGAAATCACCGACCTCGACCCGCTGGAATACGACCTGCTGTTCGAGCGCTTCCTCAATCCCGAACGGGTATCCATGCCGGATTTCGACGTCGATTTCTGCATGGAGAAACGCGATCGGGTTATCGATTACGTGGCCGATGCCTACGGCCGGGAGGCCGTCTCCCAGATTATTACCTTCGGTACCATGGCCGCCAAGGCGGTGGTGCGCGACGTGGCCCGGGTGCAGGGCAAGTCCTACGGGCTGGCCGACAAGCTGTCCAAGATGATTCCCTTTGAAGTGGGGATGACCCTGGCCAAGGCACTGGAGCAGGAAGAGCCCCTGCGGGATTTCCTGCGGGATGACCCCCAGGCCCAGGAAATCTGGGATATGGCGGTACAGCTGGAGGGCATTACCCGCAACGTTGGCAAGCACGCCGGGGGCGTTGTCATAGCCCCCTCGAAACTCACCGATTTTTCACCGCTGTATTGCGACGAGACCGGAGGCGGCCTGGTCACCCAGTACGACAAGGGAGACGTGGAGGACGCCGGCCTGGTCAAGTTCGATTTTCTGGGGCTGCGCACCCTGACTATCATCGACTGGGCGGTGAAGATGATCAACACCGTGCGCGAGGGGCAGGGTGAGCAGCCGCTGGATATCACCCAGATCCCCCTGGAAGACGAGGCCAGCTTCAGGTTACTGCAGTCGGCGGAAACCACCGCGGTATTCCAGCTGGAATCCCGCGGGATGAAGGATCTCATAAAGCGCCTGCGCCCGGACTGCTTCGAGGACATCATCGCCCTGGTGGCGTTGTTCCGTCCCGGTCCGCTGCAATCCGGCATGGTGGATAATTTCATCAACCGCAAGCACGGCAGGGAGGCGATCTCCTACCCGGACGCCCAGTGGCAGCATGAGTCACTGCAACCGATTCTCGAGCCTACCTATGGCATCATCCTGTATCAGGAACAGGTCATGCAGATCGCCCAGGAGTTGGCCGGCTACACCCTGGGCGGCGCGGACATGCTGCGCCGCGCCATGGGCAAGAAAAAACCCGAGGAAATGGCGAAGCAACGCGCCGTGTTCGAGGAGGGTGCCCGCTCCAAGGGTATCGACGGCGACCTGGCGATCAAGATATTCGACCTGGTGGAGAAGTTTGCCGGTTACGGTTTCAATAAATCCCACTCAGCCGCCTATGCGCTGGTGTCCTACCAGACCGCCTGGCTGAAATCCCACTACCCAGCGCCTTTCATGGCGGCGGTGATGAGTTCGGAACTGCAGAATACGGACAAGATCGTGGTGTTCGTGGAAGAGTGCCGGGCGATGAAACTGACCCTCAAGCTGCCCGACGTGAATGAGGGGCAGTACATGTTCACGGTCAATGGCAATAACGAGATTATTTATGGGCTGGGCGCCATCAAGGGCCTGGGCGAGGGCCCCGTGGAGAACGTGCTGGCCGCCAGGGATGCCGGTGGCCCCTTCCTGGACCTGTTCGACTTCTGCGGTCGCACCGACCCGCGCAAGGTCAACCGCCGGGCGATAGAGGCACTGGTCCGCTCCGGCGCATTCGACTCACTGGGCGAAGATCGCTGGGTGCTGATGGCGAGCCTGGACGATGCCCTGAAGGCCGCGGAGCAAAGTGCCAGCAACCGCGACAGCGGCATCGATGACCTGTTCGGCGACGTGGTGCCCAGCCAGGGCCGCGGACCCGGCGACGTTTACGCTCCCTTCAGGCAGGTTCGGCCGTGGTCGGGCAAACAGCGTCTGGCGGGCGAGAAGGACACCCTGGGCCTGTATGTGACGGGCCATCCCATCGACGAGTACGAGGCCGAGGTGCGCAAGTTCGCGCCTACCCGTATCGCCGAGTTGCGTCCGGACAAGCAGGGCACCCAGTTCCTGGCCGGGCTTATCGTCGCCAGTCGCACCATGAAGACCAAGCGTGGCGACACCATGGCCATACTGCAGCTCGATGATCGCAGTGCGCGTATCGAGGTCACCGTGTATGCCGACACGTATGCCGAGCACCGCGAATTGCTAGGCAAGGACAATATTGTGATTGTCGAGGGGTCCGTGGCTCACGATGATTACTCCGGTGGCCTCGCGATGCGCGCGCGCAGCGTGCGCAGCCTGCTGCAGGCGCGCCAGGATTATGCATCGGAACTCACCATCGAGGTGAGCGACGATATGCTCGACCCACAGCTTACCGACTGGCTGGAAAAAACCCTGGCCGGTGCCGGTGGTGGTCACTGCCCGGTTGCCCTGATTTACCGCCAGGCCGGGGGTAAGGCCCGGGTCAGGCTCGGCGAGCGCTGGCAGGTCCTGCCCAGTGACGAACTGTTGCAGGAGTTGCGCGATTGCGTGGGCAGTGAGCGGGTAGCGCTGCAATACGCCTGAGCATGGCCGCTCCCCGCTGAGGCCTGTGCCCCGCGGCAGGCATGTCGTCAAACCAAACAAGGAGAATTACAGCATGTTATTGAAGGACAAGGTGGTTATCGTTTCCGGTATCGGCCCGGGTCTCGGGCAGGAGCTCGCCGTGCTGGCAGCGGCGGAGGGTGCCGCAGCGGTCGTGTTGGCCGCGCGCACCGGGCTGAAGCTGGATGCGGCCGAACAGGCGATTGAGGCCCTGGGCCTGGGCACCCGGGTGCTGAAAGTAGCTACCGATATAGCCGACCAGGCGCAGTGCCAGGCGCTGGCCGAGCAGGCCCTGCAGGCTTTTGGCCGGATCGACGTGTTGTTCAACAGCGCCTATGACCCGGGTAGTTTCGAGCCTGTGGCACAGGCCAACCTGGATGGCTGGCGGCGGGCAATGGACGTCAATTTCTTCGGTACCATGCAACTCACCCAGGCCTGTGTGCCGGCCATGATTGCCGCCGGCGGCGGCGCCATCGTAATGATCGGTACCATGGTCGAGCACAAACCGCTGGCCACCCAGGGCGGCTATGGTGCGTCCAAGTCAGCCCTGCGCAGTGCCACCAAGCATCTCGCCCTGGAGCTGGGCCAGCACGGCATCAGGGTCAACAGCTGTCATATGGGCTGGATGTGGGGCCCGGCGGTGGAGGGTTATTTCGCCTGGCAGGCCAGCGAGTCGGGCAAGTCGCAGCAGGAACTGATTGCCGAGGTTACCCGCAATATTCCGCTGGGGGTGATCCCGGATGATGGGGAATGCGCCAAGGCGGCTCTGTTCCTGGCTTCCGATTACGCCAGCATGGTTACCGGCGCGGCGCTGGATGTTAACGGCGGCGAATATATGCCGGTATAGTTTGATCACAGGCCGCCTGTCCAGGCAGGTGGCACCCAAGGAGGACAGTGGCAATGGCCGAAGCGATGATGGATAGCGATACAACGGCGAAAGTGGAAGCGGCGGTTTTCCGGCGCCTGCTGGCACACCTGGACAGCCGCAAGGATGTGCAGAATATCGAACTGATGAACCTGGCGGGTTTCTGCCGCAACTGCCTGTCCAAGTGGTATGTCGCGGCAGCGGAAGCCGAGGGCGTGGCGGTGGATTACGAGGGGGCTCGCGAGCGGGTATACGGCATGCCCTACGCGCAGTGGAAAGACCGGTACCAGGGTGAGGCAACCCCGGAGCAACGGGCCGCGTTTGCGGCCCGCGGCGAGAAGTAGGCGAATCAGTCGCTGCTGCCGAAGTTCCGCAGGTACTTGAAGCGGCTGGTGTAAGGCTCCACAGCATCATCGGCGATACGCTGCAGCGTCTGGCCGATCGTGTCCGCGGGAGCGGACTCCGATTCGTCGCCCGACGCGATCTGCCGCCCCAGGGTGGACAGCCCGTCGCCGATGGCGGTGGCGCTCTCGATGGTCGCCTGCACCAGGAACATCTCTGCAATGATCAGGTCGTCGATGGTCCGGCGCAGTCGGCCGGCGGTCGGTTTGCTTGTCTGCATACTGGTATCCTTCCTCAAAAAGTGTCACCTGCCCGTGGCTGCCAGCGGCATTGAACTGCGCCGCTCTGGTGCGCCCGGCCGGCTTCACTGCCTGTTGATGGTGCATTTGGACTGAAAATCGGTCTGTTTGTTCCCGATTGCCCCGCACTCCAATTCAGGCAGCAAGCCCCGTGCCAAAGCCGCGACATGGTAATCATTTATTGTGACAGTGCAATGGCGAACCGGGGTAAAACTGCACAAATCATGCACGGCTCTGGCCCGGGTTGAATTCTGCCGCCATTGGACCATACTGTTTGCCCCGTTCGAGGCCTCTTTTGCCGGAGTGCTGGAGCTGGCCGGGCTGTCTGTAGACAGAGACTAAAAATTTAATAATCAAGGAAACAAGCATGAGTTATCGACACATTCTCGCCCGCGTGCTGATGGTGCTGGGTGCGGGTATCGCGCTGTCGTCGCAGGCGGCGGATAAACCCAATATCCTGGTGATCTGGGGCGATGATATCGGCATCACCAATATCAGCGCCTACAGCGACGGCATCATGGGTTACCAAACCCCCAACATCGACCGCATCGCCAGCGAGGGCATTCGCTTCACCGATTACTATGGCGACCAGAGCTGTACCGCGGGTCGCTCCACGTTTATCACCGGCCAGTCCGGCCTGCGCACCGGCCTCACCAAGGTGGGACTGCCCGGCTCCGAGCTGGGCATCAAGGACCGGGATATCACCATTGCGGAAGTCCTCAAGACCCAGGGTTACAGCACCGGCCAGTTCGGCAAGAACCACCTGGGCGACCAGGATATCTTTCTGCCCACCAACCACGGCTTCGACGAGTTCTTTGGCAACCTCTACCACCTGAACGCGGAGGAAGAGCCGGAAGATCCTGATTACCCCACCGACCCTGGCTTTCGCAAGATGTTCGGCCCGCGCGGGGTGATCCACTCCTATGCCGACGGTCGCATCGAGGACACCGGTGCCCTGACTCGCAAGCGCATGGAAACCGCCGACGAGGAATTTGTGGCCGCTGCCGGCAAATTCATCGACAAGGCGGTGAAGGCAGACAAGCCCTTCTTTGTCTGGTTGAACACTACCGGAATGCACTTTCGCACACATATAGCCGAGAAGAACAAAGGCCTGTCGGGCCAGGGCTTTTATAACGACGTGATGGTTGCCCACGACAAACTGGTGGGCCAGATGCTGGACCAGCTGGACCGGCTCAAGATTGCCGATAACACCATCGTGTTCTATTCCACCGATAATGGTGTGCATTTCAACACCTGGCCGGATGCGGGCATCACCCCGTTCCGCAGCGAGAAAAATACCAACTGGGAAGGCGCCTACCGGGTGCCGGCGATGGTCCGTTGGCCGGCTAAAATCAAGCCCGGGCAGATTTCCAACGAGGTCATGGCGCACCTGGACTGGATGCCCACCCTGGTGGCGGCAGCCGGCGATCCAAACCTGAAGCAGGACCTGCTGAAGGGCAAACAGGTGGGTAACAAGAAAGCCAAACTGCACCTGGATGGCTATAATTTCCTGCCTTACCTTACCGGTGCTGCGGAGAAGGGTCCCCGTCGCGAATTCATCTACCTCGAAGACAGTGGCATGCCCGTGGGAATCCGGGTGGACGACTGGAAGCTGGTTTTCCGTGAGAACCGCGCCGAGACCATGGCCCTGTGGGCCGAGCCCTTCGTTACCCTGCGTATGTTCAAGATCTTTAACCTGCGCCGGGATCCCTTTGAGCGGGCCGATCATAATTCCAATACCTACTGGGACTGGATGATCGACAAGGCGCCTCAAGGCTACAGGGGTATGGCTGTGATGGCCCAGTTCCTTGGCACTTTCAAGGAATACCCGCCGAGCCAGAAGCCGGATTCATGGTCCATTGATAAACTTACCGAGCGTTACCTGAACGTGAAGTGAGGGATAGCATGAAAGGGAAAGCCTGCTTGCGCAGGCTTTTTTGTGTCCGCAGCGAGGGCAGGGCGCATCGCAAATTGGAATTGATTCGGAGTGATTGATATGAACGTATTAACCAGCCAGTTGACCTTCAACAGTGGCGGCGAACGCTGCGCCGCCGACCTCTATCTTCCCGAAGGTATCGATCGCCCTCCCATAGTGGTCATGGGCCATGGCCTGGGCGCCCTCAAGGACTTCCGTATCCCGGCCTTCGCCGAGCGCTTCGTGGAGCGGGGCCTGGCGGTATTCGCCTTTGACTACCGGCACTGGGGTGGCAGCACTGGCGAGCCGCGGCAGTTGCTCAGCCC
Organism: Haliea sp.; assembly: GCA_024642265.1. Classification (GTDB taxonomy): domain Bacteria; phylum Pseudomonadota; class Gammaproteobacteria; order Pseudomonadales; family Halieaceae; genus JARRPM01. The sequence continues at coordinate 525 of JAHEBL010000133.1, read as the reverse complement.
GACCAAACAGCTGGAAGACTGGATGGCGGCCCTGGCTTTTGTGCGCGGCCTGGAGCAGGTGGACGGCAGCCGGCTGGGCATCTGGGGGAGCTCCTTCGGTGGCGCCCACGTGATACACGTGGCGGCGCAGGATCACGGTGTCAGTGCGGTGGTGGCGCAGGTACTGGCCGCCGATACGCTCAGTGCAGTGCGCGGATTCGGCATGGTCTACCTGCTGAAGTCGACTGTAATGGGCCTGCTGGACCTGGTGGGCGGACTACTGGGTTTCAAGCCCATTTATTTCCCCCTGGTGGGTAGGCCCGGGGAGACGGCGGTGATGAACACCCCCGAGTGCTGGGGCGGCTACCTGCCGCTGGTATCGGAAGGCGCGGACTGGCATAACCATGTCACCGCGCGTTCGCTGTTGTCGTTGCCGCTGTACCGCGCCATCAAAGTGGCGGACAAGGTGCGCGCGCCCACCCTGCTGATGGGAGGGCTCCACGACTCACTGGTATCCATCGATGATATACGGGCGCTCGCCCGGCG
>JAHEBL010000034.1 GCA_024642265.1 Haliea sp. | reverse complement strand
CTCGCTAACGAACGCACACTGCTGGCTTACCTGCGGTCCGGCATATCCCTGATGCTGGCGGGCGTCACGCTGTACCATTTCGCCCAGACCCCCTGGCTTGAGTGGGTGGGTGCGGGCTGTGTTCCGCTGGGCTTGCTGACACTGGTTTTCGGTACCTGGCGGTTTCTTGCCACGGCCAGGCGCCTGCGTCGCTTCAAGTGACAGCCGCAGCGGAGGGGCGCAAGCCATCCAGGAATGTGATGGCGCTGCTTTCGAACAGGCTGTGCACATCTGCTGAAGGCATTATCTGCGTGATGTTGCCGTTCATGGCCAGGCAGGCCAGGCCGTGTGCCATGGCCCAGAACTTGACCGACAGTTCCAGCGGATCGTGAGACCTCAATCCGGCCTGTTCACACCAGGCCCTGACGCAGCCCACCAGGATGTAAAAGCCTGAAGTCTGCAGTTCCATATCCTCCAGGTTGCGTTTGCGCAATCCCAGGTCGCCCCACATAAGATCGTAGAATGCCGGGTGGTCGCTGACAAAGGTGATGTAGGCCTTGCCCTGTGCGATCAGGCACGCGCTGCTGCCGTAAGGCGCCAGTGACGTTGCTTGACGGGCGACATCGTCAAGCGCCAGGAATGCCACCTCGGAGACCGCCTGGAGCAGGGCATCCTTGTCCTCAAAATGCCGATAGGGCGCTGCGCTGCTGACATTGGCACGGCGCGCGGCATCAATCATGGCAAAATCCAGGGAGCCCTTTTCCTCGATCAGTTCACCCGCGGCGACAATCAGCGCATTGCGCAGGTCGCCGTGGTGGTAGTTCTTGCATTCCCTGGCTTCGGTATTTTTACTCATGACTCGCCTACCCCTGTTTCACGGAAGTATACGCCGCACTGGCGCGGGCCTGTCGCTCGTCTTTGCGGCCGATCCCGGTTGCCAGCAGGAAGGCCGGAGGTACCAGGAAGAACGAAATGATACTGGACAGCAGCACACCACCAGCGATCGCCATTGCGAACGGTGGCCAGAACTGGCTGCCTTCCAGTATCAGCGGCAGGAAGCCACCAAAGGTGGTGGCAGTGGTCGATATGATGTGCCGGCTGGAATCCATGACCACCGAGCGGATGGCAAACAACCCGCCGTGCGCCGAGCCCTCGTTTTCCTGCAGCGCCGTGATGATGATGATCGCGGCGTTGATCGATACCCCGATGGAGCCGATGACGCCGATCACCGCCATGATGCCGAACGGGTAGGCAAAAATCGCCAGGGATAGCAGCGACAGACCGAGGGAGCAAACGCATACCAGCAGCGATACTGCCGTCAGCCGCCAGGAGTTGAAGGTCATCACCAGTGTCGCCAGCAGTCCGGCAAGAATCAGACCCAGCGGCGCCATAAGCCGTTGCATCACTTCCGCCCTGGCGTCTGAGTCGCCGCCGAACTGGACGTAGTAGCCTGGCGGGAGGGTGACAGGATCTCTTGCCAGTTCCTGGCGCAGTACTTTCAGTGCCTCCTCCGGTAGTACGCCGCGTTTGATAAAACCGGAAACACGATTGAGGCGCTGACCATCCTGTCGGGAAACAGGGCTCTGGGCAGGCACCAGCTCGGGTTTGCCAATCGCACTGAGTGGCAGCCCCCCCATCATGCTCGATGGCGGCAGCCCGGCCTGCAAGGGCCGGGGTATGCGGATGTCGGCAATACGCTCGGATGTGCCCCAGTCCTGCTCCGCGAGCCTGACCCTCACCGGCAACCGTTCAGTGCCTTCCAGCACCTCGCCGCCGACACGTCCGAGCAGAGCGTCATTGAGGGCGGTAGCGGCATCGGTCAGTTGCAACTGCGCCAGGCGAAGCTTCTCCTCCTCAAGCTCAAACAGCAGCTTGGGTGCACCGCCAATCAGGTCTACCGTGGTGTGGGTTACCTGGGGGATAGTGTCCAGTCGCAGCCGGAATTGCTCTCCCAGGCGCTGCAGGACGTCCAGGTTGGGCCCGAAAATCTCCACCTCCAGCGGGGCCATCACGGGGGGGCCCTGGTCAATCCCGCGCACTACAATCTGCGCCTCAGGAAAACCCCGGTCCAGTTCCACCTGCAGGCGGCGAATCAACTCATTGGTCTGGTCTTTATCGCGCGTGAGTACCAGCGCCTCCGCCCAGGATGGGATGCTCTCCCGGCTCCTGTACATGTTGTAGTAAAAGGCGGGGGGACTCTCGCCAAGGGTCCAGTCGACCCGGCGGATCAAAGGGTCATCGCGCAATTTCTCATCCAGCTTCTGCACCACCGCCCGGGTGTCATAAATGGAACGGCCATCTGCCAGTTTTACCTGGATGTACATCTGGTCGCGGTCAGTGCCGGGGAAAAATGAGGCTGTCAGGGTGGGGAATACCAGGAAGCCGCTCAGGGGCAGGGACAATGACAGCGCAATGGCAGCCAGGGGATGCCGCAGGCTCCAGTCCAGGGCACGGACCAGCCAGGCGCCGGCCCTGCCACTTTCGGCGCCGCCAACGTACCAGTGGTGAGTTGTTTCCCTGTTGCGCGGCAGCAGCCACGCGGCCAGCACGGGCGTGATGACCAGTGCGAGCAACGTGGATGTGGTCAGCATGATGATAACGGCCTTGGCGATACTGCCCACGAAATCACCCGCGGGGCCAGCGACGACCGCCATTGGCATAAACGCGAGAATGGTCGTGACGGCGGAGGAAATGAGCGGGATACGCAGGCGATGTACCGAACTGGTGATGGATTCTATGGGGCTGCGGCCTTCCAGCAGGCGCTTGCGCACCTCGTCGGTCATCACGATGGAGCCGTCCACCAAAAGGCCCAGTGCAACGATCAGGCCGCTCACCGACATCTGGTGCAGGGCGAGACCCATGCGCTCCATAACGCTTATCGAGATCACGCCACACAGGGGCAGTATCACCGCCACCACGACTGCGGCGCGCCAGCCGAGGGTAAACAGCAGCACCAGGATCACCAGTGCGATACCCATAGCGAGGTTCTTGCCAACCTCCAGCAGGCGGGCTTCGGCGTATCGGCTCTGGTCGTAGGTGATCTCCAGTTGCAGGCCGGCCGCCGACTCCTGCTCGAATTCGGTCACCAGGCGGCGCAAGGTCTCGCTCCAGATATCCACCTGCTTGTCGTTTTCCATGGTGACTCCCACCAGTATGGCCGGTCGCCCCTGGGCAAGTGCCATGGATGCCGGCGGGGTCACGGCGCCGCGGTAAACAGTCGCAATGTCCGCGATTCGGGTCGCACTGCCGCCACTGGATGTGTTGACGATCACCTGGCGGATGCGCTCCATGGAGTCAAAATCGCCCGCCAGCTCGATGAGCATGTCGGTGCCGGCCCCGGAGGCGCGGCCGGAGGACACTTTCGCGTCTGCCGCCTGCAGTGCGGCTGCGACCTGCTGCAGGCTCAGGCTCCGGGATACCAGGGCGGCTTCGTTAATCTCCACCCGGATCTCCTCCCGGGGTTCGCCGAACAGTTCGGCCAGCCTGGTATTGGGCAGGTTGCGCGCCCGGTCGGCAAAGTCCTCTGCCATGCGACCCAACAATGAGAGCGGCATATCCTCCGGTCCCGCGGAGGACAGGGCGACGATGGCAGTAAAAGATGACATGCGGTCATTGTCGAAATCGGGTTCGCCGGCCCCGGCCGGAAACTGGCGCGCCGCCTCGGTCATGGCATCGCGAATCTCCGACCAGCTCCGCTGCAGGTCTTCTTCGGGCAGATCGTCGTAGAGGCGGATCGTGATAGCGGATACGCCGCTGGTAGAGATCGACGCCAGCTCGTCGATCTCGGAAATCTTGCGCAGTTCGTCTTCCAGCGGCCGGGTCACCAGCGCCTCTACCCGGTCCGGGGTGGCGCCGGGATAAAACGTGGTAATACTCGCGACGAAGTTGGTGAGGGTCGGGTCCTCCTGGCGGGATATGGAGCGAACGCTGGTGATCCCCACCGCGAGGACGCACACAATGATCAGGGTGAAATACCTGGAGTGCCGGAAGATATAACGGGCCAGCATCTCAGTTGCCCTCCGACAGGGTGACCAGCGTGCCGGGCGTGATGCGATGAATACCCTGCGCCACAATCAAGGCGCCATCGGGCAGGGTACCGAATACATAGACACGGTCGCCCTGTATATCCAGTACCTCGACTGATTCCCGTGTCGTCCGGTACAGCTCACCGTCCCGCTCGAGCCGCAGCACATTCCAGGTGCCGCGCTGTCCCTCCAGAAGCGCCGCCACTGGCAGCCAGCCGCCCCGCATCTGTACCGGTTCCCGGTAATCCAGGGTGACAGGCTCACCGTCGAGAGCGTTTACGCCCGGGGGAATGGCGAACACGACAGAGGTAGTGCGTGTTATCGGGTCGACATCGGGTCTGATAGTCAACAGCTGTGCCTGCAGGGACTGGTCGCGCAGTGTCAGTGCGTACTGCTTACCGATCTCGAGCTGTGCTGCCATAGTGGCAGGCACCCCGATCCGGGCTTCCTGGTTGGTCAGTTCCACCAGGCGCATAACCGGAGTGCCGGGGCTGACCACCGCGCCCTGATACACGTAGCGATCGGCGATGACGCCATCATAGGGCGCCAGCAGCCTGGACTTTTCCAGTTCAATGTCGATGCTGGCGAGCCGGGCCTCTACTGCTTCGACCTGAGAGGACAGTGCCCGCGCCCGCAGGCGGGTATCGTCAAATGCCTCCCTGGAAACAGCTCCGGTAGCGCTCAGTTCTTTCTGTCGGCTGGACTTGATCTGCGCCAGTTCCAGTTCAGTGCGAGCCTGCTCCAGTTCGGCGGCGGTCGCCTTACGGCGCGCCTGCAAGCCGCTGGTATCGAGACCGGCCAATTCCTGACCCCGGCTTACCGGGTCGCCCTCGCGCAGTTCCAGAGTCGCTATCTGACCGGGGATCTCGAAACCGAGGGTCGCTTTTCTGCCGGCGGTTATAAGGCCCAGATAGGAGACGGGGCGAGAGTAGCTGTCCTGCACCTCAAACCTGACCGTGGCTACCGACAGGGGGTTCTTGGGCTCGACCGCGTCGGTGAAAGCCACGCGCGCCTCCAGTACACCAGTCACGATGACGACGACAGCAACGGCGGTGGCGATACCGATCAGGCTCGCTGGCAGTCGAGCACGTCGTGCGCCGGACTTCCCTTGAGTGTATTCCATGGTGGCACCGCACTGTATGTAAGAGTGAATAACATAATGTTACGTAGTCTTACATTTAGTCAAGCCGGAAAATGGATCGCGGCTTGCAGCGTCCGGGCGATTCACGCACAATACGCGCCTTCTGCGATCCGTCGCAGGCGCTTTGGTGATCCAGGCGGTCCCCTCGCAATGATAGATAGTGAACCCCGCCAGGCCCGGAAGGGAGCAACGGTAATTATCGACTCATGTGCCGGGGTGTGGCTGTCTGGGTCGCCTCCATTATTTCCACATTCTATCTTTAAAACAGTACATTACGTGATGAAGCTAATGTAGTAAGGCAGCTATGTATGTGGCCGCTTCCATGGCCCTTTGCGCCAGGGGGCATCATTAGTTTTGAGGCACCCCGCCGCTGGTGTATCCTAGCTCCCTTACCCAGATCCAAGGCAATTTCCTGCATGTCCTACCAGGTACTCGCACGCAAGTGGCGACCCAAGACCTTTCGTGAGATGGTTGGCCAGGAGCATGTGCTGCAGGCCCTGGTCAACGCCCTTGACCACGACCGCCTGCACCACGCTTACCTGTTTACCGGCACCCGCGGCGTCGGCAAGACTACTATCGCCCGTATCCTGGCCAAGTGTCTCAATTGCGAAACCGGGGTCAGTTCCGAGCCCTGCGGGCAGTGCTCCTCCTGCCTGGAAATTGCCGAAGGGCGCAGTGTCGACCTGCTGGAGGTGGACGCCGCGTCGCGCACCAAGGTAGAGGACACCCGGGAACTGCTGGAAAACGTCCAGTACGCGCCCACCCGCTCGCGCTACAAGGTGTATCTCATCGATGAGGTGCACATGCTGTCCAGCCACAGTTTCAATGCACTGCTGAAAACCCTGGAAGAGCCGCCGCCCCACGTCAAATTCCTGCTGGCCACCACTGACCCGCAGAAGCTGCCGGTCACCATTCTTTCGCGCTGCCTGCAGTTCAACCTGAAAAACATGCCTCCCGAACAGATCGTCGGGCATCTGCGCAATGTGCTGGGCCAGGAGATGATCGGTTTTGATGAACCATCCCTGTGGCTGCTGGGCCGCGCTGCAGCGGGCAGTATGCGCGATGCGCTGAGCCTGGCCGACCAGGCCATTTCCTTTGGCTCGGGCAAACTTGGCGAAGACGATGTGCGCAGCATGCTGGGCAGCATCGACCTGAGTTTTATTTACCAGTTGCTCGAGGCCCTGGCCGCAAGCGATGCGCCAGGCTTGCTGGCCATTGTCGCGCACATGGCCGAGCACGCCCCTGACTTTGAAGGCAGCCTGGACGAACTCATTTCCATGCTGCACCGGGTCGCCGTCGCCCAGGTGGTGCCCGACGCCATCGACAATAGCTGGGGCGACGCGGCGCAAGTAGCGCAACTCGCCGGCAGTATGACCGCCGAGGATACCCAGCTGTTCTATCAGATGGCTCTCAATGGCAAGCGTGACATAGCGCTGGCGACAGACCCTCGCAGTGGTTTTGAAATGATCCTGCTGCGGATGGTCGCCTTCCGTCCGGCTGCAGTCATCGACGCAAGCCTCACTCCCGGTGACCTCGCGCCGGCGGGCCCCGCCGCCAAAGAGACAGTCGCGGGGGAGGTCGACGATACCGTAAAAAAGCCCCTTAGGGCGCCCGCGACGGCGCCACCGGAGCCTGTAACACAGGTTCCTCCATCGACATCCCGGGAGACCGTGCGCGCGGCACCTCGGGAAACCGTAAAACCTGTGCCTGACCAAGCAGCGCTGCAGGCCGGGCCGGGGTCCGCGGGCTCAGCTGCAGGGCAACCCTCCGGGCGCCGGCAGTCGCAAGCCAACTCGCCAGTGGCGGAGCCTGGCATCGCGGCGGCAGCTCATGACAAAACCGGTCAGGCTTATGTTCTGAAAACGCTGAAGCCAGTGGACTGGCACGGCTTGCTGGAGCAGTTGGGCCTTGGCGGAATTGTGTATACCATAGCGATCAACAGTGAGTTGCGCAGCATTAACGGCGATACCCTCCAGTTTGTGCTCGACCAGGCGAATGCCGCCCTGTTCAACAAGGGACACGTAGAACAGGTCCGGGCAGCCCTGGAAAAATATTTCGGCCAGGCGCTGCTTGTTAGCATTGAGCCGGGCGAAACCGGGGGCGAAACCCCCGCCCGGCGCCAGGCAAGATTACAGCAGGAAAGACAGCAGGCGGCGGTCGCGTCCATTGAAGCAGACCCCCTGTTACAAAAACTGATAGCGCGCTTCGACGGCGAACTGGACCGCGCGTCCATAACCCCGGTAGACCCCTGATCGGATCGAGTCGATCGCCCCGAACAGCCAAGGAGTAGTGATGAAGGGAAATATTTCAGACATCATGCAGCAGGCCCAGAAAATGCAGGCCGACATGCAGAAAAAACAGGAAGAACTTGCCAACGCGGAAGTGCGCGGTGAAGCCGGAGCGGGACTGGTCAGCGTTATCATGACAGGCCGTCACGATATCAAGCGCGTTTCGATCGACGACGCGGTTTTCAGCGAGGATAAGGAAGTCCTGGAAGACCTGCTGGCTGCCGCCGTCAATGATGCCGTGCGCAAGGTGGAAGCGCATAACCGCGAAGCCATGGCAGGCCTCACCGCCGGCCTGAATCTGCCCGCTGGCTTCAAACTGCCGTTTTGAGAACATTGCCCAGGCCATGAAATTCAGCCCTGCACTGCAAAACCTGATGGACGCCCTGCGTTGCCTGCCCGGCGTGGGGCCAAAATCGGCACAGCGTATGACGCTGCACCTGCTGGAGCGGGACCGCGACGGCGCGATGGCGCTCGCCGGCGCCCTGGCCGACGCGGTTGAGCGAGTGGACCACTGCACCCGCTGCCGCAATTTTACAGAGCTGGAGGTTTGCGAGATATGCCAGGACTCCAGGCGCGACGCCAGCATGATCTGTGTAGTGGAAACCCCGGCGGATGTGCTGGCAATCGAGGAGAGTGGTGGCTATAACGGCATCTACTTCGTATTGATGGGCCACCTGTCGCCGATCGATGGCATCGGGCCCGCCGAAATAGGGTTGGAGAGATTTCACCAGCGCCTTGTCGACGAGGCGATAAAAGAAGTCATTCTGGCGACCAATCCCACGGTTGAGGGGGAGGCCACCGCCTACTACCTCACCGATATGCTGCAAAACGAGGGAATAACAGTATCGAGGATTGCCCACGGCGTACCGCTGGGTGGTGAACTCGAGTATGTCGATGGCTCGACCCTTGCGCATGCGCTCTCGGGCCGCCGGACAGTGGGTTAGCCTGTGGAGTGGCGGTTGATAGAGTCAGATGCGGCCCTGGAAACTGCGCTGGCGGAAGTCCGGGACAGCAGGATCGTGGCGGTGGATACCGAGTTCATGCGCCGCAATACGTTTTATCCCCAGGTGGCGCTGGTGCAACTGTGCTTTGGCGACACGGCCCTGCTGGTCGATCCTCTGGCGATCAGTGATCCCGCCCCCCTGGCCGCTCTGCTGGTCGATCCCGCGGTGACCAAAGTGCTGCACTCGGCCAGCGAGGACCTCGAAGTATTCAGCCGCTGGCTGGGCGTCCTGCCAGAGCCGCTTTTTGATACCCAGCGCGCGGCGGCATTGCTGGACCTGGGTTTTGGCATGGGCTACAGCGCGCTGGTGAAGCATGTCTGCGATGTGGACCTGCCCAAGGGCGAGACGACTTCAGACTGGCTGCGGCGCCCACTCACCGCTTCCCAGTGTGAATACGCGGCCCAGGACGTGGCATGGCTGCTGCCTGTCTGGCGGCACATCGATGAGCTGTGCCTGCAGCAGGGCAAGGAAGACTGGGTGCTGGCTGATGGGCGGGACGCTATCGCAGCCTACAAAAACTCTGCAGACGACTATTTGAAGCGCTTCAAAAGTGCCTGGAAACTCAATCCTCGCCAGTTGGCCACGCTGATGGCTGTCTGTGCCTGGCGAGAGGACACCGCCCGACGTCGCGACAAGCCGCGCGGCTGGATTATTGATGACCAGGCCTGCATGCAGCTGGCACAGATCGATCCCCAGACCCGCCAGCAGCTGCAAAACCAGGTGGGCCTGGATGCTGCGGCGCTGCGTCGGAACGCGGAAGAACTGCTGCAGCTGCTGGCAGAACAGCGTGTTATACCGGACAGCGAGCTTCCTCCCCGCCTGCCTGGTCCACTTGACGCCGCTCAGCGTAACCAGTTGAAGAAGCTCAAGGCGCGGGTGAGGGCTATCGCACAAGAGTTGTCCAGTGCCCCGGAAGCCCTGTTGCAAGCCCGGGATTATGAGCTGTTGTTACGTGAAGCCCTTGGCGAACCGGTCGAGTGCCCGCCTCACTGGCAGGGGTGGCGCCGTGACAGGGTAATCCTGCCCTTGCGGGAAAGCCTGGCGGGGGCAGTATGACAAAACGGCTGATAGAGATATTCCGTGGCTCACGCAAGGCCGAGTCGTACCTCTACGTCGACAAGCAGAACGGCCTGGTCGATGTGCCGGAGGCATTGATGGCGCAGTTTGGCGAGCCAACGAGTGTAATGACCATAATGCTCGACTCCCAGCGTAAACTGGCGCGTGCGGACGCGGTCGAGGTGATGGCGAAAATTGAGGAGCAGGGCTACTACCTGCAAATGCCGCCGACCGCGGCAGAGTTGCTGGACCGGGATGGCAGCCGTGGCTGAGTGGTGGCAGGACACACCGCTGGCCGAATTGAGTCCGGAGCAGTGGGAGGCTCTTTGTGACGGCTGTGCCAAGTGCTGCCTGCACAAGCTGGAGGACGAGGACGACGGGGAGGTTTTTTACACCCGCGTCCGCTGCCGTTACCTGGACGAACAGTCCTGTCGGTGCAGTGATTATGCCAATCGTTCGGTGTTGGTGCCGAACTGTATCAGGCTGGAGCAGGACAACGTCCTTGAACTCGACTGGTTGCCCAGCACCTGCGCCTACCGGCTGCGCGCGCATGGCGAACCTCTCGCTGAGTGGCACCCGCTGGTCAGCGGCAGCGCCGATACGGTACACCGGGCGGGTATCTCGATTCGCGGTCGCTCCCTTTCTGATGAATTTGTCCACCCGGACGGCTACGACGAACACATCGTCCACTGGGTTGAATAGGAGTAAGTCGTGTTAAGTGAGAGTTCCTACCTGACCGCGCTGTACGTCTATATTGGTGCCGCGCTCGCTATCATGCTGCTGCTGGGTTGGTGGCTCTCCCGCCACTGGGGTGCCGGCATGGTGTCCGTGGCCGTGTTGCTGAGCGGCGCTCTGTTACTCACGCCGGCCTACCCACGGGAAGGGGTGGAGACCTTCGCCCCGGCCCTGATCGTGGCCGGGTTCCAATGGATTAACGAGGGCAAGGAGGGGGCCATGCATGCCCTGAGACCACTGCTTGCTGTATCCGCTGCGGCAGTGGTGCTGGCTCTGCTGCTGCGTCTTACACTGTTTCGCGGCGGGCGCAAAACTGCGAAAAACAATGAACCGGCGGCCCGCGCTGCCGGTCAATGAAGCGAAATGCCCTGCGCAGCCTGCGCCTGATCCCGGCCTTGCCTGGCGCCAGACCAGTAGGTACCCTGTCGGGCTTTAATTAAATACAAGAGTGACGACCAGACTATGAAATTTGAAGGAACAGAACGTTATGTGGCCACCGATGATCTGCGGATGGCGGTTAATGCGGCGGTTACCCTGCAGCGCCCGCTGCTGATCAAGGGAGAGCCGGGCACCGGCAAGACCATGCTCGCGGAAGAGGTCGCCCTGGGCCTGGGCAAGCGCCTGATCCAGTGGCACATCAAATCCACCACCAAGGCGCAACAGGGCCTGTATGAGTACGACGCGGTCTCGCGCCTGCGCGACTCCCAGCTGGGCGGTGACAAGGTCCACGACATCGCCAATTACATCAAGCGTGGGAAGTTGTGGGAGGCCTTTGATGCGGACGAGCAGGTCGTTTTGCTGATCGACGAAGTGGACAAGGCTGATATCGAATTTCCCAACGACCTGCTGGTGGAACTCGACCGCATGGAGTTTTTTGTCTACGAGACCGGTCAGACGATCAAGGCGAAACACCGTCCCATCATTATCATTACCAGCAATAATGAAAAGGAGCTGCCGGACGCTTTCCTGCGCCGCTGTTTCTTCCATTTCATCAACTTCCCGGACCGGGACACCATGCGCGAGATCATCGCCGTGCACTATCCCGACATTGCCAGGGACCTGGTACAGGAGGCCATGGAAGTGTTCTTCGATGTGCGCTCGATTCCCGGACTGAAAAAGAAACCCTCTACCTCCGAGCTGATCGACTGGCTCAAGCTGCTGATGGCCGATGACATACCGGACGAGATACTGAAGGAGCGCGATCACAGCAAGGCCATCCCGCCCCTGTACGGCGCCTTGCTGAAAAATGAGCAGGACGTGCACCTGCTCGAACGACTTGCGTTCATGCACCGGCGGGAGAGCAGGTAAAGTCCGATGCTGATCAACTTTTTTCATGGTCTCAGGGACGCGGGGGTGCCGGTAACAACCCGCGAACTGCTCGACCTGATGGAGGGACTCAAGCGCCATGTGGCTTTCGGCAGCATCGACGAGTTCTATTATTTCAGTCGCGCCTGCATGGTCAAGGACGAGAAGTACTTTGACCGCTTCGACCGCGCATTCGGCCTGCATTTCAAGGATCTGGAGGCCCTCGACGATGTTATCGAGGCACTGATACCGGACGACTGGCTGCGCTCGGAATTCATGAAGAACCTTTCGGAAGAAGACAAGGCCAAGATCGAATCACTGGGTGGTCTGGAAAAACTGATCGAGGAGTTCAAGAAGCGCCTGGAAGAACAGAAAAAGCGTCACCAGGGCGGCAATAAATGGATCGGTACCGGCGGCACCTCACCCTTCGGCCAGGAGGGTTATCACCCGGAGGGCATACGGGTGGGGCCGAACGGCGGCAACAAAAAGGCGGTGAAGGTCTGGGAGAAGCGCGACTTCAAAAACCTGGACGACAGCGTTGAACTGGGTACCCGTAACATCAAGGTAGCCCTGCGGCGGCTGCGCAAGTTTGCCCGCACCGGCGCTGCAGACGAACTGGACCTGGACGATACCATCAGTTCCACCGCACGCAACGCCGGACTGCTTGATATCAAGATGGTGCCCGAGCGTCACAATGCGGTGAAAGTGCTGCTGTTCTTCGATGTGGGCGGTTCCATGGATCCCCATGTCAGGATCTGTGAGGAGCTGTTTTCCGCGGCTCGCACCGAGTTCAAGCACATGGAGAATTTTTACTTCCACAACTTCATCTATGAGAGCGTCTGGAAAAACAATTACCGTCGCCACAATGAACGCACGCCGCTGCTGGACGTGATGCATAAGTACAGTCACGACTACAAGGTGATTTTTGTCGGTGACGCGGCCATGTCACCCTACGAGATCGTCCAGCCCGGGGGTTCCGTGGAGCACTGGAACGAGGAGTCGGGGGAGCTCTGGATGCGGCGTCTGCAGGAAGTCTACGACAAGGTCATCTGGATCAACCCGACCCCGGAAGACGAGTGGCAGTATACCCAGTCGGTAGCCATTACCCACAAATTGCTTGAGGGCCACATGTACCCGCTGACGCTCAAGGGGCTGGAAGAGGGGATGTCCTACCTTTCCAAATAGAATGGCGACTCACCGACGCCTGCCACCACTGCCCAGGGCCGTGGCAAACGCGATCAGGCTGGCTGTGACCGCCACGTTGAGTGATTCGACGCCGTTGCGCATGGGTATGGCGAGGCGGGTGTCGGCCAACGCTTCGGTCTCCGCTGAGACGCCCTCCGTTTCATTACCCAGCACGTAGACCACCGGCCCGGGGGGCTGGTAATCAAACAGCGAAGCCGGCGCGTCCGCGGCCAGTATACAAACTTCCATGCCCCGCTCGCGGCACAGGCGCAGTGCGTCGGTCAGGCTTTCGCAGCGCAGCAGCGGCGCGCGGTAAACGGTGCCGGCGCTGGCCTTGATCACCAGTGGGCCAAGCGCGGCATTGCCACGGCGCGAGCAGATAATCCCGTCAATCGTTCCCGCAGCGGCGGAGCGGATGATCATGCCCAGATTGGCCGGATTACTTATTCCGTCCAGCGCCAGCAGACGGGTTGCCCCAGCGCGGCTGTGCTCACCGGCAAGATAGTCCTCGATATCCTGAAAGGCCGGGCAATGCACGTCCACCGCAACGCCCTGGTCCTGTTTACCGTTTTTGGATATCCTCGCCAGCTCGGCGCGACTGTGGTGTTTAACAGGGATGCCCCGGCGCTCCGCCTGGGCTGTCAGCTGCGCGATAATGCCCCCCTCGCGGTTGTTGTCCGCGAGGTGCAGGGCGTGGCAGCGCACACTGTCGTCCTGCAGGACTTCCAGCGCCGGTTTGCGCCCGTAGACTGTCAACATCTTGCTGAAGCGGGCTTTCTTCTTTTCGTAGCTGTCGCTGTCAGGCATACCCCTGGAACCGTTTTGCTCTGCTCACACGATGGTTTCCTGGCCAGCCGCCAGGCGAGTCACCCGGTCCGCCGACGCCTTCATGCGTGCGGCAATTTCGTCGATCTGGCTGCCGGTGGGGTCCTTGTCAAAAGACCCGGCGACAAAGCACAGCACCGGCACTTCCTTGTAGGCGAAAATCGGCACTGAAATCGTGCTCACCTCGTAACGGGTTTTGGGATCGATCCTGTCCAGGTGATAGAACTCGTCGCACAGGTCATACTGGAACCGGTTTGCTGCCTCCTCCAGTGCGGACAGGCTCCAGGCGTTGTGGATACGACTGAGTTCAGCCCGGAGTTTGGCCTCGGCCTTGGTTCGCAGTGTAACCTCGTAGCCCCGGGCGCGGATGCCAATCGCGGCGACGCGCAGTTTCTGGTCGAGCTTCTCGTCGTAGCCGCCCCTGGCCTCGTGCGCGCGGCTCAACCAGGCTTCCAGCTCGCGGGCCGGGGAAAAGGCGGTAAAGCAGGCAGCCAGGGGCGCCGTGTTGGGCAGGCGCAGGCCCAACTGGAACGAGTCGAGCAGGGGAGTTGCCTGGCCATACAGGGCGAGCAAAACCTGGTGCAGTTTCGAACGGCCGGTAACCGCAAAACCGATATTCAGGTCGCTCTGCAGTGCTTCCAGTTCAGGGCGGGCGTATTCGAGGACCGGAAACTGTGCAAAGGCCGCGTTACCCGCTGCTATGATAGACGGCCCTAGCCGGTAGGCTTTGGTCTGTGGATGCTGGACGAGGAAACCGTAGTTGGCCATGGTTGTCAGAATGGCGTGGCAGGTCGCCTTGTTGAGATTGAGCCTGCGGGTCATTTCTGTCAGCCCGAAAGCCTGGGTCGGATTTGCCATGAGCAGGTCAAGAATGGCCAGTGCCCGCGCAGTTGGTTGAGAGAATAAAGCCACCGTTGCACTCCTTTCACCGATCCACACAGAGCGCCGCAGTCGAGCGCTGACCGGGGATTTCGGTATAATTTATTGTACTTGGACGGGCATGGTAACGCCTGAGACCGGGGGAGTACAAGCCTGTTGGCAAACTGCCGTCAGGTATACGAAACGGAGGAACTGGAACAATGAAATCAGCAGCTGTCACGCCGCAATATACGCTCTATGGCACATCCGCCTGCCATCTTTGTGAGCTGGCAGAAGCGCTGCTGGTCGCCCTCTGCCGGGATAACCCCGGCGTGGCATTTGAGAAAGTCGATATCAGTGACTCGGATCCACTGTTCGAGCGCTATGGTGTGCGGATTCCGGTGATTCGTGACGCGCTCGGCCGGGAGCTGGACTGGCCCTTTACCGCCGGCCAACTGCGGGAGTTTACCGGCGTGTGAGGGTCAATCCGGCGCGCCGACTCTGACTGCCAGCACGTCGCGTTTGGCTCCATGCAGTACACCGTTGGCGGTAGAGCCCATGAGCAGGGCAAGTCCGTGCCGGCCGTGACTGCCCACTACGATCAGATCGGCGTGGAGTTCTTCTGCCAGGTTGTGGATTTCCACTTCAGGGCGGCCCATCACGATATGCCTGTGCGCCTCGTCAACACCATTGCTCTCGGCAAAGCGCTGTAACTGCTGACTTGCCTGTTGATAGATCTCGTCCTGGATGCCGGAAAAATCCATGGGGATATCTCCGCCATAGGCAAAACTGAGGGGTTCGATCACATGAATAATATGAAGTTCGGCAGTGGCCCCACTGGCAACTGCTCGAGCCCGCTGGACGATCCTGTTGGAATCTTCGCTGAGATCGACGGCGACCAGGATTTTTGCATAGTCGGACATAGTACTACCCCGTTTATTGCTCATCATGTTAAAGGCATTTATAGCATAGAATGGCACGCGGGTGATGCAGGTTCTTTTTCAATCAGTCAACCTGTGCCCACCAGCGGCTTACTGTCTCACGCGCGTACTGTGCAGACGTTGACCTGAATCAGGAATCCCGATGTTGACCTACCTGCTGATAATTTTCGTCATCGCGATCGCACTGGCGCCACTCACAAACCTTATGCCCAGCAAGCGACAGAGGGAAATTGCCCGTATGCGCGAATATGCGGCCGTGCACGGTATGTTTGTCGAATTCAGGAGTATACCCGGACGCGACAGCGGCCGGATGAAAACCCGCGATCACGCTGGCCACGACACCATCTATTATGGGAAGCGCATACCCCCGTCCAAACACAAGCTGGAACAAAACCGGGCGTGGCTGTACGAGGCGGAAGGCTGGGTTGGCCTGCAACGCAGGCTCGCCGTGCCGGGATCGTTGGCGCAATTACCGACGCAGGTGCTCGCCGCAAGTGTGGATGAAGGCAGTTGCGGAATTTACTGGCGCGAGTCAGGCGGAGTCGAGGCTGTAGAGCAAATCAGGCTCGTTCTGGAGGCCTGGGCGGAGCAGTTGCGTACCTGAGATTCCCTGATTTCGCTTGACCACAGAGGACAGGCGACTTATATATGCCACCTTTTCACTGGCCGGACACACCGGTCCAAACCCTGAGCTGGGTATGCATCACGGGAAATTATGGGTAAATCACTAGTCATCGTTGAGTCGCCCGCCAAGGCGAAAACCATTAACAAATACCTCGGTCCGGATTTTGTCGTGAAATCCAGCGTGGGCCATATTCGCGACCTGCCAACGGCCGGCAGCAGCAGTGGCGCCGTGGATGCGAAAGAGCGTGCCGCCCAGGCTGCCAAGACGCGCAAAATGGCACCCGAAAAGAAGGCAGAGTACAAAAAGGTAAAGGCGCGGGAGCAATTGATCCGGCGCATGGGCATAGATCCCGAACACAACTGGAAAGCCAACTACCAGATATTGCCCGGCAAGGAAAAAGTGGTCAGTGAGTTACAGAAACTGGCCGCAAATGCCGATGCGATCTATCTGGCAACTGACCTTGATCGCGAGGGTGAGGCCATCGCATGGCACCTGCGCGAGGCCATTGGCGGCGACGAATCACGCTACCAGCGCGTGGTTTTCAATGAAATAACCAAGAAAGCGATCACCGAGGCGTTTGAACATCCGGCACACCTGGACCAGAACCGGGTAAACGCCCAGCAGGCCAGGCGCTTCCTCGACCGCGTAGTCGGATATATGGTGTCACCGCTGCTGTGGGCCAAGGTGGCGCGCGGTCTCTCCGCCGGCAGGGTACAGTCCGTGGCGGTGCGACTGGTGGTCGAGCGCGAGCGTGAAATTCACGCCTTCGTTCCCGAGGAATACTGGGAAGTGCACGCGGACCTCGTCAGCAAGCAGGGCGACAAGGTGCGGTTCCAGGTGCGCAAGCATCTTGGCGAGACCTTCAACCCCACCAGTGAAAAAGCCACGCTGGCGGCCACGTCGGAGCTGGAGTCGCTGCCTTACTCGGTCAGTCAGCGTGAGGACAAGCCCACCCGGTCAAAGCCGTCGGCGCCTTTTATCACCTCCACTCTGCAGCAGGCGGCGAGCACCCGGCTCGGCTTCGGGGTGAAGAAAACCATGATGATGGCCCAGCGTCTCTACGAAGCGGGCTACATCACCTACATGCGCACGGACTCGACCAATCTCAGCGCAGAGGCGGTTGCCGCTTGCCGCACATACATTGGCAAAAATTTCCCCAAGGCCTATTTGCCGGACGAGCCGCGCCTGTACTCGTCGAAGGAGGGTGCCCAGGAGGCGCATGAGGCCATCCGCCCCTCCGATGTGAACGTGTTACAGGCCGGGCTGAAGGACATGGAGCGCGACGCAGAACGCCTGTACGAGCTGATCTGGCGCCAGTTTGTGGCCTGCCAGATGCCCGATGCCCAGTACACGTCCACCGTTGTCACCGTCAGCGCGGGGGACTACCAGTTGAATGCCAAGGGCAGGATCGTCAAGTTTGACGGTTATACCCGGGTGCAGGTGCCCGCCGGCCGCAAGGGTGAAGACACGGTACTGCCGGATATGAAAGAGGGCGAGGCGCTCACGCTGGACAAGCTCGATCCTGCCCAGCATTTTACCAAGCCCGCGCCCCGCTATGGCGAGGCCAGCCTGGTGAAAGAACTGGAGAAGCGGGGCATCGGTCGGCCCTCTACCTATGCATCGATCATTTCCACCATTCAGGACCGCGGTTACGTCCGACTGGAAAACAAGCGATTTTATGCAGAAAAAATGGGCGAAATCGTTACCCAACGGCTGCAGAAGAGCTTCACCGAGCTGCTGGACTACGGCTTTACAGCATCCATGGAGGCCAATCTGGATGAAGTAGCACAGGGCAAACTGGAATGGCGTGAACTGCTGGACCAGTTCTATGGCGAATTCACCGGGCTGCTGGAAAAAGCCGGTGAACCGGAGCCGGCGGGAATGCAACCGAATGAACCGACGATGACGGACATTCCCTGCAGCAAGTGCGGCCGCCCCATGCAGATCCGCACAGCCAGCACTGGTGTATTCCTGGGTTGTTCTGGCTATGCACTGCCGCCCAAGGAGCGCTGCAAGCAGACCATTAACCTGACCCCCGGCGACGAGGCGATTCGCGAGGACGCGGATGACGAGGCGGAGTCGCGCCTGCTGCGCACCAAGCACCGGTGCAAAATCTGCAACACCGCGATGGACAGCTACCTGATCGATGAGAGTCGCAAGCTGCACGTGTGCGGCAATGGGCCCGATTGCCCCGGTTTTGAAGTCGAAACCGGGAAATTCAAGATCAAGGGTTACGACGGCCCGATCATCGAATGCGATAAATGCGGTGCCGATATGCAGCTGAAAACCGGCCGCTTTGGTAAATATTTCGGCTGCACCTCTGAGGGCTGCAAAAACACCCGCAAACTGCTGCGTAACGGCGAGGCGGCACCTCCAAAGATGGACCCCGTGCCCATGCCTGAACTGGCCTGCGTCAAGGTTGAGGACCACTACATACTGCGGGATGGCGCCGCGGGTCTATTCCTCGCCGCCAGCCAGTTTCCCCGCAACCGGGAAACCCGCGCGCCATTTGTCGATGAGTTACTGCCGCATAAGGACGAGATTGATCCAAAGTACGCGTTCCTGTTCGGCGCGCCGGTAACAGACCCGGACAAAAACCGGGCACAGGTGCGCTTCAGCCGAAAAACCAAGGAGCAGTACGTCATGACAGAAGTCGATGGCAAAGCCACTGGCTGGAAGGCATTTTATCGAAAAGGCAAGTGGGAGGTTGAGCAATCAGGCAGTGGCGCCAGCGGGGCTCGCAAGCGCTCTTGAGCGGCTCCGACACCAACGATCGCGCCCGCGCCAACCAGGCGCTTTACCTTGCGAAAATAGTTCTGTCGGCGTGGCAGCGGGAGCTGGAGCGACAGGATACGCCAGCCAGAGTGCTTACCCAGGCTTTCCACGGCGCCGCGAGAGAGCATCTTGTCGCCGCTTACGGCTGGTTCCTGCTTTCGGTCAGTCGGTCAGTGGCACCTGCCCACGGCTTGCCCCGCAGCTGCGGCGAGCTGCCCCCAATGCCGGAAGGCAGGGTCTTTCCTGGAGAAATAAACGAATTCCGGCAGTTGGAGGCCGGCGGTTGGCTGGCGGATATGCTGCGTGATCAGGAGCTTGCCATTACCACGCCGCGTCAGCAGGGTAATCTCGCCGTTGCTGCCGCCGACCTGCCGGGAGCAGAGCAGGTAGCGAGCTGGCTCGAGCAGCTCGAAGCGCTGTTTGAACGCATGGGCGACTCACTGGACGAGTACTAGCAACTGACAGCTCCGGGTGGCCGATGGCAATTACTGCTGTTAGAATGAACGTGCACATTCAGCAACCAGAGGTCAATTGAATGTCTGCATCTCTACTGGAGATTGTTGATCTGGGAGATGGGGAAGTCGTCCTGCAGCGTGCCGACGATGACTCCGAGCCGCTAGTCACTATTCGTTTTTCCGACGAATCGCGTATCTACCTGATGGATAACGGGCTTGAAGTCGCCAAGGCGATGATACAGGCCGGTATTCAGGCCGCAGCGGCGATAGCCGAACAGGTTGAGCAGGAATCAACCGCAACGGAACCCGTTTCCCGTATGCTGCACTAGCGCCAGTCGCGCGGCAGCACAGCCAGGGGCGCCAGCCGGTGGCAGGCAGTCCCATCACCCAGCACGCTTGATTGCGCTCTGACAGTACAGTGTCCGCTCTGGAAACCTGGCGACAGCCGGTCTAAACCTTTCCAGCTGTTAACTACGACCCACGCCGCAGCACCCCGACGCTGATGCCCTCGATGGCGAAAGCCTGTTCCCTCAGGTCTACCCTGATAGGTTTGTAGAGCGGGTTCTCCGGCAGCAGTTCAAGCAGGTGTTTCTGGCCGGTCTTGTGCAGGCGCTTGACCGTGACCTCATCTTCTATACGCGCCACCACGATATCGCCGTTGTTGGCCACAGCGGTATTGTGAACGGCCAACAGATCGCCGTCGAGAATCCCCACGTCGATCATGCTGTCGCCCTGGACCACCAGAAAGTAGTCGGCACGGGGCTTGAAAAAGGTAGGCGGCAGGTCGCAGTAGTCTTCGATGTTCTGCTCAGCAAGTACCGGGTTGCCAGCGGCGACGCGGCCCACGATCGGTATGCCTGCGCTTTCCGGCAGGCGTATGCCACGTGATGCACCGGCGATCATTTCGATGGCTCCCTTGCGGGCGAGCGCCTTGAGATGCTCCTCGGCGGCATTGGCGGACTTGAAACCAAGTTCCCTGGCGATGTCCGCGCGGGTGGGGGGATACCCCGTCTGGTCGATATGCCTGCGCACAAGGTCCAGCACTTGCTGTTGTCGCGAGGTAAGCTTTTCCATTGCGGGCACCGTGGTTATTTATACAGGTGCTGTGATTATATACAGTATTCCGGCGCCGGTACAACAGCGGCGGTCCCACCACAAGGGGCGGGAGGGAAGGGGCACTACCCGCAGCGGGGCTCAGTAATCCTCTACACCATACATCGCATCGGGTTCGATCGAATTGAGCGGGCTGTTCCAGTCCTCCGGATGCATCGGCAGGTCGGGGTCGATCAGGTCCTCGTCGTCCAGTTCAAAGGCCGCCCGCCAGTCCTCGGGTGCTTCTGCCCGCTTTGGCATCATTTCACGCCACGCATCCAGATCGAACTCCGCGACCTCGCCATCCAGGTACTGGATTTCTATAGACAGCGAATCCGGATCCCAGTCGACCACTTCAAACAGTGCATCTATCTGCACGTCCTTGTACCACCGCCCAATTACAGGCTGTTGCAGTTTCATTTTTCCTGGTCCTTTTTTTTCCCTTGCCCAGCCAACATAACACGCTGGCACAAGCTGTCCATTATGTGAATTTGATCTATAAATCCCTTTGTAAATTACATTAGTTACTGACAAAAAAGTTTTTAAGGTAGATCAATCGCTTGGCCGACTTTTCAAAATGTGACGCGACTCGGTCATGGCTTTGATATACTCATTCGCAGCTATCCAGCCTCTCCCGACATAAAAAATATGTCTAAAAAATGGCTTGATCACGAACTATATGACGCGGGTGATAATCGGCGATGAGATTGGCGCAAACGAGACGCGGCCTGTGAAAAGCGTCGGTGTGATAGGCGGGACCGGTATTGCGGAACTGGAGGGACTGGCTCCCGCCGCCACGCACAGCCCCGACACCCCGTTTGGCGCGCCCTCCGGGCCGATTCACGAAGGGCTGCTCGCCGGCCACCGCGTTTATTTCCTGCAGCGCCACGGCAGTCCCGCGGTGATTCCCCCGCACCTGGTCAATTACCGCGCCAATCTGTGGGCCATGCAGTCCCTCGGGGTCAACGAGATCGTGGCGATCAATGCGGTAGGCGGTATCTCACCCGCAATGCAGCCCGGCAGACTGGTGATCCCGGACCAGCTGATCGACTACACCTGGGGGCGCGAGCATACGTTTGACGATGGCAGTGACGGTCAGCTCAGGCACGTCGACTTTACCGAACCCTATGACCGCGCGCTGCGCACGGCGCTGCTGGCCGCGGCAGCCGATGCCGGTATTGCCTGCGAATCCACCGCCGTATACGGTGCTGTGCAGGGACCGCGACTTGAGACGGCGGCAGAAATTCGCCGCATGGCGGCCGATGGCTGTGACGTCGTGGGGATGACAGGTATGCCGGAAGCGGCGCTGGCACGGGAACTCGGTATCGCCTATGCGTCAGTCTGTATGGTGGTAAACCTTGCGGCGGGGCTCGGCGACCTGCCGATCTCCATGGCGATGATGCGCGAGATACTGCAGCGCGAAGCCGGCGTCGTGGGCAAGCTGCTGCGCAGCCTGTTGGCCCGACACGGCCCGTGACCGGGGCCGCTCAGATCGTCTGCGAGGCCGCGATAGCGGCAAGTTCATCGGCAGAAACCGGGGTGAACTTGATGATCACACCCAGCAGCGGATGGTCGATGTAATGCACCTCGCCGCTGCGCATCCGCCTCGTCTGCTCCAGTAGTACGGCGTGCCGATAGGGGTAGACCGGCCCGAGCGCTTGCTCCGCCCCCGCGGCAAGCTGGCCTGCCTCTCCCCCGGCAGTATTCATCGCGGGCACGTTATCCGCAGTTGCGGCCGTCGCACCGCCAGCGCTCTCTGCAGCGCCTGTCGGGGGCGCTCCCGCCTGCACACCGGCAATTGCAGCTGCGATATCAACCACACCTTCTTCCTCGATCACAAGGGAGGGAGGGCCGAACGGCGGGGCGGGCATCTGCCAGGTGCCCGGCAGGTATTCACCCGGCGTGTTAAGCCACAGATTGGTTTCCAGGTGCAGGTACCGGGTCAGGAAGATTTTTACCGTGCCCTGCAGGGGAGGCCACCGCTGATCGTCGCCAGAGTGATCCAGCACGATAGGCAGGCTGTTTGCCTCGGGGCCAACGGCCTGTACCCATGTCTCGTGGAACAGCAGTGAGTGACGCCCGCTGCGCTGCAGCGCCGACGCCTTGCCTCGAAATTCCTGGTACCCCTCGGCAAGGATCACGAAGGGCCGCGGCAGGGTTTCCCCCGCCCCGGCGGGCACCGGTTCAGACATAACAGGCGCGGGCGGCTGGCCCCCACCGCTGGCATAGCCCTTCGTGATCCTGATGATCTGTCGGCCGTACTTGTCTACCAGGCTCTCCCCGGCATATTTCGCCTCGTTGCGGGCAACGCGCTCCGGATCCACCAGGAATCGCGCAGCCAGCGGATAGGCGAGCTCGGGAATGGCGTCCCACTGCTCGGCGCTGGCTGCACCGACGGGCTCCGATTGGGCCTGGTTGGTGAACACGAGCAATTCGACCCTGAACCAGCGATAGTCCTGGGCCACGGCGCTGTTACTTGTCAACGCTGCGACAACAACAATGGAGGAAGTGAGCAAAGCAATTAATTTAGGCATCAGGCGGCATGTTCCGTGGCGTCAGTAGCAAAGGAATCCAGCAGTTGTTCCACATACTGGTGGCGTTCCCGGTTATCGTTCAGTTGGAGCTGAAAGCGCAGGCGGGTGGCCCCGGCCAGTTTATAGGCCCTCGGGTCGGACTGCACCAACTTCACCAGGCTGAGGGGATGTACCCGCGTATTGGTGTTGAAATCGATACTACCACCCTCAGGGCCGGCTTCAATCGCACGGATGCCCAGGGCATCGGCCCGCAGCCTGAGCTGTGCTACCAGGAACAGGTTTTTCACCTGCACCGGCAGCAGGCCGAAGCGATCTATCATTTCCACCTGCAGGTCCCGCAGCTCGTTATCACTACTCGCCGCGGCTATGCGCTTGTAAAGGATCAGCCTGCTGTTGATATCCGGCAGGTAGTCCTCAGGGATCAGTGCCGGCACGTGCAGTTTGATCTCCGAACCGTGTTCCAGCGGCGCATCGATATCGGGTATTTCACCGCGCTTGAGCGCGGCGACCGCGCGCTGCAACATATCCATGTAAAGGCCAAAACCTACGCTGTGTATCTGGCCGCTCTGCTCGTCCCCCAGCAATTCCCCGGCACCGCGTATTTCCAGGTCGTGGGTTGCCAGCAGATAGCCCGCACCCAGGTCCCCGGCGGCTTCGATCGCCTCAAGCCGTTTCACCGCATCGGGCGTGATGGCAGAGCGGGGAGGGCACATAAGATACGCGTAGGCCTGGTGATGTGAACGGCCCACGCGACCGCGCAGCTGGTGCAGCTGCGCCAGGCCGAACTTGTCCGCCCGCTCGATGATAATGGTGTTGGCATTGGGAATGTCGATGCCGGTTTCGATAATCGTGGTACACAGCAGGATATGGTGCCGCTGGTGGTAAAACGAGGACATGACCTGTTCCAGCTGGGTTTCCC
Source organism: Haliea sp. (assembly GCA_024642265.1). Classification (GTDB taxonomy): domain Bacteria; phylum Pseudomonadota; class Gammaproteobacteria; order Pseudomonadales; family Halieaceae; genus JARRPM01. The sequence goes on along the minus strand of JAHEBL010000034.1, from coordinate 9,878 downwards.
GCATCTGGCCATGGGCGACGGCGATGCTCAGCTCCGGCAGCAGCTCGCGCAGTTTACGTGCTGTTTCCTCGATGGTCTTGACCTCGTTGTGCAGGTAGTACACCTGGCCGCCACGCAGGGTCTCGCGCAGCACAGCCTCTTTGATCATCGCAATATTGTGCTCCCGCACAAAGGTCTTGATGGACAGGCGCCGGGCGGGCGGGGTGGCGATGATGGAAAGGTCCCGCATACCCCCCATAGCCATGTTGAGCGTGCGGGGGATGGGTGTGGCGGTCAGGGTCAGCACGTCCACCTCCGAACGCAAGGCCTTGATTGCCTCCTTCTGCTTCACGCCAAAGCGGTGTTCCTCGTCGATGATCAGGAGGCCCAGGTCGTCGAAACGAAAGCCGCTTTGCAACAATTTGTGGGTGCCGATCAGGATATCGGTCTTGCCTGCTGCCACCCGTTCGGTCACCGCGGCCAGCTCTTTGGCCGATTTGAAGCGCGAAACCACCTCGACAGAGACATCCCAGTCGGCAAAGCGGTCACTGAAGGAGCTGAAATGCTGTTGCGCGAGCAGTGTGGTGGGCACCAGAACGGCCACCTGTTTACTGTTGCGGGTGGCCAGGAAGGCTGCGCGCATGGCCACTTCGGTCTTGCCAAAGCCCACATCACCGCAGACCAGTCGATCCATGACGCGGGGGCTCTGCATATCCTCGATCACCGCGCTGATAGTCGACTGCTGGTCAGGGGTCTCCTCGAAGGGGAAGGCAGCGGCAAATTGCTCGTAATCGTGCTGGAAGGCAGCAAAGGCAAAGCCTTCCCTGGCCTCGCGCCGGGCGTACACTTCCAGCAGTTGCGCGGCCACATCGCTGGCCTTTTCGCTGGCTTTACGCCGGGCCTTGTCCCACTGGTCGGAGCCCAGTTTGTGCAGCGGCGCCAGCTCGGGGTCGGAGCCGGCGTAGCGGCTCACCAGGTGCAGGGAGGCCACCGGCACATAAAGGCGCGAACCCTGTGCATACTCCAGGGTAAGGAACTCGGCTTCCTGGCCGTCAACGGTAAGAGTTTGCAGGCCGATGTAACGGCCCACACCGTGCTCGAGATGGACCACCGGCACACCCTCGCGCAATTCATTGATGTCGCGGAATACATTGGCCACGGCGGCGTCTTCCGCCTGTTTGCCGCGACGGCGGCGCTGGGCCACCCGGTTGCCGAACAGTTGCGACTCGCACACCAGCGTTGGCTTGCCCGGGCCGAAGTACATACCCCTGTCCAGCGGGGCGGTGGCGATCGCAAAAGTCTCCCCGGAAGCAATAAACTCGTGCCAGTCTTTCACCGCCGGTGGCTCCAGCTGGTGCTCACGCAGGGATTCCAGCAGTATTTCGCGCCGCCCGGCAGACTCCGCGCACAACAGCACGGGGCCACCGTGCTCGCGGATGAACTGCGCCAGGTGAGCGGTGGCCGAGAGCGTTCTCTGGTCACCGCCGAGCTCGGGTGGCGTTCTGACTCCGCTCGCCGTGTGCACGGGCGCATCGGGGCTGTGGCGAAGCTCCAGTACGGCGTATTTGCCGAGAATCTGGTAGAGCTCCTCTACCGGAGTAAAGCAGCGTGTCGGCGGCAGCAGGGGCCGTCGGGAATCTATCCCGTACTCTTCATAACGGGTCTTCACGTCATCCCAGAAATGGCAGGCACTAGCGTGGTGATCGCCACAGGCGATTATCGCTGTATTGTCGGGGAGGTAGTCAAACAGGGTAGCGCAGCGCTCAAAAAACAGCGGCAGGTAATATTCGCAACCGCCGGGACTGCGCCCCGCGCTGACCTCGACATAGACCGTGCACTGGTCCGGGTCCACATCAAAGGCGTCGTACCAGTTCATCTGGAAACGGCTGATCGCGCCACGGTCCAACGGGTATTCCCGGCCGGGGAGCAGGTTGATCCCGGGCACCTTGTCCACCGTGCGCTGGGTTTCCGGATCGAAGGTGCGCAGGCTGTCGACCTCGGCGTCCAGGAGGTCGATACGATAGGGCAGCTTGCTGCCCATCGGGAAGATGTCGAACAGGGAACCGCGCAGGGCAAACTCGCCGTGTTCGTAAACGGTCTCCACATTCAGGTAGCCGTTGCGCTGCAGATCGCGGCGAAAACTGTCGATATCCAGGGTCTGGCCCTCGGCCAGTACCAGACTGGAGGCGGCAATATAGTCGGTAGGTGCCAGCCGGTGCATAAGGGTGGGAATCGGCACAACCAGGATCCCGGCAGTCATGCGGCGCAGCCGGTGCAGCGTGCTCAGCCGCTCGGAAATAATGTCCTGGTGGGGTGAGAAATTGTCATAGGGCAGAGTCTCCCAGTCCGGAAACGCGAGTATTTCGACGTCGTCTTCCAGAAAGAAAGGCAGTTCCCTTTCCAGCGCCAGGGCTGAACTCGTATCGGCGGTGATCACCAGCAACAGTTGCCCGGGGCGAGCCAGTTCGGCAATGCAGCGCGCCTCGGCGCTGCCCGAGAACGGGCCCAGGGCGGTGCGAGAGGCCTTCTGCTGCGGCCAGGGTGTGTCTTTTACGAGTTCGGGGAACATAGGCCTTGGGTAAGTAGCTGCGGGGTGTCAGCGCGGCGGTCGTAACGGGGCGCTATTGTAGCGCCAAGGCAGCGCCGAGCTCCAGTCAAGACGGTGATCGCCAGCCAGAAAACGGGCAATCCCAACTTGCACGCCCCCGGCGCTGCGATGATAATACGCGACCTACGGCCCAGCGTCCCCCAAGAAGGTAGGCAACAGTGACCCAACGCAAGCGACCCCGTCCCGACGATTACTTCAAGAACTGGAAAGAGCGCGAGGCGCTGGCTGAGGGAATGATCCCGCTGGTCGGCCGACTGGCGCGGGAAAAAAACGTCAAGTGCTACATATATGGCAGGACCCTGGTCAATCGCTCCGTACTGCAAATCATGAAGGACCACCGCTACGTACGCCAGGTGGAGGGCAACGAGCTCTCCGAGTTTGAAACATACCCCGTATTTACCCACCTGGCCGGCCTCGATCTGGGCCCGGCCCATATAGATGTGGGCAGACTGGCTGTGCGTTTCCAGGAAGAGGGCGCCGCGGCTGGTCTGACGCTGGAACAATTCATCGAGCGTGAACTGGCCGAGCTGATCGGCAACAAGGTCAAGCCGCTGGAGCAGCCCCAGGACGTGGTGCTCTATGGCTTTGGCCGTATCGGCCGGCTGATGGCGCGACTTCTCATTGAAAAGACAGACGGTGGCGACTGCCTGCGCCTGCGCGCCATTGTGGTGCGCAAGGGCAAGGCCCCCAACGACCTTGTCAAGCGTGTCAGCCTGCTGCGAAGAGACTCCGTACACGGCGCCTTTGACGGCACCATCAGGGTGGATGAGGAGCGGCAATCCTTTATTGCCAACGGCAATGAGGTGAAGGTGATCTATGCCGACAGCCCGGACACCATCGATTACACCGCGTACGGTATCCACAACGCCATCATCATCGACAATACCGGTGCCTGGCGAGACGAGGCCGGGCTCTCCCAGCACCTGAAGAGCAAGGGAGCCAGCAAGGTGATTCTCACCGCCCCGGGCAAGGGCAGCCTCAAGAATATCGTCGCGGGCATCAACAGTAATGAAATCGAGCCCGGCGACACGATTATTTCCGCGGCGTCATGCACTACCAACGCCATAGCCCCGCCGCTGAAGGCAATGGATGACGAGTTCGGGATCATCGCCGGCCACGTGGAAACCGTGCACGCCTATACCAATGACCAGAACCTGACGGATAACTACCACAAGGCATCGCGCCGCGGCCGCAGCGCGCCGCTCAATATGGTCATAACCGAAACAGGCGCGGCCACTGCTGTGGGCAAGGTGTTGCCGCAGCTGGTTGGCAAGCTCACGGGCAACGCGATCAGGGTGCCGACACCCAACGTGTCCATGGCGATTCTCAACCTGACCCTGGGTCGCGACAGCAGCAAGGAAGAGGTCAATGAATTCATGCGCAACCAGGCGCTGCATTCGTCACTGCGCAAGCAGATCGACTACACGGCCTCCCCGGAGATGGTCTCGACGGACTTTGTGGGCTCCCGGCACGCCTGTATTTTCGACGCCCAGGCCACTATCGTGAACGGCAGGCAGGCGGTACTTTACCTGTGGTACGACAATGAATTTGGTTACAGCTGCCAGGTACACCGTATCCTGGAGCGGATGGCAGGGATAAATTTCGCGGTTTACCCCCGGGAGAGTTGATCGGCCGTCGGCTCGGGATCTCCCGGGAGATGTCCCGATCCTATCGACCAAGGTCTATTGACATGGGAAAAAGCTGTTCGAAATCAAAGAACCCGGAGTCGTCTGGTAGTTTTTTATAGGGCCATTCCGCTATAATGCGCGCGGTCTGGGTTCCGTCATGCAGCGGTTTCGCATACCCACAGTGTGCTTGCCCTCTGGACGTTCCCGGCTCATCCACAAATATTCAGTTTCTTTAGGCAGATCCTATGGTCAAGATCAAGCGGGGCATGGACATTCCAATCCAGGGCGCTCCCCAACAGGTAATAGAAGATGCCCCAGCCCCACGCGCCGTGGCTGTGGTTGGCTATGACTATGTGGGCATGAAGCCAACCATGGAAGTGCGGGAGGGCGAGCGGGTCAAGACCGGCCAACTGCTCTTCACCGACAAGAAGACCGAAGGGGTTCGCTATACAGCAACGGCAAGCGGCGTGGTCTCGGCGATCAACCGGGGTGCCAAGCGAGTCCTGCAGTCGGTAGTTATCGAAATCGAGGGTGACGAGGCGGTCGAGTTTCCTGCGGTAAGCGCGGACAAGATCGCATCCCTGGATGCCGCCGCCGTGCGCAAGCAGCTGTTGGAAAGCGGTCAGTGGACCGCGCTGCGCACCCGGCCCTACAGCAAGGTACCCGCGCCTGCCAGCGATGCCGCAGCAATATTCGTCACCGCCATGGACACCAATCCGCTGGCGGCAGACCCGGCAGTGATCATCAATGAACAGCGAGAGGCGTTCTGCGCTGGCCAGGATCTGCTGGCCAAGCTGACCGGCGGCAAGGTCTATGTGTGCGTCGCGCCAGGTGCGGATATCCCCCGGGGTGGCGCAGCCAATATCGAGATGTCAGAGTTCGCCGGGCCACATCCTGCCGGGCTTGCCGGCACCCATATCCATTTCCTTGAGGGCGCCAGTTCCAGCAGGATTGTCTGGACCATCGGCTACCAGGACGTCATCGCCACGGGCCGCCTGTTTCTCGATGGCCGTCTCTACACCCAGCGAGTGATAGCGCTGGCGGGACCACAGGTAGAACGTCCCCGTTTGCTGCGCACCCGCCTGGGTGTCGATCTGCAGGCACTGTGTGCCGGTGAGATGAAAGCGGGTGATAATCGTATCATCAGCGGCTCGATACTGGGCGGTCGCATGGTGTCCGGCGCCACGTCTTACCTGGGACGCTACCACAACCAGGTATCGGTGCTGCTGGAAGGGCGTAACCGCGAGTTTATGGGATGGTTGTCACCCGGCACCAAAAAGCACTCCAACCTCGGGATCTACGTCACCAGTTTTTTTGGCGCCCGCGATCTGCCCATGACCACCACCACCAACGGCAGCGAGCGCGCCATGGTGCCGGTGGGCAGCTACGAAGACATTATGCCCCTGGATATTCTGCCCACCCAGCTGCTGCGCGCGCTTATAGTCGGTGACACGGAGATGGCCCAGGCACTGGGGTGCATGGAACTGGAAGAAGAAGACCTGGCCCTGTGCAGTTATGTCTGCCCGGGCAAATACGAGTATGGCCCCATCCTGAGGGACAACCTGACTCGAATCGAGAAGGAGGGTTAAGGCGTGGGACTGCGAAAAATGCTTGATGGTGTGGAGCACCATTTTCAGGAGGGTGGACGCTTCCAGAAGTGGTACGCCCTCTACGAGGTGTTCGACACCTTCCTGTATGCCCCCGATTCGGTGACCCGCTCCACCGCGCACGTGCGCGATGGAGTCGATCTCAAGCGGATCATGATCACGGTCTGGATGGCGACATTCCCGGCCATGTTCTACGGCATGTACAACCTGGGCTTCCAGGCCAACGAGGTCATGCCGGCGGGGCAGGGTGTCGAGAGCTGGCACGGCTACCTCATAGAGTTGCTGGGCGGCTACGATGCCGGCAACCTGTGGCACTGTTTCTGGTTCGGCGCGGTGTTTTTCCTGCCCATCTATATTGTCACTTTCCTGGTGGGTATCAGCTGGGAGATATTGTTCGCCATACGCCGGGGCCACGAGGTCAACGAGGGCTTCTTCGTTACATCCGTGCTGTTCGCTCTTACCTGCCCGCCGGACATTCCACTGTGGCAGGTCGCCCTGGGCATCAGCTTCGGCGTCGTTATCGGCAAGGAGATCTTTGGCGGCACCGGCAAGAACTTCCTCAACCCGGCGCTGACAGGGCGGGCCTTCCTGTACTTCGCCTATCCGGCGCAGCTCTCGGGCGACGCGGTGTGGACAGCGGTTGACGGCTACACCGGTGCGACCGCCCTGTCGGTGGTCGCCTCCGGGGGTATGGAGGCACTGCGAGAGCAGTGGAGCTGGATGCAGGCGTTCGTCGGCTCCGTGCCGGGCTCGATCGGAGAGACGTCCACGCTGGCAATCCTTATAGGCGGAGCCGTGCTGTTGATTACACGCGTCGGCTCCTGGCGCATCATGGCCGGAGTCATGATCGGTATGATGGCGCTGTCTACCCTGTTCAACCTGATAGGCTCCGACGACAACCTCGCCTTTGCCATGCCGTGGTACTGGCATCTTGTCACCGGTGGATTCGCCTTCGGCATGGTCTTTATGGCGACCGACCCGGTCTCCGCCTCCATGACGAATACCGGCAAGTGGTATTTCGGCATCCTGATCGGCGTCATGACCGTGCTTATCAGGGTGGTAAACCCCGCATTTCCGGAGGGCATCATGCTGGCGATCCTGTTCGCTAATATATTCGCCCCGCTGATCGACCATTTTGTGGTCCAGTCCAACATCAAACGGAGGCTCGCCCGTGTCCAGTAATGACAGTACGAGTAAAACGCTGTTTGTTGCGTTCGCAGTCAGCATCGTGGCGGCGATATTTGTTGCCACCGCCACGGTAATGCTCAAACCGGTTCAGGAGATCAACAAGGCCCTGGACCGGAAACGCAATATTCTCGCAGCGGCAGGTATGCTCGAGGAAGGCAAAAGCGTGGAAGAACAGTTCGCGCAGATAAAGACCCGGATCGTGGACCTGCGTACCGGTAAGTTTGTCGAGGACATGGACCCGGAGAAGTACAATCCGCGCAAGGCGGCCAAGGATCCATCTTCTTCTTCCAAGCTCACACCAGAACAGGACCTGGCCAAGATCTCGCGGCGGGAGCACTACTCAATCGTTTACGTGGTTGAAGACAACACCGGGGATATCGACAAGGTTATTCTGCCGGTGAGGGGCTACGGTCTGTGGTCTACCCTGTACGGTTTTGTCGCGCTGGAATCAGATGCCAATACCGTTGCCGGCCTGGGTTTTTACGAGCACGGCGAGACCCCCGGCCTGGGTGGTGAGGTCGACAACCCGCGCTGGAAGGCCATGTGGCCAGGCAAGGAAGTCTATCGCGACGGTGATGTGGCTGTAGGCCTTATCAAGGGGACTGTCGACCCAAGCGCGACCAATGCGCCCTGGCAGGTCGATGGGTTGGCCGGGGCAACGCTGACATCCGTTGGTGTCACCAACTTGTTGCATTTCTGGATGGGGGAAGACGGCTTTGAACCGTTCCTCAACAACCTGAAAGCCGGGGAGGCCTGAGCATGGACACTATTAAAGACACACTGACCGGCCCGATCTTCAAGAACAACCCGATCGCCCTGCAGATCCTGGGTATCTGTTCCGCACTGGCTGTCACCTCATCCCTCAAAGTGACCCTGGTAATGTGCCTGGCGCTTACGCTGGTGACAGCGTTCTCCAGCCTGCTGATTTCTTCAATTCGCAAGCAGATCCCCGGGAGCATTCGCATCATCGTGCAGATGGTGATTATCGCCTCGCTGGTTATCGTAGTAGACCAGTTCCTCAAGGCCTACGCATTTGCGATCAGCAAACAGCTGTCGGTATTTGTCGGCCTGATTATCACCAACTGTATCGTTATGGGACGGGCCGAGGCGTTCGCCATGAAAAACCCGCCAATACCGAGTTTTATAGATGGCATAGGCAACGGGCTGGGCTACAGCGTGATACTTATAGCTGTTGCGGTGGTGCGTGAACTGTTCGGCGCCGGCAAGCTGTTGGGCTTCGAAATTCTGCCGCTGGTCACCGAGGGTGGCTGGTACAACCCCAATGGCCTGCTGCTACTGCCGCCCAGTGCATTCTTCATTATCGGGCTTTTCATCTGGGGGCTGCGCAGTGTGCGCAAGGAGCAGGTGGAGCAGCCGGACTTCAAAATGGCACGCCATACAGCTGTAGGGGAGGGTGCGTAAGTGGAACATTATCTGAGTCTCTTTATTCGCTCTATTTTTATCGAGAATATGGCGTTGGCGTTCTTCCTGGGCATGTGCACGTTCCTGGCCATCTCCAAAAAAATACAGGCCGCACTGGGTCTGGGAATTGCGGTGATCGTGGTACTGGGCATCACCGTACCAGTCAACAACCTGATCTATACCTACCTGCTTGCGGACGGCGCGCTGGCATGGGCGGGGTTGCCTGACCTGGACCTGAGTTTTCTGGGATTGATCTCCTATATCGGCGTGATCGCGGCCATGGTACAGATCCTGGAGATGTTCCTGGACAAGTACGTACCGGCACTCTATAACGCGCTGGGCGTATTCCTGCCACTCATCACCGTTAACTGCGCAATCCTTGGTGCAGCCCTGTTCATGGTCGAGAGGGATTACAATTTTGGCGAAAGCGTGGTATTCGGCGTCGGCTCCGGAGTGGGCTGGGCGCTGGCAATCGTTGCCCTGGCGGGTATTCGTGAAAAGCTGAAGTACTCGGACGTGCCGGATGGCCTGCAGGGCCTGGGCATTACGTTCATGGTGACAGGCCTTATGGCTCTGGGCTTTATGTCCTTTGGCGGCATCGATATCTAAGGCGGGATTGAACTGATATGGATATGACAATTGTTTACGGCGTCACCATGTTTACGGTGGTGGTACTGATCCTGGTGGCGATTATTCTCGCCGCCCGCTCCGCGCTGGTCAGCGCAGGGGACGTGCACATCGAAATCAACGGCGAAAAAACTATTACGGTCCCTGCGGGTGGCAAATTGCTGCAGACCCTGTCCGAGGCGGACCTTTTCCTGCCCTCCGCCTGTGGCGGTGGTGGCACCTGCGCCCAGTGCAAGTGCGTTATCAGCGAGGGCGGCGGTTCCATGCTGCCCACTGAGGAATCGCATTTCACCAAGCGCGATGCCGCCGAGGGCTGGCGCCTTAGCTGCCAGGTAGCCGTCAAGCAGGACATGAAGATTCAGGTGCCGGAGGAAGTGTTCGGGGTGAAGCAGTGGGAGTGCACGGTGGTGTCCAACCCCAACGTGGCCACCTTCATCAAGGAACTGACCCTGAAGCTGCCCGAAGGCGAGAACGTGGACTTCCGCGCGGGCGGTTATGTCCAGCTGGAATGCCCGCCCCATCACGTCAAGTATTCCGATTTCGATATCGAGGACGAATATCGCGGCGACTGGGAACACTTCGGCTTTTTCAAGCTCGAGTCGGTGGTGAAGGAAACCACTATTCGCGCGTATTCCATGGCCAACTACCCGGAAGAACGCGGCCTCGTTAAGTTCAACATCCGTATCGCCACACCACCGCCCGGCAGCACCGGTATACCCCCGGGCATCATGTCCTCCTGGGTGTTCAATCTGAAGCCCGGCGACAAGGTCAAGGTTTACGGTCCCTTCGGCGAATTTTTCGCCAAGGATACCGAGGCAG
>JAHEBL010000232.1 GCA_024642265.1 Haliea sp. | reverse complement strand
GCGCGCAGGCCCACCCCGGCCATGAAGATCAAAAGCCCGAATTCCATCAGGAACCAGCGGGCTGGCTCCGGCAGGCGTCCGAATGTGGGGCGGATACTGCGGAGGTAACCAATCGCCAGTCCCGACGCAAGTAGACCACCGGCAGTTCCCAGGCCGATGGCAATACCACCAACATCGAGGGCGAGCATCCCCAACAGCACACCGGCAGCAATACCAAAGGCAAAAGTCACCATATCGGTCTCGGAGATATCCCGCTCTACCTGGCCCACATACTCGCCAAACAGGTCGATATTGGCGGCGGGCCCAATGACCGTAAGAATATCCCCCTTCTCCAGGCGGATACCGTAGCTGTGCGGGACCGTTACCCCCACCTGTTCGACCTGCTGCACCAGCAGACCGAAAGTCTGGGGGATGCGCAGTTCCCCGAGAGTCCTGCCAAACACCGTCTTGTTGGTCACCACTACCTTGGCGCTATCCCGATCCGCCAGGATATCCCAGTCCGGGGCCACCTCGGGGCCGACCTCCTGGATCCCCGAGGTGAAAAGATCCCTCGGACCTGTCAATTCCAGCATATCGCCAACTTGCAGATGCTGTTCGGGTTCGACCTTCAAAGAAATACCGTCGCGCAATACTTTTACAACCGGTACCCGCGCACAGTAACGCTCGCGTAGTTCCCGGAAGGTCAGGGCGGTAAATGACTCGTTTTCCACCCGGTAGAAGCGGGTTGTCATATTCACTGGCCGAATATCACTCTGACCCAACTGTTCCTGCCGTCTGGCTTCCTCCGCCATATCGAGGCCCAGTAACTTAGGCATGTATTTAATGAGGGTAATCAGGCCGGTAAGGCCGAAGATATAGGTAATCGCATAGGCCGAGGCGATATTGTCGATTACCGAATCCGCAGTCCACCCTGAGGCCAGTCTGACCGTGCCTTCGCGCACTGCATCCTGGGCCGCGGCCAGGGTGGGCGAACTGGTCAGGCCCCCGGCCAGCAAGCCGGCCGACATGCCCGGCGCCATCTCCAGCAGGCGTGCGGCCAGCACAGCCACCCCGACAGCCGTCAGGGTCACCACTACGGACAGGGCCAGGTAGCGCAGTCCATCCTGTCGGATCGCACTGAAAAAACGCGGGCCCGCCTGGTAACCCACTGAGAAAATAAACAGGGCAAAGCCTACGGCCTGGGCCCCGGGGTTGATCCGCAGGCCGTGGTAACCGAAGAACAAGCCAGCGAACAATACACCGGCAACGGCCCCGAGGGAGAAGCCACCTATCGAGAAGTTGCCGATCAGGTAACCGATCCCCATCAGGGTGAACAGCAGTAGCACCGGATTGTGGCGCATCAGGTCCAGCCCGCCTGCCAGGAATTGCCCCAGAATATCTATCACGACTACCCGCCTCCGTTTCTGCGCTTCCTGCTACCGTGACCTGAAGTATAGGACAGATAAAACGGCTTTCGCCGCCAGCTTTCCCTATGGACTCCCGTTGCCATGGAAATAGGGGACAGACCACGTTTTCTGGCGTATACATTGCCTACTGAGGCGTTGTAAACAAGATCGAAACTGGCAGCCGGTTGTTTTCCCTCAAATGCGTTCATAAGTGTGGTCTGTCCCCGATTAGCTGTTGTGCCTAAATCGAAGTCTGGTCAAAAACACCATTTGCTTGTATGCGAGCGAAAAAGTCGATGCTGTAAGCGTTTTCCGGCTCCTGCCTCACCATGGCATCCAGGGTTTGGGCATCCGCGCCCACCAGGATTCGCCACTGCCTGGCTCTGACCCCTTCAAGAATAATCTCTGCGGCTTGTGAGGCAGAGGTGGGGGCGTTATCACGGAATGCCTCGCCCTGGACGTGGAGCAGTTGTCGAACGTCATCGTCTCCCAGTTGGGCTGCCGCCTTGTCGAGTTGCGACCAGTGTCGCCGAATCTCTTCAACTTCATCCGCGCTCATCTCCAGGGCCGGGGTTATGTCTTGTATTCTCTGGGTGTTGATCGCAATGGACGTGCCTATGTGCCCCGGCATCACCACAGATATACCCACATGTGGAGCGTGCAGGCGCAGGTCGATCAGCAGCGCCTCGGAAAAGCCTTTCACCGCGAATTTGGCCGCGCTGTACGCGGTGTGGGGAAACACCGGGTTCATGCATGCCCAGAAGCCGTTGACGCTGCTCACATTCACCACGTGGCCTTCGCGGCTGTTGATGACCAGTGGCAGGAATGCGCGGCAGCAGTTGTACACGCCGGTCCAGCACACCCCGAAGGTCTTGTCCCACTGCGCGCGGTCGTCGGTGATAAAACTGCCGCCGCCGGCGATACCGGCGTTATTGACCAGAAGGTTGAAATGGTCGGTTTCCTGCGCAGCCAGGGCCTC
>JAHEBL010000033.1:12070-33891 GCA_024642265.1 Haliea sp. | reverse complement strand
TAAAGTACCGGGCCCACGTATTGGAAGGCCTGGAGTCGGCCATCAGCGGCCTGAATCTGTTTTTCACAGGCGACAACAAGGGCAAGCTGATCGTAAAGCTGTAGAACCCGGCCACGGGAGTCGCCGCCCTCAGGCGGCGACTCCAGCTCCGCAGGTCCGACCGCGTCGATAAAGGCCTGTGAGGAACCGTTCAATTTCAGCTGATCGCCACTCACCTCCGGAGCCACCGTGGTCGCTCCAGTCCATGCCTGGCGAATTGCTGTTTTGCTATAAAAATCCACTGCTTACTGATGGCAGACATCGGGACACGCTGTGCCATCGATGCGGCAGGGTAAACCCGCATCATTGGCCGCGAGTCGAAGTGTTCCAAGGGTGTAACCGGATTTCTCAACCGGGGCAAAGCGTCTGCCCCCGGAATCCGATGAGGGTTATTACCTGGTCGCTATCGAACAAACTGAAGCCCGCCGTGAAAAAAATCAAACCAACCGCTCTTCGACTCGGCCTGGTCCGCATTCGTCGGCATTCATGCCAGGGCGCTCAGTAGTTATCGGGCGCACACGGAGGAAAAACCTACTTGAGGGTGTAACGACCCATTGCCCCGGATATGCGACGCAGCAACCACTTGGGCAAAGCCCGGCCAGTCACCGTAGCAACGAGGTTGCCGGCACCCGGCACACAGATTACTTCGGCTTTAAGACAGGCCCTGTAACCCTGGGCAGCCACGTCCTTGGCATCGCCTATCATAATACCCGGTATTTTTAACCCGCCGCTTTTTTCCTCGGCGGTGGAGATCATATTGGTGGCTGTGAGGCCTGGACACAGCGCGGTTACCGAGACGCCTGTCCCTGCCAGTTCCTCCGATAAAGACTCGGTTAACGACAGTACATAGGCTTTTGTAGCCGCATAGGTGGCAAGGCTGGGCACGGGCTGAAAGGCGGCTATCGACGCGACGTTAAGAATGCGTCCCTTGCCGCGCTCGACCATGGGCGGCAGGAAATGGCTCAGCATAACGGTGAGGCCAATGACATTCAGGTCGATAAGACTCTCGTGCGTAGCGCCCGGCATCTGGACGAAGTACCCATGCTCGAGCACACCTGCGCAGTTCACAAGAATGTCCACTTCAAGTCCCTGCTCCTGAACCGATGTGGCAAGTTTCCTGGCTGCTCCGCGTCGCGAAAGGTCGGCGGGCTCAACCCACACTCGCACCTGATATTCAGCCTCCAGCTGTCGCGCCATGCTCTGCAGCTTGTCCTCGCTGCGCGCTACCAGTATGAGATCGTGGCTGCCGGCGGCGAACTCTCTGGCCAAGGCTGCGCCAATACCTGACGAAGCTCCGGTGATCATTACGGTTTCCATTTGTGCCTTACTCCATTTGCGCATTCACCGGGCCAGACCTCATCGGTGCCAGCCAGAACGCGGACATTGTCCTTTCAGTCTAGTCCCCTGATCACAGCTTGTGTAACTTCCAACACCGCCAGGTGCTGACCAACCAGGCTCCACGGACAGTCCTGCCTGCCATTAACTTTCATGACTACCGCATGGATTAACAAGGTATCGTCTGATCCATGCAGCTCAGCTTGTCAGGACACCCCATAAGCTATATAAGAACGTCAGGTCTTCCGGCCCTGCGGCAGTCACTGGATTTCCGCCCGGGTCCTGGCATCAACGTCCAACATGTAACACAGAAGGATTCATCATGGCCCTGGATATTATAGGCGCTGGTTTCGGTCGGACCGGCACCATGTCGTTAAAAGTGGCCCTGGAGCAATTGGGTTACCCCTGTTATCACATGGTGGAGTGCTTCCCGAAAGGCCCCGAGCACTGGAAGCTCTGGGAGCAGGTAGGGAACGGCGCACCGGATTGGGATGCGCTTTTTGAGGGCTTTACGGCCACGGTCGATTTTCCCGCCTGCACCAGCTACGCCAGCCTGGCCGAGTACTATCCGGATGCCAAAGTTGTGCTTACCGTGCGCGATCCGGAGAAGTGGTTTACCTCAGTCCAGAGCACGATCTTTGGCAAGGAATGGATAGAGTTTCTGCCCGGCACCGACGCGGGCGCTTACATGAAGGCGACGATCAATGACTACTTCGATGGTCGGATGCATGATCATGATCACCTGATACGTCGATTCAATGAGCATATTGCAGAAGTCAGGGCAACCATAGACCCGGAACGGCTGCTCGTTTTCGAAGCGACAGACGGCTGGGAGCCACTCTGCCGGTTTCTGGAACTGCCCGCTCCCGAGGGGGCATTCCCGCATATCAATGATACCGAGGCGGTACAAGGCATTATCAGAACCATAATGGAAAAAGGGTTCCAGGCAGCGCTTGGCTACCAGGGTTAGAATGGCTTCGTCCATTGCGGCAATAGGCGTAAAAATAGTCTGATGGTACCAGTTATCGACCTTCGCGGTGCGCCGGGCCAGAGCGTTGAAAAACTGGCCACCGCCTGTGCCGACTGGGGATTTTTCCATGTCGTCAACCACGGCCTGGACGCTCAGCTGATCGCTTCACTCCAGGCTGCGAGCGGGGAATTCTTCGGTCTGCCACTGCACACCAAGCAGGCTGTCTCGCGCACGATAGAAAACCCCTTTGGCTATTACGATCGGGAACTCACAAAGAACCTGAGAGACCGCAAGGAGATTTTCGATTACGCGCCGGCCGAAACCACGCCCTGGCCTACTTCACTGCCAGGATTCCAGGCAATACTTGCAGAATACGCGCAGGCATGTCACAGGCTCGCGCTGCAATTAATGGCAATGTGCTGTGAGGGGCTGGGTGCTGATCGAGATACACTGGAGCGCCACTTCGAGCATGGCCATAGCAGTTTTCTGAGGCTGAACCACTATCCCTTTACTGATCCATTAGCTGGCGCCGACGCACCGCCAGCGGGACCGTATGGTATAAGCCAACACTCGGATGCCGGCGCAATTACCGTGCTACTGCAGGACAAAGTAGCTGGCCTGCAGGTCCTCAAGGATGGCAATTGGGTCGATGTGACGCCAGTTGCGGGCACCCTGACCGTCAATGTCGGGGATATGCTCCAGGTCTGGTCGAATGACCGGTACCGCGCGCCCTTGCACCGGGTTCGTGCAAGCAGTGATGTGGCCAGGTTCAGCGCGGCTTACTTTTGCAACCCCGACTACGGTACGATCATAGAGCCTCTTACCTCCGCGGTGTCGATGACCGAAGCCGCCCGCTATCGACCGATCCCCTGGGCCGAGTTCCGTCGCCTGCGAGCACTGGGAGACTATGGCGACTATGGTGAGGAAGTACAGATCTCCCACTTCAGGGTCTAGCCCAAGCGAGCTTATTCCCCGAAGAGCATGTATAGCGAAGCACTCAGGCAAAACGGAATTTTGACAAGGGTTATTGCAACCAGCAGTGACAGCCCGGATAGCGCTTTGGCCGGGCAGGGGTTTACCTGCCTGCCGACCGCTGCGACCCATTGCCATCGTCAAATTCGCGACTTTGACGGGTAGCTAATCCACGCCCAGACGCTATTTCAGATTGCACTGCTGCTTGATTTCGGCGATTTTCGCGTCCAGCTTCTTGTTGTACTCGCCGGTGCCGATTTCGAACGTATCCTTCTCGCTGCCGCCGAAAATATGCGCTACAGCACCAACCGGGATAATAGAGCTGGCGCCGTCCTCGATTTCCTGGGAAGTGCGTGCTTTTTCGCTGGTCAGTGTCTGGATATCAGCCGTTGCGGTAGAGCAGTCGACAGGCTTGGCGAGGTTTGCCTGCACTTGAGACTCCGGCGCGGGCGCCTGTGCCGAGCAGCCGACCAGAAGTGCGAGGAAAATCCCGGTTGTGGTAAGTGCTTTCATTGCTGATCTCCAGTTGTAGTGGGAACGTCGGGTATCGCATTGCATCCGCTGCCACAGGATCGATTCGATCCAATCCCATCCGGTTTCCCCGCGTGTTGCGGTAATCACTCGCCGGTTTCCTGCGCAACGACCCTTTCAATTTCCTGATGCCGGCCCGCGAGCGTGACCGGTTGATAATCACAGGCAGTCCTGATTATGGCCCAGGGTTTGCTAACCTGTATTGTTTCCGTAACTCAAATCATTGTTAGATCAGGCCAACATTCAGCCCCCATTGGCCCTGCGCCAATGAGCCGGACTCAAACCGGACCAGCGTTTAAACGCATGGCTGAACGCGCTCAGATCGGCGTAACCCAGCTTTTCTGCGATCTCCAGGGCGCTCAATTCGGAGCCCTCCAACATTGCCCGGGCCCGGGCGAATCTTGCCTTCTCGAATTCGGCCCTGAAGGTTGTACCGGCAGACATCAGCTGCCTTCTCAGGGTACGGGTGTTGATGCCCAGCAGCGCTGCCGCCTCCCCCTGATTACAGTGGCGTGTATAAAGCAACAGGCGCAGGGACGACATCAGGTCCGCGGCAACGTTCTGGGCCGCATCATTCAGTTCCCGCAACTCTCGCAGCATGTGCCGATAAAGCAGCGGATCTGCCCCGACCGGAGCGACGCTGAGCCAGCGCGAATGAAATTCCAGACCGGACCAGTCGTTGTCAAAGACGATCGGACAGCGGAAGAATTGTTCGTAGGGTGCGGGCTTCTCCGGCCTTTCCCGGTAAAGCATCACCCGGGACGGTTTCCAGCCGGGGCCGCACATGTCCCGCATGAGGCAGCAGCCAACCGCAATAGCGCAGTCATACACCTGCTCGGGGGCGGCGACTGGCGACTGCGTCACCAAATAGCGCAGGGATACCATTTGTCCCTCCCGCTCCACGTTGATCAGCGCGCTCTGGTCGTGCAGCGCGCGATATCTTGTGAGGTTGGCCAGGGCAGTCGCAACACTCTCTGCGCTCTTCATGGCGAAACCCAGTACGCCCAGGTGGCCCAGGTTGACCTTTTGGCCCGTCAGTAAGCCAAAATGCTCACAGCCGGTGACGTCCCGGCAGTGCTGTAACAGCCTGTCCACGTTTTCGAAGGGTGCAAATGTGTCCGATTCAGCGATCAACCCCGGGGTTAGACCCACTGCGGCGAGGACTGTTTTTGGGTCATGGCCGAACTCGCGCAGGAGTTCGGGCAGGGCCATGAATATGGCCAGACGGATATTGCCGGCCGAGGATACCGGCGGAACGCTTGCCGCGATCGGAGCTTGAGTGTTCGCTCGGGTTGGCATGAGCCAGATCAACTCTTTGGTTAAATCGGTTCAACAGTGGCCTAATTAAACAATATATTTACTGACAAAAACAATAAGTCTCTGGGGGGGCAGAGCCATACTGGCATTGAGATGGCTGTTCCGGTCATTAGTTGGTTCGCAACAGAATGGAGCCAGGCGGAACAATGGCCACCGCAGTGTTGGGTGGAAAAACCACCGCGGAGTGCGTGTTGGCTCGGCGATCTGCAGCGGGACAGCGTTTCGCTGGTTGGCACATTGCGCCTCCGGGTTCCGGGAACAGGGGTTCTTCAGGCTTTAATTTGGGAGTACAAAAATGACTCGCTCGATATCACGACGACCCGCGCGTAGGCTTGGACTGGCGCTGGCCCTGCTGACAGCGCCTTTGGCCTTTGGCCAGCAGGTGACAGGCACCCTGGGCTCACCCAACGCCACCACCACCATCAGCGGCAAGCAGTTGCCCGCACCGGAGCCGAAGTTCGGCGGCGACATCAAGAATGACGCACTGCAGTCGAAGACGTGGTGGGCACCACGCATTGCGCCACCCAGCGAAGCACCCAACATTCTTCTCATCATTACAGATGACGCCGGCTTCGGTGTCCCCAGCACCTTCGGCGGGGTCATCCCGACGCCCACTCTGGATCGCGTGGCGAATAACGGCCTGCGCTACAACAACATCCATTCTACCGCGCTCTGTTCACCGACAAGGGCGGCCCTTATCACCGGGCGCAATCACCATTCTGCCGGGTTTGGCGTGATCTCCGAGCAGTCCACGGGCTTTCCCGGCTACAACAGCATCATCGCCGATGACAAGGCAACCATCGGTCGCATCCTGCTCGACAACGGCTACTCCACGGCCTGGTTTGGCAAGGATCACAACACGCCGGCCTTTGCCGCCAGCCAGGCGGGCCCGTTCGACCAGTGGCCTACAGGCATGGGATTCGAGTATTTCTACGGATTCGTGGGCGGGGACTCCAATCAGTGGCAGCCAAACCTGTTCCGCAACACCACCCAGATATTTCCCTTTGAAGGCAAGCCGGGCTGGAACCTGATCACGGGCATGGCAGACGACGCTATCGATTACCTCAACCGCATGAACCAGACGATGCCTGGCAAGCCGTTCTTTATCAAGTACGCGCCGGGGGCTACCCACGCGCCCCACCACCCGACCAGGGAATGGGTGGAAAAGATCAGCAACATGCACCTGTTCGATGGGGGCTACAACAAACTCCGGGAGCAGATTTTCGAGAATCAGAAACGTCTCGGCGTGATACCGGCGGACACACAACTGGAACCCTGGCCCGAGAATGTGCTCAAGAGCTGGGATAAATTGACGCCAGAAACCCAGAAACTCTTCATCAGGCAGGTCGAGATCTTCGCAGCGTACGCGGCTTACAATGACCACGAGATCGGTCGCATCATCGACACTATCGAGCAGATGGGCAGACTCGACAATACCCTTATCATCTATATCAATGGTGACAATGGCACCAGCGCCGAGGGCGGCCCCCTGGGTACCCCCAACGAAGTTGCTTTCTTCAACGGCGTCAATGAAATGCCGGTAGATGTGCAGATGAAGTGGTACGACGTTTGGGGCACGGAAGAGACCTACAACCACATGTCAGCAGGCTGGTCCTGGGCTTTCGATACCCCCTTCACCTGGTTCAAGCAGAACGCCTCAAAACTCGGTGGCATCCGCCAGAACATGGCGGTGTCCTGGCCGGCGCGCATCACGGACAAGGGCGGACTGCGCGAGCAGTTCATGCATATCATCGACGTAGTACCTACCATTCTCGAGGTTTCCGGTATTCCGGCACCCGAAATGGTCGACGGTATCAAGCAGGCGCCGATCGAGGGCACCAGCTTCGCCTACACCTTCGACGGCAAAAACGCCAAGGAGAAATCGCGCCACAAGATCCAGTATTTCGAGATGATGGGACAGTGGGCCTTGTATAACGAAGGTTGGCTGCTCAGCACCAAGGTGAATCGCGCGCCCTGGGAGGCCTTTGGCGCAGCCAACCCCGACCCGCTGAACAACCAGGTGCTGGAGCTGTACGACCTCAACAAGGACTTCAGCCAGTCGCAGAACATCGCCGACAAGCATCCTGACAAGGTCAAGAAAATGAAGGAACTGTTTATAGCCGAGGCGCAGAAATACCAGGTCTTTCCCATGGACGCGTCCGTCGCTGCGCGTATCGTCGCGCCGCGCCCCAACATCACTGCGGGGCGCACCGAGTTTACCTACAACTACCCGATGACCGGCCTGCCACAGGGCGACTCGCCTGCCCTGCTCAACAGCTCCTATACCATCACTGCGGATATCACCGTGCCCGAGGGAGGCGCGGAAGGCATGATACTGACCTCGGGCGGTCGCTTTGCCGGTTACGGCTTCTACCTGCTCAAGGGCAAGCCGACGTTCCTGTGGAACCTGATCGACCTGAAGCGCGTGAAATGGGAAGGGCCGGACGCACTACCTCCCGGCAGACACACGCTGGAGTTTGACTTCAAGTACGACGGCCTCGGCGTCGGCACCCTGGCGTTCAACAACATGAGCGGGCTCGGCAAGCCAGGCATCGGCACCCTGAAAGTGAACGGCAAGGTCGTCCAGACCCAAACCATGGAGCGCTCGCTGCCCATGATTCTGCAGTGGGACGAGAGCTTCGATATCGGCTCCGACACACTCACCGGCGTGAATGACGACGACTACAAGCCGCCCTTCCCGCTCACCGCCAAACTCAACAAGCTGTCGATCACGGTCAACCGCCCGACGCTGAGCGAGGAAGACATCAAGAATCTGGAGAACACGTCGGCAGTCGCAGTGGACGGCAATCCAATCCACCATATGCAGCCGG
The DNA here is from genome assembly GCA_024642265.1 of Haliea sp. Classification (GTDB taxonomy): domain Bacteria; phylum Pseudomonadota; class Gammaproteobacteria; order Pseudomonadales; family Halieaceae; genus JARRPM01. Next base: position 25,896 of record JAHEBL010000033.1, on the reverse strand, counting down.
GCCCACACTGACACACCCTGTTGGCGCGCATGGAGGAGAGCAATAACATCCTCGCCGGTAATGGTGCAGATGCCAGATACCACTACGATGTCCTGCGCGGCGAGCGCCAGTAACGATCTGGCCTGTAACGTTACTGACAGGACAAGTGCGAGGCGATGGCGCTCACGATATGCAGTGGGTGCTCTCCCCGGGGTAAAAGTGGCAGGCGTGGATTGCCAATTACCTATCCGTGACAAGCATGAGACGGTACTGCCAGCTTAAGCTGTCAGTACCGTCGCAGGCCGATGCTGTGCATGAACAGGCGTCGAACCATAGGCTCCTTCTCGGGTATAGCCAGTGTTTTTTACCTCCGCAACACATCATGCCTGATTGAGATCACGCGTTCATTTCGTAAGCGCCATTCAAGCCAGCAATATGCCCTTTCCACACCCGGTTGAAACGCTCGAGGTCTGTCACCGGCTTTTTAATCATTTTCATACACAGGGCTATCTGTTCATCTGTGGCCCCGGTTTTTGAATACAGCTGCAAGGCAAACTTCGAAAAATCCCTCACCATGAAGTCGAAGATCTGATCCATAACGTCTTCTTCGACAGAATCGATTTTCGCTTTCTCGATAAGCAGCTGACCATATGCAACCAGGGTAAACAGTTCGCCCAAATTGAGGAGAAAGTCGATATCTTCGGCCTGCTCCTTGCTGGGAGCCGCCGTCATCAGCAATTCCTTCAGCACCTCAATCTGTTCCTTGAAAACATTGATGTTGGGCAGGTCCATACTGTTGTAGGCCAGGGCACTGTCGTGAAACTGAATCTTCCCAAGTCCTTTGGTGGCACCCTGGTTAAAAAGGAAATCATCGTTCGTCGGTTCATCTTTTTTGGGAATATCCTGAAACTGGGCCGGATTAAAAAAGTAATTTGGCATGAACTTGATAATCAGGGCCATATTTACATGCACCGTGCCCTCCAGTTTCGGCAACGCCCGGATATCTCGCGCGGCCATTTCGAAGTACATGTCCTTTTCAAAGCCCTTGGCCGCGATAACGTCCCACAGCAGGTTGATGACCTCCTCACCCTGGGTAGTAACCTTCATCTTTACCATAGGGTTATAGAGCAGGTATCGCCGATCTTCTGCAGAGGCCGAGCGCATATAGTCAGAGGCGCGAAGGGCAAACATTCTCATGGCTACCAGCCGGGTCCAGGCGTCCACGAAAAACTGTCGGACATGGGTGAAGTCGGTAACACTGTGATCGAACAGTTTGCGGTTAGAGGCGTGCGTAATGGCTTCGTAAAATGCATGGGAGCAAATGCCAACGGATGCCCATCCGAGGTTGTATTTGCCCACATTAATCGTGTTGAGCGAACTATCCCAGGCATCCTGACCGACACTGAGGATGTCATCATCTGTAAGCGGGTAGCGGTGAAGGGTGTACTGGGCGACGTAATTTTGTGAATTGACAACGTTTTTGACGCATTCGTAATTGCTGTGATCGCTCTCTGCGACAAAGAAAACGAAGTCCCCGCTCCTGGCGTTTTTAGCGAAGGTTGAAACCAGCGCCGCCTTATTGGCATTGCCGATATAGTATTTGCTGCCGTCGGCAACGTATTGCCCATCTTCGAGTGGTGTCAAGGCCATCTCTGAGGAGTAAAGATCGGCACCATGGGCCTGCTCACTCAGGCCGAACGCAAAAATTGCGCCATCTTCCAGAAGTGCAGCGGTCCTTTCCTTTACTTTCTCGTTACCTCCCATCCAGATCGGACCCAACCCGAGAATGGTCACCTGCCAGGTGTACCAGTACTGGAGTCCGTAAAAACCGAGAATTTCGTTAAACGCACAGTTTCTGTACGTGTCCCAGCGCTTTTCACCATTGCCGTAGGGCGCCGGAGTAAGCAGAGTCGCGAATATCTTTTCCTTCTTCACAAATTCCAGGAAATCGGCGTACCAGACCCTCTCATGATCATCGTGCTTAAGTTGCTTCTTGCCCTTTTTTTCAAAGAAAGCCACGGTTTTCAACATGATTTCCCGAGACCCGGCGTCGAGGTGGTCAAAGGTTTCATTCTTCGGATGCAGTAGCATGGGGTCTCTCCCTGAGTCTGTATCTGTATGCGAACGGATTATATGGATCGCGGCCTCAGCAGCCGGGCGGCGCCTGGTAGCCACCGATCAACTGCGCCAGTTGCGCCGCCAGCCATATGGTGCTGCGGTCTGCCATCTCGGGACCGACGATCTGTATGCCAACGGGAAGGCCATCGTCGCTCAGGCCGACGGGTGCCACCGTCGACGGGAGGAAGGATGCGGACGCCAAACCGGCCCAGAAAAGTTGCGCGAAATAGGGCACCACCTTGCCATTGACCTGCATCGTGCGCGCTGGCATGGGTTCGCTGTGGTCGTGCTTGAAGGCGGGCGTGGCGGTGATGGGCATCAGCATCAGGTCGTGCCGGCCGAAGAAGTCGTGCCAGGCCCAGCGCAACTGCTCGCGCTGGTTATTGGCCACAAAGTAGTCGCGATAGCTGGCGGTGGACATGCGCAGCAACTGGGCGTACTCGCTCTGATCCGCGGGTTTGAGGCTTTCGCTCTGTTCCTGCACGCTCGCGTAATCGGGCCGGCGCGCCGCCATGTTGGCATGCAGCAGCCTGGCGTAGACCGCATGCGCATGGACCGGATCGAAGGCGGGGCGCGCCTTGACGTCGAGCTTCACGCCAGCCCTGGCGAGCGAACGTGCGGCGAGCTCGATGCGCGCCTTGACCTGGTCGTCCACGGGGGCGATGTCTTCGTCGAGCCAGACAGCCACGCGCAACCCGCGCAGCGACTTCGGAGGTGCCGGCAGTCGGTAAGACACGCCGCGCGCGTTCAGTTCGTCAGGCCCGGCAGTAACCTTCAAGGCCAGAGCCAGGTCATTGGCGCTGCGCGCCAGCGGTCCGACCACCGACAGGTCCATCTCGGCGGTGGGCGCGTTGGCCATACTGTGACCGCGTTTGGGCACGATGCACCAGGTGGGTTTGTGGCCATAAACTCCACAATAAGCGGCCGGATTGCGGATGCTGCCGCCGATGTCACTGCCGAATTCCAATGCGCTCAAGCCCGCGGCCACGGCGGCGGCGCTGCCTCCCGACGAGCCGCCCGCAGCACGGCTGTGATCCCAGGGGTTATTGGTGGTGCCGTACACGGCGTTGTAGGACTGGAAGTCCGCCAGGTCCAACGGCACATTGCTCTTTGCGAAGACCACCGCGCCCGCCGCCTTCAGGCGTTGTACTGCAAGCGCGTCGGCCTTTGCGACATGGTCCTTGCGCGGCAGGTGGCCGAATGTAGACGGGTGCCCTGTCAGGTCGAAGGACTCCTTGACGCTCATCGGCACTCCGTGCAGCGGGCCCCAGGACTCACCCCTGGCATGAGCGCGATCAGCGGCACGCGCACGGGCCATGGCGGCCTTGCGATCGTCAACCACCAGTGCGTTCAGGCCGGGGTTGAGCCGGTCGACGCGCGCCAGATAGGCCTTCAGCAGCTCGATGCTGCTGACCTTACCGGCGCGCAGCGCCGCCGCCTGCGCTGTGGCCGACCCAAAGGGGAAGGACTTGAGATCGAGACTCACAGGCTCACCCTGGCGTTGAACAGGAAGATCGGTAGGCCCATCGCTTCTGCCTGCCACCCCGCGTGCAGTGGGGTCGTCGCAAGTTCTTGCATTGCGACGAAACGGTAAACGCGCCCATAACCGCTCGTATTGGTGTAAGTTGTCATTTTAGTCGTCTCCAGTTCAGGCAATTGTCTCTGCCCCTGCGCGGGAAGTCCAGGCGAACAGAAACGTGAACAGAAGGTGCGAACTGCGCCCGGGAAATTGTCAATTCCCGAACAGGAACATGGGATGGTGAGTCGTTCGACCTGGTGTTTAAGTCTGGTTTTGTAAACTACCTGTGCGTCTTAGCTTTACTCCCGGGAATATCGCTAGATAAACGTATACAGATAGCTGGAGCGTTTTGTCCATGCTCATGCGCGAATTGTCCTTATGTGCCGCCTGATAGATAGTAACTGAGCGGGAACAACAACTTGCCCGACTCGACCAGAGACTAACCCTTGCCTGGCAATACTACACCTGCTCCCGCCATTTCGTACTCCCGGCGCAGCCAGCCTGCGGAGGTCATATTATTCCGAGGCATATCGACGGCGCAGTTACACAAATTGATGTAACCGGGGACGGCGCTCCTGATCAAGTAATCGATACCAGCCAATTTGCATGTTCGACGGCGTTCAAACCCTATTGCGGTAATGGCGACTGCCCTATTAGAGGCGCTGCGCTGGAAGTCCACACACCAGGATGACCAGACCGTAAGCTACATTTCCATTAATTATCAGTTGCCATAGGCCATACCTCCATCAACCTTGATTACCGAGCCGTTAGTAAAGCGAGAGGCATCGCTTGCAAGATACAACGCTACACCAATGATTTCTTCGGGCTGCCCGGCCCTCCCAAGCGGCACAATAGCTCCGAGGGCAGACTTGACTTCATCACTCCAGGCGTCAGATATATCTGTCAGGAAAGGGCCAGGCATAATGCCGTTGGTGCGCACTGCCGGGGCATAGGCACGAGCAAGACCAGCGGTCAGGTTATTCAGGCCCGCCTTGGCGGTCGCATACGGTATTTCCGCCGGACCGGGCGCTATCGCAGCCGTGCTGCTGACATTGATGATGGAACCACCCTGCGCCCGTGCCATTTGCTCGCCGACAAGCGCCGACAAACGGAACGGCCCGGCAAGGTTGACCGCTATCACCTTGTCCCACAACTCCCTGCTTACGCTGCTGAGCGACTCGTAGCGCGGTGACATGCCGGCATTGTTGACCAGCACATCGATACGCCCATACTCATCATTAACCGCATCTACCAATCGGTCGCACGCCTCCCAATCGCCCACGTGGCAGGCTAACGGCAGGCAGGTGGCTCCCGTCTCGGTCTCAATCTGCCGCGCCGCACGATCGCAGGCATCCTGTTTGCGTGAACTGATCACGACCGTCGCCCCCGCCTCGGCAAAAGCGCGACACATTTCAAAGCCCAGGCCACGACTGCCGCCGGTAACAAGTATCACCTTGTCAGTCAGATCAAAATGTCGCGCAACTTTTTCCGGGTTCATGAGGCTACTCCTTTGGGTTTTGACGAATTGGAATTTTGAGATGCAAAAAACCTCTGTATCCAGCCTACACAGCCAGACGCCCATTCTACCAAGGCATTATAACGAGGGCTGAAATTGCATCGCTCAACCAGGAACACAGATCAGAGGTTCTCGATGGACACCGGACCATGACGAAAGTGGTGGGCACCCAGTAGATTCAAGACGGTTCCTGAATATTGGCAAACCGGGACTATTGATAACAGAAACGCCATCCGTGGCATTTGCAGGTATTCACAGCCCGATGCTGGTCGTTAAGGCCAGTTAAGCTGGAATACTTGCCCTACACTTTTAACTTGGCTGTCACTCGAATTTCTACATGCGCGCCGGGGATCGCAAGTTCTGTGATGCCAATCGCCGTCCAGGCCGGCCACGGCTCGGAAATGAATTCGTCCCTGACCGACATGAAGTCTCCCATGTTCGCATGCAGGCCCACGTGATAGCTCGTGTATTCCACGATATCGTCATAGCCAATCCCGCAATGTTTCAGTAGCCTGCCGATTCCCATCCAGGCATTGCGGAATTCTTCCTTGATATCCTGCGGCAGCTTGCCATTCTTTCCTGTGCCGATAACACCTGAGCAAAGCAGCAAACCGTTGCATTTGCTGGCCTCGGAAAAATGAAAATTGTCATACATGAATTGACCGGACTCGGTGACGACATTTTCGAAGCTCATGGCTGGGTCCTCTTGGCCTTTAAATCTATAAGAATGAATCCACCGGCAAGGTAAGCATTTAGCCGCATTATTGCGACTCCACACCAACGCGCCTTGTATAGCCGGCTAACCTGCTTTTATCGCCGGAGCCGCCAACCGCCGCGTGAGCAGCCAGGACGCTGCATAGTCACGGCGGCGATGAGGATACGCATCAACGCTTTCACCGACATGGTCTACAGCGCGCCTGTTAACTAGACGTTGAACCACGGCGAAATCATGAACTCCAGCGCTCCATCGTACCTGAGCACGTTTCCGGGCTGTGGGTCTATAAAGCGGGCCCAGGGCGTTTCATCGCTAATGGTGAAATCACCGGCCGGTACACTGCGGACCCTGGCATTGAAAAGGCTCGCGTCATACCAGGTGCGATCGCACACGCCATTGCGCCAGTAAATGTAGTCGTTGGCCTCAATCCACTCAGTTGCCGGCTTTGCCATAGGATGTGCTTCGTCGATAAGTATGGATGAGCTGAACAGGCTGCCGCCCTCGGACGCTACAGTGGAAACGATTCGGTCACCAGTAACCCGATGCTCCACCCGGTCGGGCTTGGTAAAAAGGTTCACCGGATCCATGGAGCCGGCCGCTGCCCGTGCCTCGAGCACCATATATCGCGGGATACCGTCGCTGTCGGCAATGTAAGTGGACCACTCGGCTCTTGGTCCATGGACTAGACCGCTGACTTCATAGATATTCAGCGTCAGCATAAGCCCGGGCTCGTCACCAGCGAGACTTCGCATAGGCGCCAGCGACAGACCGTCGCCCAGATTGATGTAGTCGACAAATTGTTGCTCCATGTCTTTTTTGATCGCAAAGTTCATATAGATTGAGCAGGGATTCGCCAGCACCTTGAAGGAAAGGTGCGGCCGCTGCCTGCCGATCAGAATCATGAATGCGTCGCGCAGTGCGAGCTGCGAGTAGAGCACACGCTTCAGAATACGCCTTCCGGTTCGCGAGGGATTGGTGTCGGCCAACATCAGTGAAAATCCAAAGCCTGCACGGCTTTCCAAGTCAGTAACATACTGTTCATAATTCAGGTGCCCTCCCCGATAGTCTATCCTGCGCTGGCTCTGGCCGGGATCCTGTATCGGATTTTGTATTTATTTTGAACGCATAGTCTGGCGCCATACCGCCCCTTGAAGTTATCTTAACAGCTCGTGGAAATACTGATGAGAAATAAATAACGATGAGTAACAAAAAGAGAGCGCTATCGGACGAGTGGTTTGAGCAGTGGACTCAAACTGACGCTTATCTGGCATCCGACGGCCACGTAAATCGCATACCCCTGCGCCTGACCAGCACCAATCTCGTGATTTATGGCAAAGCATCAGTGTCTGAGGTAGTCAAGGACTTCGAGCACGAGGACCATCGCCCCATAACCGTTGGCGGTGATGTTCCCGTTCAACTGTGGTTTAACAACTTTATAGATACTGACTGCGGCCCAGCTGATCGCGAAAACCCGTATATAGAAACATGGTATTCGTTTCCGGTCACTCCGAAATCCGCCCCGCAAGACCTCCCTTATGACGGTCCTTTTTCTTACAACGTCAATGCGCCAGAGGCGCTGGTCTGGTGCCATAGGGTATTGTGCGGGCCGGCCAGTGATGGCTACTCAACAGGAGCGATCGCTGCCATTGCAGGCGGTCGCGAGGTGTGGGGGTTTCCAAAGCACCCCGCTTTAGCCGACCTCAGCTTTGATTACCCTGACAACGAGACTGTGACATTCGAAGGCTCACACCAGGGTAACAAGGTTATTTCTCTCAGAGCCAGGCGCCCTGAATGTGTTGAGGGCCATGTCACAATAGCTGTGAATGAGCGGACCGGGCGGGATTCCTGTATAACGCCGAGGCAAAATCCATTGAAAGCCACGTTTGTCGCCAAACAAACTCGTTATGGACAGGCATTTGCGGCCAACATGCATTTTTCACCCTGGGATCAAACCACTGATTCAATGACGATCTACGGGCAGGAAGACTATTTCGGCGCCCTGCTCAAGAGCTGGGATTTCAAGCCGGCACTCAAGATGCATTGTTCGGACTTGAAGATCGTGGCGTTTAAACCTGCCGGATGGGATAGCTGACGCCTGATTATTCCTGACTTTTAAGGACCGCGCCTCCACTGCCGATGGGCGCCCAGGCCAACAATGATGCATCCTCGGCAAAAGTGCTTTTCACCAGCTCAATACCGGCTGCGTCGGCCACCTCTTTGTATTGCATCCACGACATCACGGCGGCGACCGGCGTACCCGGCCCGTCATCAAATTGAATCGGGCCGTAAAGATTGGCGGTATATACCAGGTCATCCTCGCCCACACGCTGGGTGGCTTCATGACGCGCGCCCGCCGGTTCATAGAACCACATTCCCGGCCCATATCCTTCCGGGGGTCCGGCGCGGTAACCGATCCGGCCACTGAGCACCATGAAGTCAGATGCGGCCAGATGGTAGTGAGGGCCTGCAACACCGTTATGGCGCACAATCAATGATGTGATCCCGGTTTCTTCACTGACACGGAGTACCTTCAACCCGACATCCGGAACATTGGGGTCGACCACCCAGGGTACGGCCCGCGTGTCGATGAAATGTGGATGCACGGACCGGCCAACATCCGCTGCAAGCCCTTCGGCGGCAACAACGAGGGGCGTGCCATTGACTCCGCTGATGGCCAGGGGCTCAGCGGGGCCCTGATACGCAGCCGGACGATCCTTCATGCATTCAGCGAGCGTATTGGGCACCAGCGTCACGCCGCGTTGGCGGGCAGCCGCGATTATATCAAGGCTGGTAAGCAAACCGGCCACGCGACGTCCGTCGCTTTCGAGGATTGCCACGGGGCCGTAAAAATTGGCGAGAAACTCGGTTTCCTCAATTGCCACAAGGCGCTCGATCCTGGCGTTCGCGGGTACGTACCCCCAGGTACCCGGCTCCAGGTTTCCGGCCATAGGTCCTTCGGGGTAGTTCATACAGCCCGAAAGAACGATCATATCCATGGCGCCAAGGTAGATGAGCCCGGCTAGCTCGGTACCCTGTTCAAGCTTGATCACCGCCGTGAACATTCCGGTTTCGACACTGGCGCGCAGGGGCTTGATAGCCATGCCGGGGGCCTGGGAAACGTCGATCCAGGGTACGGCATTGGTATCGATTCCACCCTCTATGCCGGTGGGGTTAAATTCCGGGTTGTAGCCTGAGTTCATTGCCTGCTCCTTCTGATCGCTTTAGCGGACCCAATTTACCCGATCAGCTACGAGGTAGCTGCATCAATACACTATGAATAACCCCGCCATCGACGGTAATGTTCTCGCCACTTATATACGCTGCTTTATCCGAGGCGAGAAACAGGGCGCATTCAGCTACGTCGGCTGCACTGCCAAGTCGCTTTAAGGGCACTGCGTTTGAGCGCAATTCGCGCACCTGCGGGTTCTCAAAGAAAGGGGCCTGCATGCCGGCATCGATAAACCCCGGGGCGATGGAATTAACGCGAATATTGAACTCACCCCACTCCATCGACATTTGTCTTGTTAAAGCCAGCACGCCAGCTTTAGCCGTCGCGTACGCACCGCAATTGGTCGATGGATTGATACCGTTGACTGACGACATGTTGATAATACATCCTCGCCTGGCTTCCTTCATCCGACGAGCAGCGATCTGCGCAACGATGAAAACACTACTCAGGTTGATGTCTATAACGCGGCGAAAATCCTCCAAGCTGTGCTCCATCAGCAGGCCGGTCCGCAAAATACCGGCGTTGTTAATAAGCACGTCCGGTGTTTCGTCAAATTTCGCAAATGCTTCTTCAACTGATGACGGGTCATTGACATCGGCTGCCAACGCAACCCCGCCAATGTCTTCTGCGACCTTTTGCGCTTGTTCCAGAACAAGATCAAGCACCCCGACCTTGTAACCAGCCTGGGCAGCGTGCTCCGCTATACACTTGCCGAGCCCGTGCGCGGCTCCGGTGATAATCATTGAGGGCATATTCGCTCCAAAGCGCCTGTTATTAAACGCTGCGCGTCGCATAAAGCAGTCAATTTTGTCAGGCGCAGGCTATTTTTTCCCACTATGGACAAAATCGTAATTTAAAATTCTGTCCCCGTAATGACTGACCCGCCACCCGGGCGGGTCCTTACGGACGGGCATTACCGGATCAGTCGGTTGTGCAATACCGCCAATATAAACCTGCTTAATCCTGTCAACCTGGCCAAGGATAGTGACATCCGCGACCGGATCTCCATCGACGACGATAATATCCGCAAGCCGACCCGCCTCTATTGCACCGGTCTCGCCCTCGAGCCGCAACGCAAAGGCATTGTCGCTGGTGGCGGCCTTGATCGCTTCCAATGGAGTCAAGCCGATGTCCTGCACAAAAACTTGCAGCTCTCGATAGTGCCACTCACCGTACGGCGTAATGGAAAATCCGCTCTCTGTACCACAGAGTAAGGGAACGCCGGCATCGAAGGCCCGTTTCAGCATTACAGCACTGTCGGATATTTCCCGTTTAAAGAGTGCCTGCAGGGATGGTGAAGCGCCTACGTCGGCACCGTAATCAGCGAGATTGGCCTGGAAGGTAAATGTGGGCGCTATCGGCACCCCGGCTTCTATTACCGCCTCCAGCGCCTCCTCATCCATATAAGTGGCATGCAGGATCAGGTCAAAACCGGCTCGCGCTGCATCTCTAATGCTGCTTGCCCCGCGGCAATGACCGACCACAGGCGTTCCCAGTTCATGGGCAGTATCTGTGACTAACTTCAGTTCGCTGTAGTTCCAGACCTGCAACTCGCCTTCACATTGCATACGGGGCGCCAGGCCTGTGACGTGTACCTTGATCCAGTCGACGCCATTCTTTACCTGTCGCCGGACTTCAGCAACGATTTCGTCGCGACTGCCAACGATTTTTCCGTACCCGCGGCGTCCCTCATCGGGCAACAGCCGCCCCGCCGTTCCACCAACCGAGGTGAGCAAGGCGTTACCGCCGACAGACATACGGGGGCCATATATAATACCGGCTTCAATCGCATCTCTGAGATCGATACCGATTTCGCTTAAGGAATCAGGATCCATGAATCCCGTGACGCCAGCGCGCAGCAACTTTTGCACATTACGCGCCGCGATAATGGCAGCCAGCCCCTCTCGCCTATGAAAAAACAACTCATCGTTGGAACTGGGTTCATCAAAACTGATGTGACAATGTGCATCGATCAGACCTGGCATTATCGTCATACCATTGACATCGATACGACCGACTGAGGCTGGCAACTCAATCGTTTCAGCCATCCTATAGACTCGTTTTATGCGCCCTTCCTGTATCAGCACACTACCATCAAAAGCCTTGTTTCCAAGACCATCAACGATACGCCCATTGCCGAGAAGAAAATCTGCTGTGGAATCAGTCATTGCGCCGCTCCTTCCTATATTTGCTCATGAGGAGGCTCTTAACAGGCGACGTGCGTTGTCTGCCATCTGGCCTGTCCAGGGGTCATCCAACTGCACCGTCACGGGCTGATCCCAACCAGAGAAATTCGTACCCAATACGATGTGCCCGGGTCCAACGTAGTCTTTGAGAAGCCGCAGTACAGCCTCGTCATGTACATGATTGTCCAGCCAAAAGCGCGCCAGCAGTGCCTCAAAAGCACCATCCTGGCGCAGGTGTTCGGGACTCCAGGGTCTACGCCGGGCAGCATCTGCCAATCGTGCTGCGATCACTGCGATAGCGCCGCCACCGTGGCTCAGGCAAACATCGAGCTGAGGATGGCGAGTCATTACACCGCCAAGAATCAGTGTCGCTATAGTCAGTGCCTCTTGCGCGGCGAAACCCAACATAATGTCCAATTCATATTTTTGCAGCCGCCTGTCGCCGGCCGGGCCGTCAATGCCGGGCGGCGCAGGGTGTATAAACAAGGGCACATTCAGCTTACACGCCAGGGCGTAAAAATCATCGAACTCTTCACTATCCAGACCCAACGGCGTTTCTGCGCCGATATAGGCGCCCAGCATACCGAGTTCATTGACTGCTCGCTCGAGTTCATCGCAAGCTGCCTCGGGACTCTGCATCGGCAAGCTCGCCAGTGCTGCCAGCCTGGTCGGGTGCTGCGCCACCAGTGCCGCGAGTTCGTTGTTGTGCCTGCTGCAGTAGTCAATCGCCAGATTGGGCTCGATATGGTGGAAGTAGGTCAAAGGATTGGGCGACAGCACCTGGAAATCGATACCAGCCGCCTGCATATTCTCCAGACGCAGATCGACGTCCATAAAAGCACTGCCGCGATAACGCACACCTTCGAGACGATATTCCCCGACTCTGAACCACGGCCGCCCCGGTCCATCGGAGCCTATCTCCGGCCCGTAGTGACCGGCACCACCCATTGTGCCGGGCAGGACAGCATGAGCATGAATATCTATTGAGCGCGCCGAATGAATACTCATTTTCGTCACATGGCCGCACTAACGGCACCACCGTCAACCGGTAGCGTTGTCCCGGTGACGTAGGAGGCTCTTGCCGAGGCCAGAAAAGCGACGACATCGGCAAGTTCATCGACCTCACCGATCCGCTTGCTTGGAATCGCTGCAATCAAGGCCTGTTCGATTTCTTCCGGTTCCAGGTGACTCTCCCGTGCACGAGCCTTAAGGAGTTGCTCGACACGGCCAGTGCGTGTCCAGCCCGGGCATACATTGTTCACTGTAATGCCTTCGCAGGCCACCTCATTACTGAGTGTTTTTGCCCAGCCAACAACACTCATACGGATACTGTTTGACAGCACCATCTGTGGCATCGGCTGCTTTACCGAGTAGGAGGTTATATTTATGATGCGCCCCCACTGCCGGGTGCGCATATGCTCCAAAGCCAAACGGCTCAGGCGGACCGCAGACATCATCGTAAGGTCAAACGCCTGTTGCCATTGCCGGTCTTCTATATCGTCACAGAATCCGGGCGGCGGCCCCCCTGCATTATTCACGAGGATGTCGATGCCAAGTTGGTTTTTTCGCAGCTGATCGCCAAGCTGGCTGATATCGTCTGCGCTGCCCAGGTCTGCTTCAAATCCGTTGACATGCACGGCGGCGTTTGTGGCTCTAATCTCTTGCACGGCGGCTTGTAAACGCCCGGGATTACGCGCGCAGATCACAATGTTAGCCCCCTCAGCGGCCAGGCGGAGTGCGACTGCTTTACCCAGTCCATCGCTCGCGGCGGCCACCAGAGCAGTTTTCCCCTGTATACCGAGATCCATATTTGATTCTCCAACCCTTCAATGAGACAAAGACGATCTCTTTACGAACTGTGCTCGGCAATAATATCGCGCAAGCCTTGCGGCGAGAGGACCTCTATCCAGTAACCGTCCGGATCCTGGATAAATGCCAGGCCCTTCATCGAGCCGTCATCAGGGCGCTTGACGAATGGGACCTTCAGCTTCTCAAAACGCTCACAGATGCCATGTACATCGGGAACGGTAATGCCGATATGGCCAAAACCGCGCGGGTCAGAATTGCCATGGTGATACCCGGGAAAGCTCTCGTCGCTTTCCGTGCCCCAGTTATGCGTCAATTCCAGCAAAGCACTCTGGCGAAACACCCACTCGACACGATCGCCTCGATCTTCCGGGCGCTCCCCTTCCAGAGCATCCTTGAATCCGAGGAAGTACAGGGTGAAACCCATTTTTTCAAAATCAAATTTCTCCAGCAGTTCCATGCCGATAACATCACGATAGAATGGCAGTGATCGCTCCGGATCCTTGATTCGAAGCATGGTCTGGTTCAGTCGAACGGTGTTCAATTTTTTTGTCATTGCGTTTATGTTCTTGCCTTTGTTTGGAAACAAGCAGCTCAGTCTAACGGGATGAGCCACACCTATGCGCGCAGAGCAAGCTGCCGGTGCCGAAAAGTATCGCGTGCCGGTTTTATTTGTACTTTTTGTCGAAGTTTCGCCAGCTCTCCAGGGATTCCGGGTAGTCTGCCAGCCGCTTTTCTTTACCGACGTAAAGCCGTTC